>NZ_BTPD01000010.1:0-202485 GCF_036245625.1 Algoriphagus confluentis
TCTGAGTCACCCCTTGTTTGATTAAAATTTCGATTTGGTACCTTTGCTCTGGGCTGAGATGATTGAATTTCTGCATGACAACACTAATTTAATTCTTCAGCCTAAGGAAGGAAGCCTAGGCTTCCTTCCTTAAACCTTTAGTGTTGCACTTATTACTTGAATCTGGGAATTTTAAAATTACCATTAAGCAAACATCAATTTACCTTTTGGTTTTGGGATAGTTCTTCCCAATTCTTTTGCTGTTTCGAGCCATTCAGAAATGACTGTTTCCGCATTTTTTAGCGCCTCAGCATAGGATTTTCCGTCAGCTGTACAACCAGCTAGTTCTGGGACCTCTGCAATGAATGACTGGTCTGCTTCACTCCAATAAATGATGATTTCGTATTTTGATTCAATTGTCATTTTCTTCGAGTTTTAATTGATACTTCAATATAAGGTTTCTTACTTGTTTCACCTGATAGGGTTTGGCTTTGGCCTGAATTTCTTGAATATTCAAAATTTCCTCTATCTCTTCTTTGGTGAAAATATGATGGCTTCCTTTGATCCTTTCAGCAAAACCAAAGAGGATCAATAATCTTCTGAGCTCTTCAAAATCTACATTAGCATCCGAAGTTCCTGATAGAATTTTTATCAAAAATTTTTGGTACTTCCCCATACTACTTCTAAAATAATGTCATTAAAAAGAATCTGAATTTTCAAATTAATCCGGATTTAATCAATTGGTTTAGAAAAAAACAAAAAACCTCCGATTCTAGTCGAACCGGAGGTCTTGATACTAAATTCTAGCTACTTGATACTTCAAATTAATGTTTGAAGTGTCTGACTCCGGTCATCACCATACTCATGCCATGGGCGTCGCAGAAATCAATGCTGTCTTGATCTTTGATGGAGCCGCCGGGCTGCACCACGGCTGTGATTCCGGCTTCGTGCGCGATCTCCACACAATCCGGGAAGGGGAAGAAGGCATCGGAAGCCATTACAGCTCCTTTCAGGTCAAAGCCGAATTCTCCCGCCTTGATGATCGCTTGACGGAGAGCATCCACACGCGAAGTTTGGCCTACTCCGGATGCGAAAAGCTGGGAATCATTGCTCAATACAATGGTATTGGACTTGGTGTGTTTGCAGACTTTTGCTGCGAAAACCAATGCGTCCATTTCCTTTTCACATGGGGCAACTTTGGTCACCACTTTGAAATCAGACTTGCTTTCGGTAGCCAAATCCTTGTCCTGCTCGATCACTCCGTTCAGAAGAGTCTTGATCATTTTAGTGCCAGGAAGGGCCATTTTTTGGCGAAGCAGAATCCTGTTCTTTTTGCCTTTCAATACTTCCAGAGCTTCCTCGGTGAATTCCGGAGCGATCAACACTTCGAAGAAGAGGGAATGCATTTCTTCTGCAGCGGCTTTGTCGACTGGTTTGTTGGTCACCAATACACCTCCAAATGCAGAAGTAGTATCTGCAGCAAATGCTTTTTGGTAAGCCTCCTTGACGGAGTCGGCAGTGGCGCAGCCACAAGCATTGGTATGCTTTAGGATGGCAAAGGCGGTTTGGTCTGGGAATTCAGCGATCAGGTTGACTGCAGCGTCCACGTCCACCAGGTTGTTGTACGAAAGCTCTTTGCCATTGAGCTGATCGAAAAGATCTTCCAGATTTCCGTAGAAATGAGCTGCCTGATGCGGATTTTCTCCGTAGCGAAGGGCTTTGGCCTTGCTTTCGGACACTTTCAGAGCGGGAATTCCCTCGCTTTGGTTGAAGTAGTTGAAAATATGAGTGTCGTAATGGGATGACACTTGGAAAGCCTGCGCGGCAAAGTATCTTCTGTCCTCGATGGTAGTTCCTCCATCTTGTGCCTTCAGTTTTTCTTCCAATTCTCCGTACTGGTTTTTGGAAGCGATGATGATCACGTCCTTGAAGTTTTTGGCAGCGGCACGGATGAGGGAGATGCCACCGATGTCGATTTTTTCGATAATGTCGGCCTCGGATGCACCGGAAGCCACTGTTTCTTCGAAAGGATATAAATCCACAATGACCAAATCGATGGCTGGAATGTCGTATTCTGCTGCCTGAGCCAAATCGCCTTCATTTTCTCTTCGGTAAAGGATGCCTCCGAATACTTTTGGGTGGAGGGTTTTCACCCGACCGCCGAAGATAGAGGGGTAGGATGTAAGTTCTTCTACGGGGATGACTTCAGCGCCTTGTTCTTCGATAAACTTCTGCGTACCTCCTGTGGAGTAGATTTTTACTCCATGCTGCTTGAGTAGGGCGATTATCGGTTCGAGATTGTCTTTATAGTAGACGGAGATTAAAGCGGATTGAATTTTTTTGAGGGCCATTTTTTAGATGGAAAGGTGAGAAATCAACAAGCCGCAAAGGTAGGAAAAAATGAATAAAGGACTCAGGAATTTGTCCTGTACAGAATTTGTCCTTCAGTCTGAAAGTAAGCTCAACGGACCAAAAGGACCTGGGTTCTTTACCTGAAGGGCTTTGTGCCCCGTCTTTGGCAGTTCCCGGGTTAGGGTGGGAAATTTGGTCTTTTGCTCGACCTCCTTCAAATGGAAGGAGGTCCAAAATTTGGCGGTCTTCCTCCTCTTTCGGATAAAGGATAAATACTAGTTCAGGCTTTATCCGGGTTTTGAAGGCATTTTTCCACTTTTTCAAAATCTTCTACCTGATCCGCCAATACCATCAGGGTGTCTTTGCTTTCAATTTCGGTGGATCCTCCCGGTCTGATGTACTGACCCTTGCGTTTAATCATGATGATGAAGGCTGTTTTGGGGAAATTCAAATCGACGATCCGTTTATTGACTGCTTGATATTCCGGGAGTATTTCAAACTCCTGCATTGAGGATTTTGGAATATTTAAAACCAGCTTGTCTATTTCGGTTATTTTTTTCACTTTCTCAGGGAGAGCGACTTTCAGCCATTTTGCTACTACCGAGAGGGTAGTTCCTTGGATTAAAACCGAGGTGACGGAAATGAAAAAGACAATATTGAAAATCATGTTGGCTTTATCGATTCCTGCCAATAGAGGATAGGTGGCGAAAACTATGGGCACTGCCCCACGCAGTCCTACCCATGAAATGTAGAGCCTTCTTCGGAATTTCATTTTAAAAAAAATCAGACTGATCATCACACCTACAGGTCGGGCAATCAAAATCAAAAACAGAGAGATCAATAGGCCTATTCCCAGATAGGGGACTATTTCCGAAGGAAAAACCAACAATCCCAGCGTAAGGAATAGAACTATCTGCATGAGCCAAGCTAATCCATCAAACATCTGAAAGATGGTTTTTTTGTGAATCAGCTCCTGATTTCCCAAGTAAACCGCACAGAGATAAATGGCCAAAAACCCATTGCCTCCGATAAAATCCGTGGCAGAAAAAGTGATGAACATCAAGGCAATGACCAAGACCGGATATAGCCCTTCAAATCCCAGCTTGATTCCGTTAATGATGTATTTGCTCAACTTGCCAAATACAAAACCCGCTACTGCTCCCAAAATCATTTGCTGCAGAAACAGCAAAAGAATAGCTAGAAAACCCTGGTTGGGGTTGGTGACCAAGCTTAAAAATGTAAGGGTCAAGACGTAGGCCATGGGATCATTGCTTCCGCTCTCAAGCTCCAGGGTTGGTCGAAGGTTGGTCTTGAGTGCGAGACTTTTGGATCGTAGGATGGAAAAAACGGCAGCTGCATCGGTGGAGGATACGATGGATCCCAAGAGCATGCTTTCAAAAAAGGTGAATTCGGTAATCAGCCAAACAAAAGTCCCCAAAGAAAGTGCTGTCAATAAAACTCCCAGGGTAGAGAGGGCCAATCCCTCCCGGACTATGGGCTTGACAGACTTCCAACTGGTATCCAATCCCCCGGAAAAAAGGATGAAATTGAGCGAGACGACGCCGATAAACTGCGCAATTTTGGGATTATCAAAATTTATTCCGCCGATTCCGTCAGAGCCAGCCAGCATACCGATGGCCAAAAACAAAAGCAAAGTAGGCACTCCGAATTTGTAGGAAGTTTTTCCCGCTACGATGCTCAAGAGAAGCAAAATGGAGCCGATTAATACAATATTTTCAATGGTGAGGTTCATGCCGAAAGGGTTGAATACCTCCAAAATAATTCAATAAATCTTATACGGAAGCATGGGGGCTAGTATGTTTTTTTGATTTTCCTGCTTGGAAGTACGGTGGTCTATCCTTTCCTCTTCTTTCACTGCACTGGATATTTTTTCTTGATAAACCGGGTTTTTGCTGTAGAAGCCGGAATGAAAGTGGCTGATAATGAAGAAATTCCTATTTTAGAAAAAATTCAACCTTCATTTCGATCTTTTCTATCTCCATGAAGATGAAGTCGGTTTTTAATCTGATCCTTTTTCTATTGGTTCTTTTTTACCCGAAAGTGGGTTATGCCCAATCTGATTCGGAACTGATTCTGGATTTGAAGCAAAAGCTAGCGCAAGCAGAGAAGGATCAGGAGATGGTGGGACTGCTGAACGACCTAGCCTGGGAGTACTATTACCAAGATTTTGACAGTGCCCTGCATTATACCGATTGGGCTTTGACCAAATCCATCGAGTTGGAAGACACCTACTGGAAATCTGTTTCCCTGGAGATGAAAGCGATTCTGATGGAATTATCCGGAAGATACGAGGAGGCTATCTCTCTCTATCTTCAGGTCATTCCTCTAAGGCAGGAAGTTGGCGGGGAAGGTTTGGAAAATACCTTCAACAACATGGCAGCGCTCTTTCAAAACCAGCAGAACTATGAACTTTCTCTGGTTTACTTCCGGAAGTCTCTGGAGATTGAGCAATCCAGACAAAATAGGGCTGGAATAGCGGCCTGTCTGATCAATATGGGGATTTCTTACAAAAACATGAACCAGTTGGATACTGCGGAGGGGCTATTTCGAGAAGCAAACAAAATTGCTGAAGCGATTCAGGATTCCCTATTGATCGTTCACAGCAGTTTGAGTTTGGGGGATTTTTTTTGGAAAAATACCCAAGGTGATTCGGCGAGGTTTTATTATGAAAAGGCCCGAAAATCAGGTTTGGCCTCAAAAGATTACAATTCGGTAGGGGTCGCTTTGCAGGGATTGGGTACCTTGGAGCAGGAGGAGGGAAGACTTGGACCTGCCATGGATTACCTTAATCAGGCAGAAGACTATTTGGACAGGGTAAAGAGCTTTCACGGGCTCAGCAATGTCTATTTTCGAAAGGCACAGATTTTCAAAGATTCCGGAAAGCCTGAGCAAGCCAGTCAATATTTTGAGAAATACATTAACCTAAACGATTCTTTACGGACTATGGAAATACTTCGGCTCACGGCAGATATGGAGCAGAAGTATGAGTCCGAGCGGAAAGAAAGGCAAATTACCGAGCTCGAACTGCAAGCAGCGGAAAGGGAGCTACAGGTCCGTGCCAACAGGGCAAGACTCAGTATGCTGGTGGTCGTGACGCTATTGCTGCTTTTTTTGGGGGGATTCTTTGCTTACCGATATAGGACTCAAAGGAAAAACGCACTGATTTTGGCAGAAAAAAACAAAGCGATTCAAGTAGCCCTTCAGGACAAAGAAGTACTCCTGAGAGAAATCCATCATCGGGTCAAAAATAACCTTCAAGTGGTAAGCAGCCTTCTTAGTATTCAGGGAAGGGAAATCGAGGATGCCAAGGCTCTAGAAGCAGTCAAAGAGAGTCAAAACCGGGTCAAATCCATGGCTCTGATCCATCAGTATCTTTATGGAGAGCATGACCTGAAAAGCATCAACATGAAGGAATACGTCACCCAGCTCAGTCAGAATTTGTTTGACACCTATCGACTGGACAGGGATTTGGTGGAATTGATCCTGAATGTGGAGCCCATTCATTTGGATGTGGATACGGCTGTTCCGGTGGGGATTATTTTAAATGAACTGATAACCAATTCCCTAAAATATGCTTTTCCGGAAGGGAAATCTGGTCAGCTTGAGGTAATATTTATGGAAAAAGGTAGGCAGCTGGAGCTCCAAGTCAAAGATGACGGTATCGGCAATAATGCCAGCCAAAACACAGGGACGAATTTTGGAATGAAGTTAATCCAAGCTTTTCAGCAAAAGCTGGGAGCGGAAATCATCATTGAAAACAAAAATGGCTACAGTGTCACCTGTGCCATTGGAAAATACAGGCGCATATGGCTAGAAAATATCGCATCCTGATCGTAGAGGATGAGCCTTTGATTGCAGAGGATATTCGGGGTTATTTGGAAGAAAGTGGATTTGAGGTTCAGGCAATCGCACACGAAGGAGAGGAGGCCCTTCGGATTTTGCAACTTTCCCAGCCAGATGCCTTATTGCTGGATATCAATTTGGGAGATGGGATGGATGGAGTAACCCTGGCCGGTGAAATCAGAAAGCACTACCAATTTCCCTTTGTATTCTTGACCAGTCATGCGGATAAGGCAACTCTGGAAAGAGCAAAGCAGACTATTCCATCCGGATACCTTCTCAAGCCCTTTGATGGCAATAGCCTGATGACCTCACTGGAGGTGGCTATATTCAATTTTGACTATGCAAGGCAAGGGACCGCTGGTTTCAGCCTAAAGGAAATCAATAGCATGCTTCCCAATGCGCTCAGCGAAAGAGAACTGGAATTGGTGGAGCTATTGAAAACAGGAAGAACAAACAAGGAAATAGCTGAAGAACTTTTTATTTCGGTGAATACCGTCAAAACTCACTTGCAACATCTTTTTGAAAAGCTCGATGTTCGAAACAGGACCCAGGCTCTCTTTCGAATCAAAGAACTTTTAGAAGGTCTTTCCTGACTTGGTTTTATCTGTTTAAGCTTATTTTTTCTCCTGGCGGAGCTAAATCACCCATTTGGGTGACACGGGAATTTCCGGATGTTTGGACCTTGGAGAAGTGATTTTGTGCAGGTAAAAATGATGACCATTCGAAAGTCTCAACTCTTTAACTATTCTTTTTCTTTGATTCTTTGTGAATTGAGCGAAAGTGTCCTGCTCTTTTCAGGAGTTTTTTTATTTGCTTTTGGTCAGGGGGAAGCCATAGGGGTGATTGGCCTGTTGGATACGTTTTTGCTTTGTTGTTTTGCAATCGGTAATGCACTGGCCGATAGTTATCACAATTTTTATGCACGAACAAAGCACCACAGCCGGCTTCCTCTTGCCAAAGGCGTTTTCAATCGCTCAATTCGAATCTTTTTGGGCCAAGGATTGAAAGTATTTGTATTGACCGCCTTGCTGGGGGCACTCCTGAGTGGGTGGATGTCCAGTGACTCCATCGAAATGCTTTTGGGGAGTCTGCCATTTCTGTTGCTTTTGGTGCTGGTGTTTTTCTTGGGCCTAAGCCATCATGCCCTTCTGGTAGGAATGGGGCAACTCAAAACAGTCGGGGTTTTGGCCTTGATTTCGATCGTGCTCAATACCAGCTTGGTTCTGAGCTTTCAGGTCTTAGGCTGGGATTCCCTTGATCCAGTCAAAATCGTGCTCCTTTCTGGAATTATTTCGGAAATGGTTTGGGTGATTTTGCTGAGAATTCAGGTCTACCGATGGTTCAGAGCTGTACCTCGCTCACCTCGAAAATCCCTTAGGGTAGACCGGGTTGTAATCAAGGCGGCATTTCTGCCGGGCTTATCCGTTTTCTTTTTTTACCTATTTACCTATCTGTTTATGGGATACCTTACTATTTGCTGCGCAAGTGCTGAGTTGATGTATTTTTCGATGGTTTTTGCCCTATGGAGTGTGATGATGGCTCCGGCGAACGGGGTCTATGAGGCAGCCCTTCACCTGTTTTCCAAGGAATGGAGTTCGGGTAATTTGGAGAGGTTTGAGGCCACCAAACGTGCGGTGACTACCCTTTCTTTTCTCCTTAGTTTGGGAGTTTTTTTCTCTCTTTCTTGGGTTTTGATCTATACCATGCCTGAGGATCGGTATCTTTTGCTGATTTTGGGCTTGCTGCCGGGATTGGCCTTGCTAAACAGCCAAACAAAATTTGGTTTTCTTTCTTTATTTGTCCAGCTCAAAATCGCCCGATTTTCCAGGCTTAAAGTACTCTATGCCTTATTGATTTTCGTCTTTATGGGACTGGGTTACTTTCTTTTTGAGCTGAATACCTTGAACCTGATTATCAGCTTGGTTTTGGGACAAATTGTCCTCTGCTTACTGTTGACCCAGAAAAAAAACTGGAAAAATTGGCTTCTTCCTCAGTTTGCAACATTCCCCCTCATCAAAAGCGATTTATATCGTACCTAGACTTTCGGATGAAAATAACTTCTGTGTCCTTTCCCAAAAGATATGTAATGGATAGATCAAGATTTCAAATTTTCTCCATCTCTGAAATGAAGTCTTCTAAAAACCAGACCGGAGATGATGGTCAAGCTTCCTATGATCAAAAAGGTATAGCGAAAAGCCTGGTGGACTTCTTTTGGAATTAGTTTTTCATCACCCTCAAAAAGTTTGAGAATCAAGAGACCTAAAGCTACTCCAAATCCTATGGACAGTTGTTGATTGACCGATAGCAGGGAGTTTCCGCTACTTGTGTGATAGGGGCGTAGGTCTGCAATGGCGATTGAGTTCATGGAAGTAAACTGGATGGAATTGAAAAATCCCAAAACCGCAATAATGGGCAGATGCCAAAAGATGGAAGCTTCCAGACTGGGGATAGCAAAAGAGCAAATCAGACAGCCGATCAGGAAGGTATTGATCATCAATGTTTTTCTGTACCCGATTCTATCCAGAATTTGGATCACCACGGACTTGCCCAGCATGGCAGTCAGGGCCATTGGAGCCACGATCCAGCCTGATACCACGGCTGATTTTCCATAGGCGATCTGTATCATCAAGGGCAGGAGCAAAGGAACTGAACTGATTCCCAATCGGGTGGCGAGATTGCCAAGGATACCAACTCGGAAGGTTCTTACCTGAAAAAGGTCCAGAGGGAATAGAGGATTATCTTCCCGCTTGGCGTGGCGGTAATAGAAATAGAGCAAAAGAAAGCCCAGAAAAACGCCGATCAGCAAGGGGGTAAGCTGGACCGACTCTCCTAAAAGCTCCAAGGATATGGATAGAATAAAAGTGGCTGCACCGAAAATCAGGAATCCTCTCAAATCAAACGCTGAAGCGGGAGAATAGAAATCAGGAAGAAATTTCAGACTGAGTAAGATGCCCAGGATTGCTATGGGGAGATTGATCATAAAAATCCAATGCCAAGAAAGGTAATCGACCATGTAGCCACCCACCAATGGTCCCAAAATCGGCCCGATCAAGGCCGGAACAATAGCAAAATTCATGGCTTGAACCACTTCGTTTCGGGGAAAGGATTTGATCAGAGTCAGTCGGCCCACAGGCGTCATCATGCTGCCACCTACTCCCTGAATCACCCGGGAAAGCACCAATTGATTGAGGTTTTGGGATAATGAGCAGAAAAGAGACCCAAGAGCAAAGACCATCAATGCCCCGATAAATACCCGCTTGGTACCAAATCGGTCTGCCATAAATCCGCTGATAGGCATCAACAAAGCCACCGTCAATACATAGCTAATGATTGCGTTTTGCATGTTGAGCGGGGACTCATTGAGGTCATTGGCAATGGCCGGCAGGGACGTATTCAAAATCGTGGAGTCCAGCATCAGCATAAAAATGGCCGTAGCCAGAATGATGGGAAGTATTCTTTTTACCTGATTGCTTACCGGTACTTGAGCCATACTTGTTGGGGAGGACGCTTAGCGAGACGGGGATTCAGACCAGACTTGAGGAATCCTTTCCATTCATTCAGTTCGGTCTCTTCCTATCCTGAAAATAGCCTTAAATAGTTTCATTTGCCTTATTTTTTTGCAGGAGGAAGTATCCTTAATCAGCCGAGGATTTCTGCCAGCTCCAATGCGCATCCCCAAGCTACAGTAAATCCTGCCCCTCCATGCCCATAATTGTGAAAAATATGGGGGAAATCCCGATCGAATTCAAACCTCACCGAGCTTCGCTTGGGTCTCAGTCCCACCAAGGTTTCTAGAATTTTGGGTGGCTCGGCAATCCCAAAGCCCCGAAGTCGGGACAGAATTTTGGAAGTATCCTCCGGGTCCTCCTTTTCATTCCAATCTTGATCATAATCTGTACCTCCGATGATGGAATCCTGACTTCTTTTAATGATGTAGGAAAGAGCCCCTTTGCGGGTAGGATCGGCAAAGGAAGGAATATCCAGCTTTTCTGCACGTAATATCTGCCCCCTCATGGGCTGCAAATCCTCATCCTGACAGAGGTCTTTGGCTCCCAAACCGGTACAATTCACCACAAGACCACCTAAGTTTTCCAGCTGTGCCAAATTTTCAAAAGTCTTTTGCTCAAACTCCCCGCCGGATTCCAGAAATTTTCCAAAAAGATAGGGAAGGTACAAGGGAGGCTCGGTCAAAGGGACATCAGCAATCAGCCCTTTTTCCATTCCTTTGGGGAGCTCATCTCTGGAAGCTTCTCTCACAGTGCCGATCGGCAACTGACGGACCCACTCTTCTTCCTTCAGGTCTTTGTAGGCATTTAAAAAGGAAATCATGGAAACCCCGGAAGCGTAGGCGGATTCTTTTTGGTAGCGTTCATAGCTCACCGCTGCCCATCGGTCCACTTTTTTCCGTGGTTCGATGGTGTAGGGAAACCATACAGCACCGACCTTATGAGAGAGGGTGAGGTGAAACTTTTCTTTGGCTAAGAGGCGAACGGTAAAGCCGGCCTCTTGAAGAGCAATAGCAGCGGTGAGGCCGATAATTCCGGAACCAATGACAGATACTGATTTAGCTTTCATCCTAAAAGACTAGGGTGTTCTTTGGATATTCTCCATTTTTTTGCCTTTGGCCAATTCGTCCACCAACTTGTCCAAGTAGCGAACTTTCTGAGTCAGTGGGTTTTCGATATCCTCCACTCGATAGCCACAAATGAGTCCGGTGATCAAGTGGGCATTGGGATTCAGGTTTGCCTTTTCAAAAAACATCAGAAAACTGACTTTTTCTTTGATTAGAGACTCAATTCTGTTTTTGTCATACCCCGTCAACCATTCGATTACTTGATCCAGTTCTTGGATACTTCTTCCTTTTTTTTCCACTTTGTTCACGTAGTGAGGGTAGATAGAGGAGAAGGTCATGGAGGCGATTCGTTCATCTTGGGTTTTCATGGGTTTCTCTATAGCTTCGGTTCCATATTGGAAGGTAGGCAAAAAACAAGAAAAGATGCCCCTCCCACTTGACTAGGGAAGATTAGTTGATTACGGCATTGATTTTTTCCCACAGGGCTTGATCAAATCCTGAAAGTGCAAAGCTAGGTTTGGAAGGATCTGAGGCTCTTCCCATTCTGACGATGACCATGCTTCTGCTTGGGATCACATAGATTCTCTGATCTTCAGCACCCATAGCAGCAACCATGTCGGCGGGCGCATTGGGAATAAGAGGCCCAGGGAATATAGTTTGGCTGCCGGGAAGCATGGCTTTGGGCTTGCCATTGAGCCACCAAAAATAGCCATAGGACGGGTTGATTGATTGTGAGCTGGTAGTACTTGCTTTGAAAAAAGATTCATTCACCACTTGTTCATCCTGCCATTTTCCCTGATTCAAGGCCAATAAACCAAATCGGCCCATACTTCGGGTATTGCTGTGGAAGATGGAAAATACGAGCCCCTTGTTCCAAAATCCCTCCATTCCGATTTTACTTTCCAGGTTGGAATCGAAGTAACTATCAAAACTCTCCCCGCTCGCAGAAGCTATCGCATCCATCAATTTTTGAAAAACATTATGGTAAGACCACCTCGTTCCGGCATCGGCAAGATAGGTAAGGTTGGGCTTGATGACCAACTCACTTTCATCGTTGAGTCCGGAAGTCATGCTCAGCAAAGATTGGATAGTGATGAGGTTTTCTTTTTCGGAAGGAGCACTGGTCCAGCCAGTTCCGAGATACCTGGATACGGGGCTGTTGATGTCCACCAGATCCTCTTCCTGAGCGATGCCGACACTGGCTGCAACGAGAGTTTTACCGGCGCTGTTCCACTGCCAGGTGGTGGAAGGGGTGTGTCCGTCAAAATATTCCTCAACAACGATCTTTCCTTTGACTAAAATCAGAAAAGACTTGGAGTTTTTTTGCTTGAGAAAATCCAACAAGTCAGGGAGTCGACTTTCGTTCCATCCCAATTCCGCACTACTGCTGGTCTCCCATGTGGGGCTACCCACCGGTGGAAAGTACATCTCGGGGTTTGAAGGGGCGGGATTCTCTTTTTCACAACTTAGGAAAAAGGGAATTACCAAAATCCAAAACGAATATTTTCCTTTCATACCCTGAGATTTTGTGGTTGGACTCCTTCCGGGAAAAAGGGTTTAATCTGGTCCAAAACCCGATACTCCAAAAAAGCCTTTCGCAATTATATTTAGCTGTTCTAGCCTCAATGGTACCTGATTTACCAAAAGATAGACTTTTTTTTTCGTGGTCTGGATTTAGGAGTTGAGTTTATATTTTACTGGCAGGGATATCCTTTCAAACTTATGGAATTGATACTTTGCTTTTTCCTTTCTATGAGAAAAAAGTGGAAGGGCAATTCCCTAAAACTCAAAAAGGCATCAAAGAAGGAAGGTTATTTTTTTCCAAAAATCCGGATCCAATCCTGCTCTGCAGCGATGTAGCCAAAGGAAGCAAAAGAATTGGTCTCCAATAAGCCCTTCATCATTTCTTTGGCTTCTGAGGTATCTTGATGGTACAAGTACCAATTGGCCACGCCATAGCGGACCGCATCATTGGAGGGGGTGCCTCCCGGGCCTTGCTCCATGAGCGAATCCACCGGAATCCAGCCTTTGTACAAGCGACAAAGGTCCGCATAGCTTTGGTTTTCAATCACCACCGAATCGGCATGTATGGGGGCCAATAGTGAATCGGCAAGGGTTGGGTTGCCCAATCGCTGCTGGATCATGTAAAGCCAATGGATGCTCGAGACGATGTTGTCATAATGAGAACCGCTATCCCGGCATTTCAAGTAAGCTAGGTAAGCTTTCTCGTAGTCTCCAACTAGGTAGTAGGCCAAGCCTAAGTGGTAGAAAATGTTGCCATGAAGCGAGCTGACAGGAATATTCAGGGCGTTGGGCATGCCGTCTGGCTCGATTTCATTGGGAGTTCCCAGGATTAGTTCGGCAGCCTTTTCCAAATCTGCGATAGCCTGGTCAAATTTCCGGATGGAAATATACCGATGACCTCGGTGGCGATAGAGTTTGGGTTGGTTTGGAAATTTTTCTATCCCTTGAGAAAAAATCTGAATAGCTTGATTGTACTGACCCAAATAGGCAGTCCTCCTGCCGTACCAAATCAAAGCCTCCACATCTTCCGGGTTGGCCTCATACCTTGATTGTGCTTCTTCATACTGGGCGAGTAGCTTTTCGGAAGGGGCAGGAATGGAATATTCTTTTCCTAAAGAGGTAGTAAAAACAGAGTCTTCATTTGAGGTTTCTTTTTGGATTTCTTTGGAGGCCTGTTTGCAAGCCATGGTCATTGAAGCCAAAGCCAAGGATAGAAAAAGTGTTTTTTTCATCATCAAGGGGATTTAGAATTGGAAAATAAGCCATAATTCTTGACAATAGAATTCGACCTGCGCGGCTCAATTCGGGCATACTACAGATTTTTTAAATCGATTTTGAAAAGTTCGGCTGCATTTTGCCAAAAGATCAGGTCTTTTTTCTCGGGAGTCAGGTCTAGCTGATCGATGAAGTTCAAGTAGGAATCCATGTTGGAAATGGGCCAGTCAGTCCCATAGAGCAAGTATTTGGGATTGCCTGCGTAGGTGATCATCTGCTCGATCTCGTGCTTCATGAAGCGTTCAAATTTTTCTGAGAAGTTTCCTAAAACCAAACCGGAAATGTCAGCATAGACGTTGTCATTTTTGTATACCACTTCCATGCAGTCTTTGATCCATGGGTTGCCCAAGTGGCAAATGACAATCTTCAAGTCAGGGTAATCCACTGCCAAATCGTCAATTTGCAAGGGGTGTGAATACTTCACCCGGCCTGTGGGGGAATAGGTGTCTCCTGAATGAAACATGACCGGGACTTCGTACTCCATGGCCATTTCGTACCAGACTTTCAGTCGACTATTGTTGGGATAAAACGGTTCGTAGCCAGGGTAAAATTTCAGGCCTTTTACCAATCCCTGCCCCAGATACTCTCCGATCTGCCGGATATCCCAATGGTTGTAATGCAGAAAGCTTATTCCTGCGACTACTCCCAGGTTTTTTCGTTTTGAAATTGCCTCTACCACTTGTTGGGTACTTGGGCGGTGTTCATTGACCTTGTAAGAAGTCAAGACCAAAGAATAATCCACCTTATTTTCCTCCATATTTTCCAAAAGGAGATCCAGGCAATTTTCCAGTGACCTTACTTTTTCTTCGTGGTAATTATTTATGTGCGTATGAACATCAATGATCATTTATGATTAGGATTAGGGTTAAAAAAAAGATGAAAATTAGCTGGGGTAACATTCAATAAACAAAAATTGGGAAAGAATCAAAAGAAAGAAAAGATCAAATTTGGTGATGGCCTCTTCAGGTTCGTCTACTGAGAGCCATGAAATGAATCCCCTGAATTAATTGGTTTTTGTACTTATTCCAAAAATAAATCGCTCGCTTTTTTGGGGGATTTGGAGTCAATTTAGCAGAATTGAATTTATTCTCCCGATTTGAAAATCCGATCCATGAGCACCCATTTTTCTCCGGGTTTAGCCCAAGGCAAAGGTTGCTGAAATCCCCACATCAACTCCTCCCACTTGGCAATGATGGGATTTGCGGCATCCATTTCTGCCTTTTTCTCGAAAGTAAACTCATCCACTGTTTCCAAAATCATAAACATCCGGTTACCGGTCCGGAAGATTTCAATATTCAATATTCCACAGTCAACATCATGCTGAGTCACTTCCGGCCAAGCAGCTCCGGGAGCATGATGAGCTTCATATTTTTTGATGGATTCGGGATCGTCGATCAGGTCGAGAGCTAGGCAATATCGTTTCATGGTGTGGAGGTTTGGGAGTTGGGGAGAATGGGAGTTTGGAAGAATAAGGTTTAGGAAGTGATGACGCGATAGATCTAGTGAAAGTATTTTTTGAATTGATTGATCGTTTGTTTTGCTGCTTCGTCTGGACTGGGGTAGGGGAAAGCTTCTGCGGAAATGTATCCCGAGTAGTTAATTTCCTTGAGCGCTGCGGCAATGGGGGGCATATCTGTGTGGCCAAAACCCATGGGTTTTCGGTTGGAATCGGCAAAGTGTACATGCCCTATGTATTGACCAAAATCAAGAATGCTTTGAGCCATATTGTCCTCTTCGATATTCATGTGGAAAAGGTCAGCCAAAAGGCGAATTGCTCCCAATTGATTTCGCTTCAAAAACTCACTCCCTGCCTTAAGGGTATTGATGAGATTGCTTTCATATCGGTTCAAGGGTTCATAAATCAGGATTACCCCAGCCGATTTGGCGATTTTTCCCAACTGGGAAAGCCCGTCGGCCAACAAGTCTAAGGCATCCTCTTTAGAATGTCCTGATGGAATATTTCCCTGCATGGATCCGATGATTGCAGGAGCACCAAACTGAGCACCGAAATCAATCATTTCGGCGATATAGTCAATCGCCCTTTTCCGGATTTCTGGATCAGGGTCGGTTAGTGTCAGACCTTGAAGTACTTTGCCCGCACCAGTGCCCACTGCTGCCAGCTCGAGCCCATAAAAGTCAAGGCGATCTCGAAGATGGGAAGCATCCAAAGCATTCCCGGAGGCAGTGAAAAGTTCCACCCCGTCGAAACCCAATTCAGCGGCTTTTTTTAGACTTTCTTCCAGATTATGCCAAAAGATCCAAGGACCGATGGACATGGTTTCTATAAGATTGAGTGTAACAGCTGATTTGATCATTGGTCTTCAAGATTGAGCATGATTTTAATGATTCCTTGGGGATTGCTGGCCCATTCTATGAGGGTGACGGGGCCTTCTTCGATTGAAATGGTTTTGGAAATAACAGCTTCCACCGGGAATTTGCCGGATTCGAGGTATTCGATCACTTCGGGGAAGTCGGTTTTGCCTACACAGTTCCTCGAACCCAGGATTTCTATTTCCTTTTGGACAAAAAGGGAGGTATTGAACTCCACGGGAGCTTTGGCGTAGCCTATACAGACTACCCGGCCCAGAAAAGCCACTTCTTTTACTGCACTTCGGTAAGTAGTCGGACTTCCTACCGCCTCGATAATAACATCGGGTCCCTCTCCTTGGGTAATTTCTTGTAAACGATCGTGGAGGTTTTCCGAGCTTGGATTGATGGTATGAGCTACTCCGATTTTCCGGGCCACTTCCAGCTTGCTTTCATCCAGATCAATGGCAATGACCTGAGCGCCTCGATTGACCGCAGATGCCACTGCTCCCAGGCCTACGATTCCGCAACCCAAGACCGCAACCCGGTCTTCAGCGCTTACTCGTCCCCGGCTGACTGCATGAAAGCCTACAGTAAGAGGTTCCACTAAAGCCAGTTCTCGTAGGCTCAATTTTTCTGAAGGAAATACATCCTGCCAAGGCACTGTGATGTACCTCGTCATAGCCCCCGGACGGCGAACGCCCATGGTTTTATTGGTTTTGCAGGCGTTGGGTCGGCCTTTTCGACAAGCCACGCAGGTGCCACAAGCCAGATAAGGGTAGAGGGTGACTTTCGTGCCCAATAGGAGGTGCTCAGGGACATTTACCCCTTTTTCCACCAAGGTAGCACCCACTTCATGACCCAGGATATTGGGATATTCCTGTAGGGGAAAAAGTCCTTTGAATCCATTCAAATCCCCGCCGCAAAATCCGACCATCCCCACCTCAAGCAGCACTTCTCCCGCTTTGGGGCTGGGTTTTGGGATTTCCCGAACTTCCGATTTTCCGACTTCGGTGAGAAAAAGAGCTTTCATTTCGATCTACGATTTAAGAATTCAGATTTACGAGATTTTTAAGAATCTCAAACCCTTCTAAAGGGAGCCTAACTTTTCAACTTTAAAACCTTACAACTTTACAACCTCTTTCTTCTCTCTCTCCGATTCCTGCCTGCTCAAACATTATTCTCCGCCTTTCCTTCAAACCACATTCGGTTTTTGACCGGTTGGACGAGCGTAAGGATTCGATCTATTAATTCTGAAGGGATTTCTAAATCTACTGCTTCGAGATTTTCCTGGACAGTTTTGACTTCACACATCCCTACTATCGTGGTAGAAATGAGGGGGTGATCCATCGCAAAGCGTAGGGCTACTTGGCTCAGCTTGCATCCAAAACTTTGGCAGAGGTCCAACAAAATGGGCTGCATGGCCTTTACTTCTGCCGGAGAGCGGTGCCAAGGAGGCAAAGGAGCATCGGAGAGGATGCGCTGCATCAATGGGGCGGCATTCATCAGTCCAAAATCCATTTCCTGAGCGAGTGGAACCAATTCATCATTGATCTCATCCTCCAGCAAGTTGTAATGAGCCCAGGAAAGCACCGTGTCGGGATGGCTTTCTCGGGCAATCTGGGTAAGATACCGGACTGGCAATCCGGTGATGCCCCAGAATCGAGCTTTTCCGGATTTGACCACCTCCTGAATGGCAGGAACGGCTTCTTCCAGGATAATCTGCTTGTCCACAAACTCAATATCGTGAAGCTGAAATAAGTCCAGGTAATCGGTTTTCAGTCGGGTGAGCGATTCATCGATGCTCTGGAGGATACGTTTTCTGGAAAAGTCAAAGTGTTGAAGATCATACCTTCCGCATTTGCTGGCCAGAATGAGCTCTTTGCGCCTTCCTTCGATCGCTTTTCCCAATCGACTTTCTGCCAAAGTCAATCCATAAAAGGGAGACACGTCGATGAAATTGACTCCGTGGTCCAAGGCTAAATGAACTGCCGAAATGGTTTCTTTTTCATCCACAGGATCAAAGACATTGCCCATGGGAGAGGCACCAAAGCCTAAAATGGAGACTTCTAGTTCGGTTTTGCCAAGTCTGCGGTATTGCATTGGATAAAAGCGCTATATGAATAGTTTAAAGCAAAATAGAAGATTTTCCCGAAGAAGGAATCCTGTGAGAGGAGGATCGGTTAAAGTCGGGTTTATTGGTAAAAAAAAAGGGGACTTACTCCTCTTTGACATACTTTCTCCAGTGGTGCTGCTCTTTGAATCCCAATACTTCCCGAATTTTCCGATTGGAGAAAAGGGCTTCATTCTCTTCCAAATCATGCTTTAGAGGTACTCCGGAGAAAAAACGCTCAGCCAGTTCCTTGCTGGGAATGATGGCTCCATTGTGGTCATTTCCGGCATTGAAGACCTGATAGCCCAAACCTTCCTTTTTCAAACATAAATCCACGATTTGCCCCAAATCACGGGCATCGATGTAGCAGAAGGCATTTCTTCTTCTCACCTCAGGATGCTTGAAGTAATGAGGAAAAAGTTGCTGGTATTCGTGGGGCTCGATCACATTGCCAATCCGAAGGGCATAGATATCCACTCCCGTTCTGCGCTGAAAAGCCCGGGCAGTTTGCTCATTGACTACTTTGGAAAGCCCGTAGCTGTCCATGGGATTGACGTCGTATTCTTCATCAAGAGGCAGGTAAGCCGGGTTAGTTTTTCCGTCCGAGAAGCAAATCCCATAAGTCGTTTCAGAGGAGGCGATGATGATCTTTTTGATGCCGAGTTTGACGGCCGCCTCGATCACATTGTAGGTTCCGACCGTATTCACCCGGAAGGTTTCATTGTCGGGCTTGATCAAAATGCGAGGTACCGCGGCAAAATGAACCACAGCATCAAACTGAGGCACACCTGTTCCCGGCTCCATCTCATCAAATCCCGCATACATGCTCATGGCATTGAACATCTGTCCGGAATCGGTGATGTCCGCCGTAAGATTGTCCACTCCGGGATGATTCAAAGGGGTCAAGTCTACATTGAGAACTCGGTGTCCTTGGTCAAGCAGGTAGGGGATGACGTGTTTTCCGGCTTTTCCGGAGCCTCCTGTGAAGAATATTCGCATGGTTATTTTGTTTTGGGATCGGGAATTATTTTGCTAGGATTAGGGAAAGAATGGGCTATTTTCTCAGGTATTCGCCGGCTGACAGCACGGGGATTTGAGAATCTCTAAAGTCTTTTTTATTTCTGGTAATAATTAAATCAGAAGAATTCTCGATTGCGGTGAAATATTGCAATCCATCTTCGAAATCAGCAAATTCAGAGGCAAGGGATAAATCGATGATTTTGTTATCAATGGGCAAAATGGTCACTAAAACCTTGAAGTTGGCCAAATGTCTCCTCGCTTCGACTTCTTTATGGTGCTTGCTAATGGAATAGTAAGCGTTTGCAAAGGTCAAAGCAGAAATTAAAAGCTGGACTTTCTTTTGATCTCCTAAAGTGAAAAGATCTTGGGCTTCCCGAAAGAAAGGTTCTCTCCTTGCCAAGAGGTCTATTACGATATTGGTATCGATGAATAGGCGTTCCATTAGCGATACTTTTTATCGATATAGTCTCGATAATCTTTTCTCTCGTCGTAATCGGTAGGGATGATTCCGGTAAGACTTTCTACCAATGGGCTCACGGTGGATTTCTTTTTGGAAACTCTGGTCAAGGAGTCCAGATAGTTTTCCACGAGTTGGGATACACTTGTTTGATGTTGTTTCGCGTAAGCCTTGGCCTCTTCGATCACTTCTTTTTTGAGATTTAAGGTGAGTTTAGTGCTCATGGTTTGATTAATTACGTACGAAAATAAAAAAAGTATACGTGGCATCAAAGGAGGAAAATGCCCTAGGGAAAAAGGTGTGCTTCTTACTAGGAAGGAAGGAGAAATTGTAAATTATCTAATAGTTTCATTTTAATGCAGGCTGAATAAAACGCTGAGTTGATTTCTGAAAAGCTATGGACTAAGTCTTCAATCCTGTAATCAGACGTTTTTTTGTATGAAATGAAATAAAAGAGGTAAACATTCAATCATCCTGCTCGACGAAGAGAAGTTTGCAAATCAAGGCTAAAAGGCTACTCTTTCACTACAATCTCCGTATCCTCTGTTCCTGCATAGAAAACCACAATTTCCGCAGGTACATCTCCTTCATTTCTTCCATAATGCACCTGATTGACCAGCTCGATGATGGGATCTCCGGCTTTCATTTTTAGGGTATTCCCTTTTGAGTCGATCACCGTCAGTTCTCCGCTTAGTAAAACTCCAGCATTGATCACGGGGTGATAGTGTTTGGGCAATTCAGAATGGGGAGGGAGGGTCACTTTCACAATGGAAATCTTCGGTTTACCAGCCGGATAGGAGGGTAGGCTGTCCCCATTCCAGGATTGGAAGGATTCGATAAGAAGCTCTGAAGTAGACGTTTGGGAACCTTCCTTTTGGCATCCTAGAAGAGCAGTTAAAAGCAAGGTAAAAAATAGATTTTTCATAGTAAACTAGGCATGGACATAGGCATGGGATAGGATTGAGTGCTACATTTTTGAAACCAGTACCAAAGTCAACCCGATGGTGAATGCCCCAAAAAAGAGGATTGAACCCAAAATCTGAACCAGCAAACCCTTGACTATTGAAATTCCCCAACCTTGACCAAAAAGATCTCGGTAGGCCCATATGGCATAGATATAGCCCAAAAGGAGGTAGATCAAGTACAAACTCATGTTGTCAAACAGCTCGGATACCAGAATGAAAGGTATAAAAATCAGTGTCATCTGATTGAAGATAAAGAGATTGGCTATAAACTGTTCCCAATAGGTGAATCCGGATTTTTTATAAAACAGAAATGAGAAAAAAGCCACGAAAAAGACAGCCACTGCAAACCAAAGGGAAAGGTAATCTATAAAGACAGACTGGTACACTTCGGAGAATTGCTGATTGAAAGCCTGCTGTTCCTGACTCAGGCTGGCAGATTCTGCCCCGTTCAAAGCCATATTTTGCTTGATCCAGAAGTCATACTTGATCGTGAGAAAAGCACTGAGCCCCACCACAAAGAAGAAGTACCGGAGGGGATTCGTAATGGTCAGCCGATCCATATCGAGGTATTCCCGGATGATTTTGCCCGGAAATTTAAACAATCCGATGACGGTGTAGACTATCCCTTGGTCCAGTTCAAAAATATCCAGAAAACTCTGCAGGAGATTGCGGAAAGTAAAGCGTCTTATCTTTTTTTCCTTGGTAATGACAGTCTCTTCGACTTCCCAGATTTTGAGTGGCTCCATGGTGGTTGATTTTTAAAGAAAAATAAAGAAATAATCACAGCCAAACGAACTGGACCTGAGTTCTTATCGCTTGTGGCTAGGATTTGAGAGCTTATTTTATCTCGATTTTTGGACCTTGCTTCAGATAGCCCAGAGACTGAAGAAATAGGTCTGCCTGAAGCAGGGTTTCTTCGTAATAGTCAAAATTACGGTAGTTAAAAAACCCATGCGGCTGCCCTTCATATAGGAAAAGCTCACATCTGCTTCCCACTTTTTCCATGACTTTTTGGTAGTATTCCATCGTCTCCACCGGGATTAAGTTGTCTTCGGTGCCTAAGAAAATCACAGTAGGCGGAGCCCCTTTCCGGATATTGTGCAGGGGAGAAAAGTCCAGGTAAGCCTCACCAATCCGCTCAAAGCCATAGCCCCCCGGGCCATTGTCGATGACGGGATTGAAGAGGACCAAAGCAGCAGGTTTGCAGCTGATTCCCAAGTCATCCGTAGGGTCATTGTATCCATCAATCAATGCCGTGGCAGCTGCCAAGTGTCCACCTGCCGAACCACCCGAGGCGATGATTTGGTCCGGATCAATCTGGAATTCATCCGCGTGGCTCCGGATAAAGCGAATGGCGGATTTGGCATCCATCAGAGACTCAAAAGGGGAGGTTTGATTTCTGGAGCTTACCCGATATTCAGCCAAAAAACAGACGATGCCCCGCTCCGAGAAATACTTCGCCTGCGGCTCAAACTGGGTGGTAACACCACCCGTCCATCCCCCTCCAAAAAAGAAAATCATGGCCGGATATTTTCCGGATTCACTCGATTTAGTTGGACAGTAAATCTCTAAAGTCAGGGCTAGAGTATCTATAGTTTTATAGACTACTTTTGCCTGGGAAAAGGAAAAAGTCACGGAAAAAAACAAAAAGAAAGAAATAAGGAAGGCAATTTTACCATTACCTGACTGCATGACTACAAAGCTGAGTAAGGATTGAATTTTAACTATCTCCCTTAAAATGCAAAATGTTTTCCTCAATACCATAACCCCAATTCCAAGGGGATACGATAGAAATGGTAAAACAAAATCAATATTGAGTTTCCGGAAATATAAATGGGTTAAATCTGAAAAGGATTGGATTTAAGACAACTAGGAAATAATCCCGCCCTATCCTAGTGAGATTTACTTCTTTCAATAGGGCTGGATAAACTATTTTCTAGTTGGGTTAATCAAAATTTGCCACTCATGCTGACCTTGGAAACAAAGACTCTTCCGTATCCTCCTGCAGCGGGTGCGGCACCTAAGATGACGTAGTCCAAGTTTTCGGTACCTTTCAGATCAAAGCTCAGATTCTGAACCGAGTTGTTGTCTGCCAGTCTGGTTAAGCCCAGATTCTCGATGCTCCCATCCTTTTTTTGAAACCAAACATACACTTCATAGGGTTGATCACGACGGATGGATACATTCAGTTCGTCGACTGCAATCAATTGGCTTGCCGGAATTTTGATTTGGTTTTTCTGGGATGCACTTGGATTGAGCAAGTTGGTTCGGTCAGGTCCACCATACCTTCCTCCCCGAAGTTCGCTTCCACTTTGGGTAAAGGATTGAAACACCCATCCCTTTACAGCCAATTCATCCCGGGAAGTGGTAGAAAAGTCGATATTGAAGATTTCTCCTTCCTGTATGGGTTTGGATTTGGTCAGATTCAGGATTCGTGTACCAGCTGTCCCGTTGGCTATCACCACCAAATCCTCCCTTACTGCTACTCCATTTGCAGACGCATTTACATTAAAAGTCCCCAAAATTTCCAATTCGTTGCCGATGAGATCCGCTACATACAGTCCGGCCGCCCCATTGGCCATAAAGAGGGAATTGCCTTCTGATACCAGACCATTGGCAACAATATCCGGGTCAGCTACGCCTTCAATAGGGCTCATTTTCAAAGTGGTGATTAATTTTCCCTCCACTGGGTTATAAATCAAAACCCCTTCCAGTCCTCCGGCCACTGCCAAATACGAATTGAAATAATTTACCTGGCCTTTTGCCTCAGGATTGCTTGCTCCTGCTATGGAAAACTGATTGATCAGGGCTAAATTTTCATCCAATACTGCGATTCTTCCCGGTTCGCCTTGAAGCACGGCAGCAGTGGTATCCCCTACAGCTACAGATCGGGCATTGGGCAAATCGATAAATCCGGTCCGTTGGAAATTTTCGTCCATGATCGTCAATCCTCCACCACTATTTCCTGAGGTGGCAAAATATCGTCCAAAGCCCCTTTCGGTGTAAGTTCCGACAAAACTGGGGAGATCGACTTGAGTATACGCATCCGTGGCTTCTGAGGCCTCATTCAGGCGGATTTTCCCTACGATGGCAGGAGAATTTAATCCACTTATTTGGTCAATATCCAAGGCACCAGCGAAATACAGGTGGCCCCCTTCAATATATGCATCACTGACAGAACCGTCTTCAAACAGCACTTGGGTGATCAATCTTGGAGAATTAGGCTGTGAGATATTGACGATGTCCATCCCTCCCAAATAGGTGCTGCCTTCAAAGTTGTAAGAAATAACCAAAAGGTCCCCTGAAATCCTTACGTTGGCAGCCCGCAGGCTTTGACCGTTCAGTTGGGGTGGTTTCACTTCACTGAGTAATTCCAGTTTGAAATCCACCGTTTGGATTCGGGAGGAAGACAGACTGCTTTGAAGAAGGGGGAAAATAGTTCCTGCTTGACTCAAATCCACTCGAGCTCCAAGGACCCCTTGATTTGAATCCAATCGATAAGGAATTTCATCGGGTGAACTGGGACTTTCCTGATCATTGGTACAGGATCCTATGGCTAGGATAAAAAGGAGAAGAATAAATGGTAAATGCCTTTTCATAGGTGATTAATTTGAAGGACAAAACTATCTTATTGATCTGTAAATCAACTCATTATGACTATATTTTTATAAATACAGAAAAAGTTATTTAAGACTCTGAAAAATGTATTTTTTTCATCTAAAAGGGTGTGTTCAAGATTTAAATGAAAATTATGCCTCTCCTTTTTTATGAAAATTGACCTGCTTCAGAGTTCACTTGGGTGATTTTTGGGTAGCTAGTAAAAAGACGGATAATCTCAATCGATTGGCCGCAGGGGGATTTTTAGGTTTTAACTTTTACCGGTAAGTCGGATTTCTCGAAGCTGAAGGAATTGGGAATGCCGAGGAGGCCAAACTTTGGCAAGCTTAGTGGTATGCAAATCAGCTTTGCCCAACGCAGGATTGGAGCAGAATAAGCTCCAAAGGGGGGCAATCAGATTCTTGAAGGAAGAATCCCAAAACTGTTTGAGTTTGCAGATAAGGGAATGTGAAAAAATCATGAGCCATTCGGAAATAAATGAAAGAAATTTATTTAGAATCCTCTGGTTTAGGTGGAAAATACTCCCCAACTAGTAGCAGCCAACAAGGCTAGGCAAAATAGAATAACTCCCACCCAAGCCGGGCGATGGATATTCGATTTCCAGTTTTTGCGAAAGGAAGGAAGGATAAGTGCCAGTCCTATACTTATCAAGGCAAAAAGAAAAGCACCCAGGCAATTTTCCAGAATCCCCCTTAGTCCTTGAAAGGAAAAAAAGCCAATTTCTACTGAATTGGGAGAAATTTTGCCATAAATTTTCCATCCCAGGTATTCCACTAGGCTCATTGCGAGGAAGGTGGTGATTCCGATCAGGATAAAATGTGTTTTAGGTTTCAAAGGTTTCGAATCAGAAGTCCATTAAAATGCTAAAACCTCAGGGATGTACTATGAATCCCCATTTAGTCGTACTCTTAAATTACCAATGCCTTTTAAATTTTTCTTCCCTTCCTCTCAAAAAAATGCAAGTCAAGAATAGAGATTGTTTTGATCTCAACTCCGTCGAGCTATGAAGAATCCTAATTTCTGTTCAATTGTAAAGCAAAATAGCAGGTTTGCCAAGTGGTTATGCTACCAATCTTGATCCTCTGAAAAATGAACCTCAGGCCTCTCCTCTTTTTTTATGGGCCAAACACTGAAAAGAGTAACTCCATTGTCCGTTACAGCATAACCCATGACCAAAATTCCTGCGTTACAGAATCCATATTCCAAAAAAAGCTTCTTCTCCTGATTGTCGCCAAATTTTCGGTACGTCTTCAGTAGCGTGAATTCTTTGACATTTGGACAGGTTTCTTGTACAAAGGACCGAAGTCTTTCGAAAGCCTGAGTCCTATTCTTTCGGGCTATATCATCAGGTACATCCGCTACCTTGACTAGGGGATGATTTTCCAGTTTTTCTATGTTATCCAGATTTCTAAAAAAAGTGGACGCATCTTTTTTCGCCAGTCCTTCAGGATTCTTGGATAGGCAACTTTGAGCGAAAATCAGTAATCCAAGGCCTCAGGAGTTTAGTATTTGCTTTTTCATCATAAAGAAGAAAAGGGAAGAGTCAAATTGCGAAACGGGAGAGAATGGGATTAGGTTGACAGGTGAATCTGCCGAATATAGACGCTTTCAGAAAGGTAGGTTTCAGCTATCCGTCAGTAAACGGCCTGCAAGGAGTCTTGGCGAATATTCCGATTGAAGCAGTTTAGAATACCTCCATTTTCTGCCAATTCGCTGGATTCTGCAGAGACTATGGACTGATCGGAAAACACATGATCAATATTCGAAGTACTTCGTCAACTTCACCCAATCTAAATACCGGGATAAATTTCGCCTATTCCATCTGCAGGATATTGCTGTCATCGCCATTTGCTAGGTAATTACCTGTGTTGTCATAGACATGGTAGGGAAGCTTGATTACCTCCAATCCGGTATTGTGAAGGGCGATCTCAAAGGCTTCGTAGAACTTTTTGGGTTCTTTGGAATAGTCATCGGCCGGGATCATTTTTTCGTCCAAGAAGAGGACCATCCCGTCTGCATGTCCGGTAAAATCCCCGGGCTAAACCGGAAGAAGAAACAGTCGGTCCAATTCCAAAACGATTCTCAGTTATTCCGGCCTTTTTCACCAAACCCAGAGAGCTTATTTCACAACCCCCGCTGCGTCAGTTCGAATAATGAAAATATCTTTTTTTCCTCTGTTTAACCCATCAAAAAGGAGATCGTTTGACTCTGTGCTTCCAGCCAATAGTAAACCTCCCGCCGGAGTGGTAGTGATAGAGGCGATTGCTTTGGAAGGAAATGAACTGCCAAAAGGGTTGGCAAAAAATCCTTCATTACCGGAACCGCCGTAGGTCTTTATCCACTTTTGGTTGAAGGAATTGGCTGATTTAATCAAAACCAAATCAGATCCGCCAACAGAGCCTCCGTTGGAATCCAAATCATGAGAATCTGAACTTCCCAAAATGTAAATGTCATCCGAATTGGGGAATCTCAGTAGTGCAGTTCCATAGTCATGTTCATTTCCTCCAAAAACAGCTATCCCTCCAATTCCAAGACCAAAAGAAGCCAGACGCAGGAGGAAAATGTTGGACTTTCCGTATCCATCATATGAAAAATCACCATCCATGGACGTGGTGGTTCCGACCACTATCAATTCGCTTGATGTCCTGGGTTCTATCACATCAAATCCCACTTCACTTCCTGAACCCCTGTAGAGGGCGGAAGAAAGTTGACTTCCCGACCTGTCTGTACTGATTACGACCAAATCTTCTTTATTCTCTGTGCCTATGGGCTGCCTGGTTCCCAAAATAATCAGGTTACCGTCTTTTTTTCTGTAGAGTACACTCGCATCATCGTCCTGAGAAGTACCATAGTTTACTACCTGTAAGAGGTTACCGGATTGGTCGATGAAAATCATTACCATGTCTTTTCCTCCTCTGTAGGAGTTGCCTCCAGAGAATCCGTTACAACATTCCCCATCGGCTGTAGCCAGCACCACGGATATCCCAATCTGATCCTCAATCAGGGATTTGGCTACCACATGGGTACGTGCATTTCCGAATGTCCTGATCCATGAGGTATTGCCATTTTGGTCCAACTTGATGTGGAAAACGTCTGATTCTCCCCGAAGTAAGCCTGAGAAATCTCCGTTTATGGAGTTAAATGTGCCTGTTACAGAATAGGACCCGTCCATGTTCTGAATAACCGATGCTGCGGTATCATCTCCACTACCCCCGAAAACTCTCACCCAATCCAAACTTAAATCAGCATGGAGTTGAATTACGAACGCGTCCATACCGCCTTTGTGTAGACCTTCAAATACTCCGTCATTGGATGCTGTGGTTCCAACCAAAAGGTATTTCCCTTGTGCTGTGGTGATAACCTTACTTAAAACATCATCCTGAGAACCTCCAAACAGGGCTAAAGGAGAAGCTAATACAAAAGTAGCCGTAATCGCCGTGCTTTTTTCCACGGTGACTCTAAGTGGTGATGAGGTTCCCGAAGCATCTCCAGACCATCCGGCAAAGGCCCAGCCTTCTTTGGGTTTGGGGGTTAATTCTACAATAGATCCATGTGGATATTCTCTTCCGGCAGTATTGATGATCAACTTTTCCTCAACTGTTCCTTCGCCTTCTACCGTCAGAGTAAGGGGGTATTCCCGTTTTACAAAAATCCCGGTAATGGTTTTATCCGAATTCATTGCCACACTCAGAGGGTTGGCATTTCCCAAGGCATCGCCTTCCCATTGAGTAAAAACCCAATTAGGTTCGGCAATTGCAGTGAGGATCACGGTTTCACCTGATCGAATAGTTGAGCTTGGGGCTTCGATCTTACCTGAGTTGGGTGGGGAAACTAGGGTGCTGAGGGAGTACGATGGAATAGGTTCTTCTGATTCACAGGATATGAAAAGGAGAAGAATACTTATGGAAAATGAAATAAGTTGGAACGTTTTTTTAGGAATAAGCATGAGGAATCAATGAGTTGGCTTGAATTCAGAGTTGAAATAGTGACTCTTAAGCCTTTAATCAACAAATGAAAAATGAATATTTTCTCTGTAAAAGGAGCTTTCAAATCGTTGACAAAGAAACTGAGTTTTTATTACAAAATCTAACTGTTAGTTAATATTTTGGATTTAAATTTTTCAGTGTACTCAGATTAGAAAAAGAGTTGAGTCTTGTTTTCGATAGACGAATTTTCGGACTTGAAAATTAAGGTATAAACAATGGGGTAGAGGTAATTCCAATTTACTCTATTTACCGATATTGAATACAAATGCCCGGTATTTGAGCAAGGCTACGAAAAATGCTCCACCGAAGGCGTTTCCCAATAATGCAGTAGTTTGGAAGGATAAATAATCAAAGAAATGCACCTTATCTGAAGTGATCATTCCGGTAAACACTTCAATATTCCCGATGATGCTGTGATGCAAACTGGCAAAGGACAAAACAGAGGTAATCAGAAAGATAATCACGATCTGACTGATCGTATCCCTCACCGAGGCCAATAACCAGGAAAGCAGGCCCATCAGCCAGCCAGCGATTGCTGCACTCACAAAAATTACTTGGATTTCGGATTTGAGGACATGAAGAGCGATGGTTTCGATGACATGCAAATCAAAGATCCCCAATCTTGGTCCCAACCAGACCAGCAAAGAACCGATAAAATAGCCCCCGGCTAAATTCCCGCTGATCACCAGTCCCCATAATTTGAGCATGCTGAGAGGAGTTCTTTTCTTATTCAAAACAGGAAGGGTGAGCAAAGCGGTCTGCTCGGTGAATAAGATTGACTGGCCTAGTACCACCAGAATAAATCCCATGGGATAAACCAAGGCAATCATTTTGAAAATGGAATCTTCTCCCATCTTTCCTTCAAGAAAATAAAAAAGTGAGGCAAGCAGTAAATAGCTAAATCCAATCTCCATTCCCGCAGTCAGAGAACTGAGTAAGATGCTGCTGGTTTTTTTATCGTAGGTTTTGAGTGCGTCGGTAATCTGATCACGCAAAACCTCGCCTTGAGTCTTGGTGCCGTCTTTTTTTTCCTGAGCAGAATTATGGATTTCCTTGTCTATTTCCCGTTGACGTTCTTTTTCTTGCTGTTCAGGGCTTTTCTCCTTTTTCCAGATCATATAGAATGGGTTAAGTAATCAATATAAGGCATAAACAGAAAGCTGAATAAACTGCAGAAAGAAACCCCGCATATTTTTTTCTGACGGATTGATTTTTTCAGTCTAAATGAAAACCTCTGCTTGGAATTCCTTGAATCCTTACTTCTGAATTTGAAAGGGAGGCAAGTGAAATTAGGGGAATTTACCTTCATTTCCATGCCTTGGTTTATTTCCAGCTCTTTCTTAGAAAAGGGGAGACGAATGGTTATCTCAGAATATTCCAACTGATGCAATTCAGAATGCCTCCATCTTTTGCAAGCTCATTGGATTCGATAGGAATTATGGAGTCCTTAGGGAAAGCCTGCTCCAAAATCCGAATTACTTCTTGATCCTCTTTGAAACCGAAAATAGGTCCGAAGATTACCTTTTCCATCTGAAGGAAATTGATGTAATCCCCATTTGCGTGGCTATTACTTGTATTGTCGTAGACATTGTAGGGGAGTTTGATTACCTCCAATCCGGTGTTATGAAGGGCGATTTCGAATGCCTCGTAGAACTTTTTGGGTTCTTTGGAATAATCATTGGCCAAGATGGTATGCTCGTCCACGAAGCGAACCATCCCATCTGCATGTCCGGTAAAATCCCCGGGCTGCACAGGAAGAAGAAACAGCCGATCTAATTCCAATAGGTTTTTGAGTTCAGTCAAAAGTGCTTTTCTCTCCCAAGTGGGATTGTCTTCAAAAATCCGATCGGTCACAAAGGCCTGATGGGCAGAGCGAACTAGATTCCCTCCATCCAAAACAATGTCAGATTTCTGGGTTTTAATTCCTAAAGCTTCACAAATCGAATCTACATCAGACTTGGTCTTTTCGTATTTCTTGAATCGAAGATAGCTAGGGTCGTATCGGAACTGGATAAACTTCTTTCCAACCTGAATCGGCATGTAATCCACCGCCCAGACATCTTTGGTGCCGGGTAAAAAGCCAAAATCAACTTTATGCTTCTTTAATTCCTTTTCCAATCGCGCATAAAACTCTGGATACTTCTTCGGAAGGGAATCAGCTAAGAAAAGGAAGTTGGTTTGGGAGTCGGGGGTCATTTTTTGGGATTGATCGAGAAGGCGTAATTAAAGCTTTTGGCATTATTTATTTCTCCATTTTTCCCAATATTTTTTCTCCTTCGGACATCAATTTTTTTGGAAGGGTTTTGGTGTTTGATGATTTTCGTTTTTATGGATTCATTGAATGCATCAAACCCACTAAAAAGTTTCATTGCACAAACCATTGGACCTTTAATAATCCTTTCTTTTTGATCGGTATTTTCATTCAAATTGTATAGTCCTCTAATTAAAATACCTCCAAATCCGCCCGTCATTTCATTTCTAAGGGCAATGTCAACACCTGAGTAATGAAAGAACCATTCTCCTGATTTTGGATCAATATGCTTTCTTCTATAGGTAGTATCGTCTACATGTTTTGGAGAATTCCAATAAAACTCAATTTCAATCAAGCGGTAAAGTTGATCATTTCTCTGAATTGCATACTGATCAAAAAGAATTCTTGCGATTTCTTTGAAACCGTCTTCGTTTTCTTTTTCAGGAGTGATTTTTAAAAAGTCCATTATGCGCTAGGGTTTAATAAGTGGCTTTTTAACCTAATCAATGACAATTAAAACCGTTTTATATTAAATCCTATAAAATGAAACGGCCATGTTCTAATTGGGAAAAACTTGTAATAATCACCTGGTGAAACAAGTAAGTCATCATTAATAAGGGTTGAGAATAATCCATTTTTAAATACCCATCTTTGATCTTTTTCATTGAAATAATAAGCCAAAGAATATAAAATTAATGAAGCCTCCTCACTAGATACAAATGCTTCAACAAAGGTAAATCGAGATTTAAGTTTAGTTTGGTCTATGAAATTAATTATTGAAACTAGGAGCCTCATATATCTTTGGTATTGTCCAGATTTAAAAAAAACACTTCCTTCAATTGCGATCTTAAAAAACTCTGAATGTTTACTACGATGATGAGATGATTCATTTGATATCGAATAGCTATTGTTCACAGCTTTTAAAACATTGATCCAGAATTCATTTAGTCCTTGCTCTCCTTTTTCTTTTCCATATTGAATTTTATTCTTCTCTTCTTTTACCATTTGAAATAATTCAGCAAATGCTACTTCATTTCTTGTAATATTAAATTGTTCTGTCTGTTTGCTTATTTGGAGTTGCTGGATAATTATTGTTACAACTAGGAATATTGATCCTGAAAATGAAACCCATAAGGCTGAGAATTGAAATACCTCAGAATCCCAATTAAGATCTCCTATTTGGTCTGAATAGAATTTTAAATTCTCTTGATCATAAAGACTCAGGTAGAAAAAAAAGATTCCAATCGCTCCTAAAATTAAAGCTGTGATAAAAAACGTATTCAAAATTAATTTTCTCATCAGTAATTCGAAAATTTGAATTTAACTCTTCATATGGGTGGAGTATTTTCTCCACCCAATTAATTAATTTATATTTTCACTTCACAAATAACACCCCCACACCCTTCTCACTCGCCAGCTTATTAAATGCCGGAACGGCGGTTTGGATCAGACGATCGCCTTCGGCTTTTAGCGGTTTCCACTCTTCCATCAGTCGGGCGTATTCCGCTTTGGTGCCGGCATTGACCTTGGGAATGCTGCTTTCTCCATGGTTCATCATAAACATAAAGTTGGCCGTGAACTTATTCGGGAAGTTTTCCACATCGTCGTAGGCGGTTGATCTTCGTTGGATCATATTCTCGTCCCAAGCTTGGAGTGCCTTCAGGAGAGTTTCCCCTTCTGATTTCAGGTCAGCGTACTCGCTTTTTCCTTCCAGTTTTTTCAGCAAGTCGGCGAGTTGGTCCTGGTAGTCCTTGGCCGTATTGATCATCGTGTGCATGGAGGTTACCTCTGCCTCGAGTTGGCTCATCCAAGCGTGATAAGCTTGGTAGTCCGCCTTAGTAAGGTTGTAAGCCGGGATATCCTTGATTTCGGCTTGGGCTTCGGACGTTTTTCCATCCGCAGTCAAGCGTAGGGTGTAGGTTCCGGGGATGGCTTTGTGGCCTCGATAGCTGGACTCGATATAGGCACCCGGAATGCCCGGCAGGGTGGGGTAGCGAAGGTCATACACAAATCGATTCAATCCTTTTCTTTTCGAAAGGGTAGGCTCCATTGGCGGACCGCCTGCCCAGGATTTGGCTTCGGGGTTTCTTTTGGAACTCAGCTTTCTGACCAGATTTCCCTGTGAATCCAAGACTTCCAAAATCACTTCCGTAGAGTCATTTACAGACTCTGGAAGAGAATAATGGATCACCATTCCATTGGCCGGATTCAATCCCTGAAGCGGATGAGTGCCGGTAAAGTCATCCAGATTTCCTCCATTCATGCTGGAGTACCAGTTGCCCAAAAGCGCATCCTCTGGGGTGTAGAACGTGACTTGGTCTACTTTTTCTTTTACCTCACGCACGACATTCAGCTCATCCAAGATCCAGAAAGATCTTCCCGAAGTCGCGACAATGAGATCATTGTGAGCCACTTTCAAGTCCGTGATTGGAGTGACAGGAAGGTTAAGTTGGAAAGATTTCCAATTCGCACCCGCATCGTAGGAAATGTACATGCCCTGCTCGGTGCCGGTATATAGCAGTCCTTTTTTCTCCGTGTCTTCTCTCACCACTCGGGTAAAGGCTCCGTAAGGAATTCCCTTGGAGATATTGGTCCAAGTCTTTCCGTAGTCCGTGGTTTTGTAGAGTGCAGGCGTATAGTCGTTGAATTTGTATCGGGTCGTGGCGATGTAGGCTGTGGCGGGATCATGAGGAGATACGTCAATGGCATTAACCAAACATTCCTGCAGACCTTTCGGGGTCACATTGGTCCAGGTTTTTCCATTATCACGGGTCAAATGCACCAATCCGTCGTCGCTTCCTGTCCAGATGACTCCCGCCTCGTGGGGACTTTCGATTACATAGGCCAAAGTACCGTAGTTTTCTGCGCCCACTGCCTCATTGGTGTAAGGAACGCCGGGAGTGCCTTGCTTTTCCTTTTCGTTTCGGGTCAAATCCGGAGAGACTTCCGTCCAGGTTTGTCCCCAATCCTGAGTTTTCAACAGCACCTGAGCCCCATGGTAAAAGGTATTTGGCTCGTGCTGGGACCAAATGATCGGTGCATTCCAGTTGAAGCGATATTTCATGTCTTTCGCATCCATTCCAAGGTATTGGATGGGGGCAGCCATGATGTTGGTCGAACCCTGAGTCTGCATATCCAAGACCTCAATGGTTCCCTGATAGCTTCCTCCCAGGACATACCGAGGATCATCCGGGTCAAAGGCCAAAAAGGCACTTTCCCCACCTGCGGAGTAGTTCCAGTGTTCCTCTCCAATTCCACCTCTACCCAGCGCAATGCTGGAAATCACCAAAGAGGTATTGTCCTGCTGTCCCGCGTAGATTCGATAAGGAAACTGATTATCGGTATTGATCCGATAAAACTGAGCGGTCGGCATATTATTCTGAGTGGACCAGGTTTCGCCACCGTTGAAGGTAATCGAACCCCCTCCATCGTCTGCCAAGATCATGTTTTTGGAGTTTTTCGGGTTGATCCAGAGATCGTGATAGTCTCCATGGGCTCCGTCGATAGCCTCAAAGCTTTTTCCTCCGTCAAAGGACTTCAGCATCGGTGCACTTTGCACCCAAACCGTGTTTTCATCATTGGGGTCGGCAAAGACCTCGATGTAATACCATGCACGCTGCGTGAGTCGGTTGTCTTTATTGACCAAGGACCAGCTTTCTCCGGCATCATTGGAGACAAACAAACCGCCCAAGTCCTTGTAGGTGTCGCTTTCGATCAGTGTGTAAACTCGATTGGAATTGGCTCGGGAGACGGAGACGGCCATTTTTCCTTTTTCCTTAGGCAATCCAGTTTCGATTTTTTTCCAAGTTTTTCCTGAATCCGTGGATTTGTACATGCCCGAACCCGGACCGCCTGATTTCACCTGCCAAGGGAATCGCTGATGCTCCCACATGGCCGCATAGAGGATTTCCGGGAAGTTCATATCCATACTCAGCTCCACCGCTCCGGTCATATTGTCCACGAAAAGGACTTTTTCCCAAGTCGCTCCTCCATCGGTGGATTTGTACACTCCGCGGTCTTCATTGGGTGCATACAAAGCTCCTTGGGCAGCGACATAGACAATGTCAGGATTAGTCGGGTGAATCTGAATTCGGGAAATGTGCTGCGTCTTTTCCAAACCAAGTTTTTTCCATGTTTTTCCGGCATCGGTGGATTTGAAAACGCCGTCTCCGTAGGAAGTCATCACCCCTCGTGGTGCGTGCTCACCCATGCCAACATAGAGGACGTTGGGATTGCTCTCGGCGACAGCCACTGCTCCAACTGAACCTGTGGTAAAAAATCCGTCAGAAATATTCTCCCAATGTTGACCGGCATCTGAGGTTTTCCAGAGTCCTCCCCCGGTGGTGCCAAAGTAGTAGGTCAGCGGATCGTTGACCACTCCGGTAGCAGTGACGGAGCGGCCTCCCCGGTAGGGGCCGATATTTCGGTATTTGATGGGTAAGGATTTGTCGAAGGTTTGGGAGAAGGCGGAAACGCTGAGGCCGAGAAGTAGGCCAAACAGAATTTTTTTCATAAAAGGGTGGGTTGGATTGGAACCTAAGATAGACAAATCCTGAAAAAATTGGGGAAGAGGTGAAGGAAAGAAAAAGCCCCTAGATGTGGGCTCGAGGCTTGAAAAGTTGAAATAAGGACTGCTTGCTTGTATTAAACTTGAAATAAAGATTTAAATGTCTACGGCAAACTCAATTTTAAGCTCTCTCTACGAATAATTATACATAATTCAGGTTAAAAGCACTTTTCCGATTTGCTCGCATAGTGCCGCTCTCCATTGGCATAGAGTTCTTCATTGATAAACTCCAGATTTACAGTAACGGGGGCTAGTCCTTTTTTCTCAAAAGTCAGGGTCAAAGTGGCTTTTGAACCTTCGCTTTCTACCGTCCATTGCCCTTTCATAGTGCCTTTGTACTCTGGATTGCTGTCCTTCATGATTCCTTTTTTGGAAATATTGGCATTGAATCCTCCGTCTGAGCACAGATTGACTTTGGTTTGTTGTTTTCCTCCAACAAAGCCTTCATATGCGATCAAAAGCTTGTCAGACAGGAACTCTTTCCAGTCAAAACCTTCATAAACATCTACTTCTCTTGCTGTGGTCAGAGTTGCGGTTTTGAGTAATTCCAGGGCAGATTGGGAGACCATTTCGGCATTTTCTTCCATAGAGATAGCCAAGACAGTGATGCATGCTTCACCGCATCGGGTGGCAGCAAAGGCCCGATAATTTTTTGGGGCTACGTAATTTCCTGCGGCCTCAACCTGAGAAAAGAGAAGATCCCCTTCAATCTTGGGTTCAGAAGCTTTCAGACTAATGGTTTCCGATATATTGACGCCTTCTTGCCAAACTCTTGAAAGTTCGATTAAATCGATCTTTTCTCTTCCAAAAACAAAGATTTCCCCAAATACACCTGTAGTAGAGTTGAGCAAAAAAACTTCAGTCTCTCTGGGTAGCACCCCGACCCAACCCTGCGGTATAGTGGATGAAAATCCATAGCGAGGAGAAAAGACTTCTTCTCCTGCATTGTACATTTTACCCGGGACAACCCTGTTTTTAAGATTTTGCGCCAGTACTATCCCGGGTGCAAAAGCAAATGCGAGCAAGTAGAAAAGTAGGGGAATTCGTTTCATAAGTTCTTTGGTCATTGAATTTTGTGGTAAACCACCACTTTAGCTCAATATACCGATTTAGTCAGTAAGCTGATAAGGAGGTTCATTTATCTTCTTTTATTTGAATAAAAATAGCCTCGTCGGACTACCGACGAGGCTGAGTTGGTTTAGTAATCAAAAGGGCTTAATTATTTCTTTCTCGGCTATTTCCTCTGCTGCTTCCTGAGCTTTGACTCCTACTGCTCACTTCAGGTGCTTTTCTTGCAGGGGGAGTAGCTCTTACTTCTGGCTTGCTCTGGATTCGGCTAGGCTGAGCCACTCTGGAATCGGAGCTTCGGGAAGGAGTTGTCCTTACTTGGCTCTGATTGGGCTGCCGAGAAGATCTCACCTCCGGAGATCTACTTGGAGAAGCTCCCCTCTGCTGTACACTTTCTCTCTGGGAAGGCTGAGGTTGAGTCCTTACCTGAGCAGGTCTGCTTGGCTGTGTCCTTACCTGACTTTCTCTGGAAGGAGAAGGCTGAGTTCTTACCTGACTTTCTCTTGAGGGAGCAGGTTGGGTCCTTACAGATTCAGTTCGGTTGGGCTGAGCGGAACGGGAAGGTGAGCTGACCGTTTCTCGGGATCTGGTCTCGCTGGGAGCTGGCTTCACCTCAACCCTTCCTTCGCTTGGTCTCGCCGAAGGGCTGGAACTTCTTCCAGAACTGGCACTTCTGGAATTGTCTACCCGGCTTGGCTGATTGGCGGAGGGATTAACTTCGCTTCCGGATCGGGAGGATCGGGCTTGATTGGAGTCAATCACCCGAGAAGGTCTCGCTTCCACACTTCTGCCACGGGATGAGTCGATATCCGGTCGGTAAATTCTCACCTCGTTTCTCGCCAAGGAAGCTCGGCCTGGGTTTTCGGAAGACCTTACTTGATAGACAGGGACCGTCTGCCTTGTGATGCGCTCTACCTCTCTTCGGGAAGGGCCTGCATAGACGTTGTAGTTGTTGTAAACTACCGTATTGTTGATGACGGTGGTTCGGTTGATGATTTTTACCTTAGTTCTATGCTGAGCAAAAGGAGCGTAGTAGCCATAGACATTTCTATGGTAAATCCGTGCGGAAGGGATGAATACCCAATGTCTGGTAGGGATGTTGATTCTCACATTGATGGATACTCCTGGTCCAAGCGGTGCCCAGCCATAATATCCCCCGCCTGATCTCCAGCTGACCCAAGCAGGAGCCCACTCGTAGCCGGGAATCCAAGCCCAAGACCGGTAGTAATCGTCAAAATACCATCTTCCATAGTGGAAAGGAGCCCATCCCCAGTCGTAGTCAGACACCCAGGTGTTGCCAAATTCAGTCATGACCCAGTGACCGTTGGTACCATAGGGATGAAAGTCATCATATACTGCAGGCAGCCAAATGTATCCGTATCGGGCATCTTTCACCCAGTCCCCATAGGGAGTCAATGCATCGTAGAAGACCTGGAAGCTTACTCCAAAATGATCTGCTTTCACTTTTGATGAAGAGAAAAGCAAGCCGGCGAAAAGGAATAGGCTCAGGGCCGGTATCCTCAGTCTTTCGAATATTAGGTTAGATAACATGGTAGTAGTGGTTAAAGGTGAATACTTCGGTTTACTCGGTTGGGGCTCGTTTTCTATTTAGGTAGATGCAGTTTGTTTTGATTGCGTTGCATGATCTATTTCATAAATCAGGCCATTTTTACAATCTTCTTTAAAATATGGGTTTGATTTATGATATGTATCGTAAAAAAATAAATAAAGGTTGGAGTGATTTATTCTTATTAAATAAAAAATAAACAATAAAATACGATACTTATAAAAAAAATTTAATTAACTAATTTTAAGCCTTGAAAAAAAATCAATAAAGGCTTTCCCTGTTTTTCAAAAAACTAAACGGAAATAAGGCTTAAGCAACCATTTTTCCTGCCATAATTTTTTTTCATTTTTTTTAAAAAAAAATCAAATGGAGTGCTTGAAGTTTCTAGAAGTATGCTTCCAAGCCTTTTTGCGATGGATAGGTGTTTAGAAAAATAGTGGATGGAATGTTTTAAAAAACCCTGGGTTGAACCAGCTGGTCCATTACCCAATTGGTGCGTGCCCCTGAAATCCCGGTTGATGGAGAAAAATCTCTTCCGAGCAATTCTCCTACAATGGATTTGATCAAGGGGAGTTGGATATGCTTGGGTAGCTCAAACTGATGCAGTTTGGGATCTAGGCCATTTTGCCAAAGCTCAAATTCTCCTTTCCCAAAGGTCTCGAAGCGAATCATTCCCTCACTCCCGTAGATGATCGTTTCGTCTATTTCCGCTTCCTTGGAGGCAGTAAAGCACCAGTTACCTGTACCCAACACCCCTGATTCGAAGACAAAACTTCCCGCCACAATATCCTCAGCAGGATAGATTTTTCCCTGATTGGCGGAGTAACCGGAGGCATGGGTGATTTTTCCAAAAAAGAAATCCATCAGGTCCAGCTGATGGGAAGCCAAATCAAAGAAATAGCCTCCTCCGGCAATTTCGGGGTCCACTCTCCAGTTGTTTTCCAGATGGGTAATAATTTCCGGGCGGAGCACTTGTTTCATGTTGATGTGAACCGAGCGGATGTCTCCAATGGCGCCGCTTTGAATCAATTCTTTGATTTTGACAAAATGGGGAAGTGCTCTTCTGTAGTAGGCGACAAAGAGCGGGACACCTGCATCTTCACATATCCTGATCATCTCTTTGCACTCTGAATAGGTTCTCGCCATGGGTTTCTCCACATAAACCGGCTTCCCAGCAGCTGCAGCGATTCGGGTCATATCCAAATGCACGTTGGGAGGAGTGGCAATGTATATGGCATTCACCTCTGGGTCAGAAACCAAGGCTTGGGCGTCTGTGTACCATTTGGGGACTTGGTGTCGAGAGGCATAGTCTTTCACTTGGGCTTCATCCCGTCTCATGACTGCGACCAATCTGCTATTGGGGATCAAATTCATCGCCGGGGCAGACTTCACTTCACAAACGTTGCCTACACCGATGATTCCCCAACGGACTTCTGGATCTAAAAATTTATTCATTTTGGAAAGTAGCAAAAGATGAAAGCTTTTGAAAGGGGAAAAATCGGATTTAATAATAAATGGCATGAATCCATTCTGTGCTAACCTAAATAAAATACTCCCTCAAAGTGATTTACTTTTTGGGAGTATTTACGGTATGGCTTTCTCCTAAATTACTGTGAAGGAGGAGTTCTGCGTTTCATCACCAGACTGTCTGCGGGGTAAGTGGCAGCGAGATAGGCCATTTGTTCCTTTACCCAATCGATCAGGACCTGTCGTTCTTGCTCGCTCAGATTGGCTTCCGGATGCAGGCCCAAATAGGTGTAGGACTCCAGTGGCATCTCTTTTTCCTCTACCATTTCTATTACTTCTTCAAATTTGTGGTTTTGTACCGCTATAGGTAGGTTGGTAAACGAGGAAAAGTTCAGATGCCTCTTTCCGTCATTCACATGGTCTGCCAGCATGTATTTGACTGGCTGAATGTGGGAGTACCAAGGGTATCGTGTCAGATTAGTATGGCAGTCATTGCAGGCACCCTTTAGAATAGTAGCGACATTTTCCGGGATATTGTAGCTTTTGCTGATGTCGAATTCGGTGTCATTGCTTTCGTTTTTTTCAGCTGGGATAAACTGAATCAAGACAAGGAGTGCAAGAAATCCGATCGTGATTTTTTTGAACATGGCTGGGAGGGTTAGTTTGCGATTAGACTCTGGTTTTTCTCTGGGGTTTATTATAGAAAGACCATTTCTTATCCCAATTTCGTGCTATTTATCCGCTTTTTCCTGCCATTCATCTTAAGATTCGCTTAATTCTTTATTTCCGGAACCGGACACCGTCTATCACCAAACAGAGTCCTGCTTGAAATACAATCAGAGCGAAGGTTCCATACCAAAACCATTCTTCGCCCGAATACCGGGCAAAACCTGCATCCACGGTCAAGCAAAGTCCAGCTCCAGTAAGCAATAGTCCTGATACAGACTGGACAAACCATCGGGTTTTTGATTTCATTTCCTTGGTTTTTTGATTTTTTGGTTAAAAAGAAGTGATCATAGTCATGCCCGTTTCGGAGAAGCTGTCCATATGCATCAGGGCCTGTACAGCTTCATTTAAGGAAATTCGCCTTCCGATGAGTGTTTCAGGAGAAAGTTTTCCTACATGGATCATTTGCATCATTTCGGGGTAAGCATGGGCTTGCATTCCATGACTTCCGAGGATTTCCAGTTCTTTGGCAATGACCAAATGCATGGGTATGGGAGGGTTGGTCTCTGAGCCTGCCATCAGTCCGACTTGAATGTGCTTCCCTCTTTTTCGAAGACAAGAAACCGAATTGAAACAGGTGATTTTACTTCCCAAAGCATCCATGCTTACGTGGGCGCCTCCTTGGGTCAATTCAAGAATAGCTGCGGGAATATCAGCTTCAGTTTTCGCATTCAAGAGATAATTTGCCCCTGATGCTTTGGCAAGGGCCAGTTTTTCTTCAGAAATATCCACCGCGATGACCTGCGCACCTAATGCCGAAGCGATCATAATGGCCGAAAGTCCGACTCCTCCGCTGCCATGTACAGCCACCCACTGCCCGCCTGTGACTTTTCCCTGAGCCACTATTCCTCGATAGGAAGTGGCAAATCTGCACCCCAAACTGGCAGCTGCTTCGAAACTTACGGTTTCAGGCAACCGGATTAGATTTGTTTCGGCTCGATAAACAGACACATACTCAGCAAAGGAACCCCAATGGGTAAATCCAGGCTGGAATTGGTCATCGCAGATCTGCTGATTCCCGCTTTGGCAGGTCTGGCAGGTACCGCATGCACAGACAAAGGGGACGGTCACCCGATCACCGACTTTCCAGTTTTTCACCCCTTTTCCCACTTCACGAATCACTCCGGCAAACTCATGCCCGGGCACATGGGGAAGTAAGATATCGGAATCGTGGCCCATCCATCCATGCCAATCACTCCGGCATATTCCGGTGGCTTTGACTTCCAAGACTACTCCGTTTTCGGGTGCGATTGGATCGGGGACTTGGGTGATGGCGGGTTGTTTTTGGAAGGATTCGAACAGAAGAGCTTTCATCAATTTTTGATTTCTGAAAGTTGAAAAAAATTCCAGAATGAGCACAAGTCGAATTTTTGAAAGGTCGAAAAATTTCCATCAGGTTTAGGAAACAAAAACTCAATCGACTACATTTAAATTAGTTGAATAAGCATAGGATTATGAAAAAGGTGTTGATTTTTGGGATTGTTTTTTTTGGATGGTTGCTTAGTTCCTGTGATTCCTATGAATTCCCTCCTGTTGGAGCTGAAAAAGGTTCGATTTCGGGTTCTTTAGCCTTATTTGACGAAGGGACCACTCAAAAAGCCTCCTCTGCCGGGATGAGAATTTCTTTGGAAGGTACTGATCCTTTAATTTTTACCTTTTCGGATCAATTTGGAAGATTTGAATTGAAAAATGTTCCTTTTGGGAGTTATGCTGTGGTTTATGAAAAAGAGGGGTATGGAACTTTTAGGTATTTGGGAGAAGACGACGGAGATAAATTTGAGCACCTTCCCGAAATAGTTAATTCAAAAATCCCCCATTTTTTGTTAGGCGAAAAATCTACCACCAAGATTCAGAATGTAAATGTCGAGAAGGTAGTGGGCGGGTATCGTTTCTCTGTGGAAGGAAATCCGGGAGGGAGTATTAGCCGAGAAAGATATTTCTCTTTCCTCGTTTCTACCACCAATCCCAACTTTTCCGAGCGGGATTTTGATTATTCATTTAAGTATTCCAGTAATTCCAACCTTTTGGTTGTGTTTTTGCCGGACGCTGTCTATGAAAGTTTACTTCATCCGCAAACCGGGAAAGCTTATCTAAAAGTCTATGGTAATTCCTACCATGAAAATCTGTATGTAGAAAACGGTCGGGTAGTTTTTCCCAACCTCAACCCCGTTTCATCGGAATTGATTCTATTGGAAAAAAACTAAAAAACCGTGAATGTTTCCACCCACGGTTTTAGTATTGTTGTTCTTGTCTGTTTACTGTGACTGATCACTCAAAACTAACAACCGCCAACTGAACTAAACTTCAAACCCTTTTCTGTAGGTTCTGCCAACAAACTGATTGGCTTCTTCCAGGTTGGTGATTCGCATATTTTCTCCATCCCAAAGCAGCTTTCTTCTTCCAAAGAACTCGTCTCTTCCCTGAGCATTTTTTCTTCTCAGCATATAGCTTCGTATAGCCAAGTTACCCATCAGCACAGTCTCGGTCATCGGTCCCGCATAGTCAAAGGAGGAGGTTAAGGCCTTGTGTTCTTCCGAACCAAATCCAGCTTTGCAGGCATCCACCCATTTGCGCTGATGTCCATATTCCGGCTCGGTGCCTTCGATCCGATCGGGACCAAATTCCTGAGTACCGTCATAGAGATACAGCTTGGGCATCAAAGGAGAACTGTCATTGATATTATGAGTGATAATTCCTTTCTCACCGATCATCATTACTCCGTTGGCAGAGTTGGCACCACCTAAGTCATGATCCGGTGGTATGATATCCGGATGGGAAGGTCGGATTCCCCCGTCCATCCAGGTCATTTCCAGAGGCACCGGATTTTTTGCCGTCGGGCCATAGTGTAGGGTGATGAAAGAGGAGGCAGGGCATCCTTCCGGATTATAGTCAGCGGTCCACATTTGGGAATACACAGAACCCACGGAGCATTCCGCATCAGTTGGGTAGTTCAAGCCCAACATGCGGAAAGGAATATCCATCAAGTGACATCCTACGTCTCCCAAGGCGCCTGTGCCATAATCCCACCAGCCTCTCCAGTTGAATGGGTGGAGGTTAGGGGTAAACGGAATTTCGGGTGCCGGACCGAGCCAAAGATCCCACTCGAGTTCGCTTGGCTTGCTTCCTGAATCTGCTTTGGGGAAAGGTCCTCCCTGTGGCCATACGGGACGGTTGGTCCAGATTTGTACTTTGGATACTTTACCGATTTTGTCCTCATTCATCCAGCCACGGATCATATCCATCAGGGGATTGGAAGCTCCCTGATTTCCCATTTGGGTAACTACTTTTTGGTCTCGGGCCATTTGGGTGAGCATTCGCGCTTCCCGAATGTTGTGGGTCATGGGTTTTTGCACATAGACATGCTTGCCACGCTCCATGCAGAATTTAGCTGCCGGACCATGCACATGGTCAGGGGTGGAGATGGTCACGGCATCGATGTCCTTCTGCTCTTCGAGCATTTTGCGGTAGTCAGCATAAAGCTTGGCGTTGGGAAAGCTTTTTACGGAATCTTTTGCCGTGCCGGAAAAATCCACATCACAAAGTGCTACCACACGCTCTCTGCCATTGACAGAGGCATTCAAAATATCACTTCGGCCTTTTCCGCCTGCCCCAATAGCTGCCAAATTGAGCTGATCGGATGGTGCAGTGAATCCTACTCCTCCCAATACATGCCTAGGGACAATAAAAAAAGAGGATGCGATCGCTGCATTTTTGATAAATTCCCTTCTGGATTGCCCAGTAGAGGAGGGGTCAGTTTTTTTCATGGTTTGATAGAGTTATCGGTTATTCGGATCAGTAAAGTAGAAAATTATGGCATCTTCTAGAAATCCTATTCAAAAGAATGATGAAAGGATAATCTTTGGGTCTAAAGAGATGGAAAACGTATTTTTTTGAAAACAAAATCGCCTACAGGGGATCCCTCATTCCCTAAGAGTAAATATGAAGAAGGGATTTTTTGAACAGAATCTTGTTTTTCTGTCTAGGGGCTTTTTTGAAAAAAATACAATCCAAGATCGATTTCGTAAATAATTCTTCAATTTTTCCCTGCAGGCAAGAAGATATACCCCATAAAAAATTACTTTCGAAGAGATTTAGTAACAAATTATTTCGATAGACCCTGTATCCTCTCCAACAATGAAAATCGGAGTTCTCAAAGAAACCAAAGAATTTGAGAAGCGGGTAGCCCTCAGTCCGGATGTGGTGAAGCTGCTGATCAAAAAGGAATTTAAAGTCATCATCGAATCCGGAGCAGGGGAATCTTCCTACTTTCTGGATGCAGATTTTGAAGCTGCCGGTGCTCAGGTAGTGCCCAAAAAGGAAGTTTTTTCTGCTGATGTGTTTCTCAAGGTCAATGCCTTCACCTTAGAAGAAGTTGCAGAAATGCGCAAAGGGGCAGCTTGTATCTCCTTTTTGTATGCTTATCAGCAGGCAGAACTGGTAAAGGCATTCAAAGAAAAGCAAATTCTATCCTTTTCCATGGACGCCGTTCCCAGGATTTCCAGAGCGCAAAAAATGGATGCACTTTCTTCCCAGGCCAATTTGGCGGGGTATAAGGCCGTTTTGCTGGGGGCCAATCACCTGGGTAAGATTTTCCCACTGATGATGACCGCTTCGGGTACTATCACTCCTGCCAAGGTTCTTATTTTTGGCGCAGGAGTAGCGGGATTGCAGGCTATTGCTACGGCCAAAAGACTGGGTGCCATCGTGGAATGTACCGATGTGAGACCGGAAACCAAAGAACAGGTGGAGTCTTTAGGGGGCAGATTTCTCACCGTGGAAGGAGCTGAAGGGGTCAAAGTGGAAGGAGGCTATGCCAAAGAAGTTTCCAAAGAATATCTGGAAAAGCAGCAGCAATTGATCCGGGAGAAAATCAAAGACGCCGACCTGGTTATTACTACTGCGCTCGTGATGGGTAAAAAGTCTCCGATTTTGGTGACCGAGGAAATGGTCAAATCCATGAAGACCGGATCGGTGATCGTGGATATGGCTGTGGAATCAGGGGGTAATTGTGAGCTTTCGGAGAAAAACCAAACCGTGGTCAAGCATGGAGTGACTTTGGTCGGAGAATCCAATCTTCCTTCCCTGCTTCCTGTCAATGCCAGTCAGCTTTACGCTACCAATATCAGCACTCTTTTACTTCACCTGGCCAATTCCTCTGGTTTTATCTACGAGTCGGAAGAGGAAATTGCCAAAGGAGTATTGATCACCAAAGCTGGAGAATTGGTTCATCCTTTCACCAAAAGCATTCTCAACCTTTAAATCCGAATAGCTATGAATGCAGAAGCATTGATTATCCTGATTTATGTGCTGGTTTTGGCCAGTTTTCTTGGGTTTGAATTGATATCCAAAGTGCCGCCCACTTTACACACTCCATTGATGTCCGGTTCCAATGCCATTTCCGGAATTACCATAGTAGGAGCCCTGATTGCTACCAGTGAGATGGGGTTTACTACTCTGAGTAAGTGGTTGGGCATGTTTGCCTTGGTCTTAGCCACGATCAATGTGGTCGGAGGCTATGCGGTTACAGATCGGATGCTAAAAATGTTTAAGAAGAAATGAGCAATATTGTCCAAATCGCCTATCTGATCGCCTCGGTTCTTTTTGTATTGGGGATCAAGTTTTTGGGTAAAACCAAGGATGCAAGACGTGGAAATATGCTTTCTGCGGTCGGTATGCTCATTGCAATAGTTGCAACCCTGACCACCCTTGAGATTCTCAGCTTCGTGGAGATGTTTGCCTGCATGCTTGTGGGTGGAGCTATTGGTCTTTATTACGCCAAGAAGGTAGAAATGACCCAAATTCCAGAGATGGTTGCACTTTTCAACGGTTTTGGAGGAATGGCCTCTCTAGGTGTGGCACTCTCTGATCATTTTTTCAAAACCCAAATACAAGGAGTGGAGATCGACACGGTCAACTCAGTCAGTATCATTGCCTCCGTCTTGATTGGCGGAGTCACGTTTACCGGTTCTGTAGTGGCTTGGTTGAAGCTGAATGGCAAAGTTTCGGGTCAGCCAATCACTTTTAAAGGACAGCATTTGTTGAATTTACTTCTGCTTCTGACTTTCTTGGGCGTGGCTGTGATGACCTATCTTTTCCAAATCGAACCTATTTACATCACCATTTTGGTTGCAATTGCTTTGCTTGTCGGGGTATTGATTGTGATTCCGATTGGCGGTGCGGATATGCCTGTGGTTATTTCCTTGCTCAATTCGTATTCGGGGATGGCTGCCTGCGCTACAGGCTTCATTCTGAACAATAATGTACTGATCGTAGCAGGTTCTTTGGTCGGTGCCTCAGGAATAATTTTGACCCAAATCATGTGTAAAGCCATGAACCGTTCACTGATGAATGTGCTTTTGGGAGGTTTTGGTCAGACCACCTCTGCCGGAGCTCAAGATGGACCATCTATTGTCATCAAAGAGATTGGAGTAGAGGAATCAGCTATGCTTTTTGATTCGGCATCCTCTGTGATCGTAGTTCCCGGCTATGGCATGGCTGTGGCACAAGCGCAGCATGTGATGCGAGAGCTCATGGAGCAATGTGAAAAGCGAAACATAGATTTCCGATTTGCGATACATCCTGTGGCAGGACGTATGCCCGGCCATATGAATGTGCTTCTGGCTGAAGCCAATATTAGCTATGACAAGCTGATCGAGATGGAATCAATCAATGACGACTTTACGAATACAGACATCGTGTTAGTAGTTGGGGCTAATGATGTGGTCAACCCAGCTGCCCGCACTAATCCTCAAAGCCCGATTTATGGAATGCCAATCCTAAATGCAGATAAGGCCCGTACCGTAATCGTGTCCAAGCGAAGCATGGGTAAGGGATATGCGGGGATCGAAAATGAACTTTTCGGCTATCCCAACTGTCTGATGCTCTTCGGGGATGCCAAGCAGACCCTTACCAAAGTGGTGGGTGAGATGAAAGAAATGAGCTAGAAAATATTTGGCAAAATTATTGCCGATTAGCCAGCATGAATCTTTCTTTAATCACCTCTATTCTCCTGCCTTTATTCTTCTTTTGGAATCAGGTTCAGTATAGCGAACTGGTAGGAACTTGGCAACTGACGTATTTTGATGGGATCGAAAAGATTGTCCATTCTCCTGAATATCAGAATGCTACTCCCACGCAGAGAGCCAATATGGACGCAAGGATTAAGTTTAGGCTTGAAAATACCGTATACCAATTCGAAGAAAAAGACGTGCTGAAATACATTGATTTTGTCAATCAGACGGTAGTACAGAAGGAAGCCAAGATCGAACTGAAGGATGAAAATATGCTGATCATTCACGATGAGGATGAGGATCGGCTTGCGAAAATTGTAGAACTTTCTCCTAAAAAAATGGTTCTACTCCCCATCAGTGCCACTTCCCGTTCTGGAAAGTTGGTATTTGAGCGAATAAAATAGAATACCCAATCACCCTTACATAAACCAAAACCTCCGAAGAATCTTCGGAGGTTTTTTATTGGAATCATGGAGCAGATATAAATTAAATCCCCAAATCCAACTGATTCTTGAGTAGCTGAAAGCTCTTGCGATGCCAGATCGTAGGCCCGAATTTTTCAATCCCATCCCGGTGGGCCTGAGTAGGATATCCGACATTGGTCTCCCAAGCAAAGTGGGGATATTCCTCGGCCAGATTTTCCATCAGATCATCTCGGTACACTTTGGCCAGAATAGATGCTGCGGCAATAGCGGCAAATTTCCCATCGCCTTTGATCACACAGGTGTAGGGGAGTTTCAGGTCAGACTTCCAGCGATTGCCATCGATTAGTAAATGCTCCGGCTGGACAGACAGCTGAAGAACGGCTCTTTTCATCGCCAAAAAGGAGGCATTCAGGATATTGATCTGATCGATTTCTTCCACACTTGCCTCTGCTATAGCCCAAGCCAAAGCTCTGTCCTTGATCTCCTCTATAAGTTCCTCTCGATTGGATTTGCTGAGCTTCTTGGAATCATTGATCCAGGGATTGGAGTAATCTACCGGAAGAATCACCGCAGCCGCTACCACAGGACCTGCCAAACATCCTCTGCCTACTTCATCACAGCCTGCTTCCAGTCGATTAGCTTCTAAATAGGGGAGTAGTGGAGACACTTTGATGAACTTTGCTGGGTTTGTGGATTTTGTGAATCATCTCGGCGACCAAGGCAGTCCAACCAGTCTGATGGGAAGCACCCATGCCACGACCGCTGTCTCCATGAAAATACTCATAAAAGAGAATGTAGTCCTTGAAATACGGATCTTCCTGAAATTTCTTATTGTCCCCAAATACAGGTCTATTGCCTTTTTGGTCCTTGGTAAAAAGGCGGATGCATCGATTGGAAAGCTCCTTGGCGATGAGGTCAATGGTCAGAAAGTTTCCAGATCCGGTAGGATACTCTATAGAGAAATCTCCACCATAGTAAAAGTCAAACTTCTTCAGCGACTCGATGATGAGGTAATTGATCGGAAACCAGATCGGCCCTCTCCAGTTGGAATTTCCACCAAACATTCGGGTGGTGGATTCTCCTGGGGTAAATTCGATGGAAAGCACATCCCCGTTGATTTTCATCGTGTAGGGATTTTTCTCATGGAATTTTGATAGCGATCGTATTCCAAACTCGCTGAGGAATTCGTCGGAGTCCAGCATTCGGTAAAGTACGCTTTTCATCCGATGGCCTCGCAAGAGTGAAAAAAGCCTTCGCTTATCGTAGCCCGGTTGGATCCAGCTCGATACCAAGGCTGCTAATTTGGGCTTTTCACTGAGGAAAAAGTCCAATCTCTTTTTGAACTCCGGCAAGTTGTCGAATAAATCTTCCCGGATGGGTTCGACAGCAAATAAGGGGATAAGACCCACAATCGACCTTACTTTAAGCTTTTTGGGTTCTTTTCCCTGATAGTGGAAGACATCGTAGAAAAAATTGTCCTCATCATCCCATAAGGAGATGTGTTCGGAGGAAATGTTATTCATCGCTCCTGCGATATACAGGAAATGCTCGAGAAACTTGGTCGCACTGAACTGATACACTTTGTTGAATTCGCAGAGATCAAGAGCGATTCTCAGCATATTCAGGGAAAACATAGCCATCCAGCTCGTGCCGTCTGCTTGCTCAAGTTTTCCTTGATAGTATTGGGCATGGTTACGGTCAAAAAGGGAAATGTTGTCCAGTCCCAGGAAGCCCCCTTCAAAGATATTATTGCCTTCGCTGTCTTTTCGGTTGACCCACCAAGTGAAGTTGAGCATCAGCTTGTGCATAGCCCGCTCCAAAAACTCCTGATCCCCTTTCCCATTATTCATCTTTTTGTCAATCTGGTAGACTCGCTGTACTGCATAGGCATGCACGGGAGGATTGACGTCGGAGAAGTTCCACTCATAAGCAGGAATTTGCCCGTTGGGGTGCATATACCACTCGTTGAGCAGAAGCAAGAGCTGGTTTTTGGCAAATTCAGGATCGATTCTTGCAATGGGAATACAATGGAAGGCCAAATCCCAAGCCGCGTACCAAGGGTACTCCCACTTATCAGGCATGGAGATGATATCGTAGTTTTGAAGGTGTCTCCAGTGGTTGTTTCGTCCCTTTTTTCTCTGGGCTGGGGGCTGATAACGTCCCGGGTCTCCTTCCAGCCATCGGTTGACATCGTAATAGTAAAACTGCTTGGACCACATCAACCCTGCAAAAGCCTGTCGCTGAATCAGCCGGTGTTCAGGATCTGAAACCCGGTCTTGAATCATACCATAGAAGTCTTCTGCTTCCTTTCTTCTTTCGTCGAGGGTTTGTTCGCAAGAGTCCAATGGATTTTCTTCGATTTGATGCTGCATACGCATCTTTACATGCTTTTGTCCTCCCGCTGGAATGCTGAGCTTATAAATGGCTGCTGCTTTGGTTCCCTTGTTTTGTGGGTTTAAAAAAGCAGCATCACCTGAAATCAGGTAATCGTTGATGGCGTCTTTGGGGAATTTTCTTTCGTTGGGAATACCATAGAGACGCTGCCGGTTGGTTTCATTGTCACAGAAGGCCAACTCCTGATTTCCGCAAAAAGAAAAGATGTAGTTACCTGATTTGGGGCTAAAGGCCTTGATCGAGTGATCATTCAGTTTGCTGATATTGGGCATGAAGGGTTCATGTCCGGTAAACCAGGTTTTTCTAAACCAGATGGTAGGCATCACCCATATCTCTGCATCCTCAGGTCCCCGATTATGAATAGTGGCTACAGCTACCAGGTCTTCGACATCATTTTTTGCGTATTCGATGAAAATGTCAAAGTAGCGGTCCTCATCAAAGATACCGGTGTCGATCAGCTCATATTCGGTTTTAAGCTTTCCTGCTTTTCTGTTTTCATCGATCAGCTTTTTGTAGGGAAATTCAGCCTGAGGATACTTGTACAGCATCTTCATGTAGCTATGGGAAGGAGTAGAGTCAAGGTAGTAATAGATTTCCTTTACATCCTCACCATGGTTGCCTTGATTTCCAGTCAGACCGAATAGCCGCTCTTTGATGAACGGGTCTTTTCCATTCCAAAACGCCCAAGCCAAACAAAGCTTCTGCTTGTGATCTGAAATCCCCGCTATTCCCTCTTCCCCCCATCGGTAGGCTTTGCTGCGGGCATCGTCATGGGTCACATTTTCCCACGCGGCCCCATCGGGACTGTAATCTTCCCGCACTGTTCCCCATTGGCGTTCAGTGAGGTAAGGCCCCCATTTTTTCCAATGCTTTTTGCGGTCCTTATCTTCTTGTAATCGTATATGTTCAGCTGACATGTAGGTTCTCCTTGAGCAAGATTCGAAATTATCAATTTCTGGGTATTTAAGCCGAAAATGCAGGATTGTGTTCAATTCATCCCTGATTTTTTTCACTCTTTTTTGCCTGAAATCCCCTTGGTTTTTAAGTGGATGTCAAAAGATTCCCCGGAAAGATGTCAGAAGATTCCTTGGAAATCGGTTTCCAGACCTGTTCCGAGTTGGGATTGAAATTTCTCAAAAATGAAGGATTTTTTTCTTCTACATTTGTAGAATTCAAATTCTCTTCTACATTTGTAGAAATAAAAAGAGAAATTATGCTGTCCAAAGCTGAAGAAGAATTAATGAATTACTTGTGGGAACAGAAGAAAGCTTATTTGAAAGAGCTGATCGAGGCTTATCCTGAACCCAAGCCTGCTGCTACTACCGTTTCCACTTTGCTGAAGCGCATGCAGGATAAAAATTTTGTGGACTATCAGACTGAGGGGAAAGCCAGACTATATTTCCCTCTAGTTTCGAAGGAATCTTATTTTGGCAAACACCTTCAAGGCCTGATCAAGAATTTTTTCAATGATTCTCCAGCCCAGTTTGCTTCCTTTTTTGCAGCGCAAACTCCACTGACTGAGGCTCAGCTTGAGGAGCTCAAGTCTCTGATTGATGACCAACTCCACCGCAAGAAATAATGGAATATCTGCTCAAATCCGTCCTTTGCCTGCTTTTGTTGCTACTTTTTCACCGATTGTTTCTGCAGCAGGAGGTACTTCATCGCTTCAATCGATTCTATCTTTTGGCATCAGTCCTGGGGTCTTTTCTTATTCCTCTGATCACTTTTGAAATAGAAAAAGAGGTACCCTTACCGCCTGTTTCTGAAGTTGTCTTTTCTGGCGAAAGCTATTCCAAAGATTTTCTGACAACTCCAACTTTGACTGAAATGGCCCCTGTCGCCTCCACCTCCAAAGCTGAAATTCCCTGGACAGCCATAGCTTGGACAGTTTATCTCTCAGGTGTTTTGATATTCCTGATTCGTTTTCTTCGAAACATTCGAATCATTTGGGACCAGATTCGGCGGAATATTCGGGTGATTTACAAGGAGGAGACGCTGGTTTTGTTGGATCGAGAAATTTCTCCCTTTTCCTTTCTGAGTTATATCTTTTTTTCCAAATCCACCTATGAAAATGAAGGGATTCCCGAAGCGGTTTTCCTCCATGAGCAGTGTCACGTTCGGGAAAAACACAGCTGGGATATTCTCCTGTTGGAGGTTTTGCTGATTCCATTCTGGTTTCATCCAGGCTTGCATTTCGCTCTACAATCCATTCGGCTCAACCATGAATTTATTGCTGACCAAGAGGTGGTCAAAAGCACGTCGGTTCAGGATTATCAATTTCTGCTAGTCTCCGTTCTTTCCGGGCAAAACAGATTTACTCTTGGCACCGATCTAAATTTTTCCCTCACCAAAAAACGATTTACCATGATGAAGAAAACACCAAAACCCGGAATTCAAGTCCTTAAATTGGCCAGTTTGGTGGTCTTTCTTGGGGTGGTCGTAACAGTATTTGCTGAGAAAGTGTTTGTAAATACCCCTGTTTTTTCCAAGGGTATTGAAGCAACTAGTCTTTCTTCGGATAAGGAAAAGAAGGTTTTACTTAGCTTGAAAGAATCTGGTGAAATTCTTTTTGAGGGGAAATCGGTGAGCAAAGAGCAGCTATTGACCTATCTTTCGGAGATCGAAGGGCAAGATATTCTTGTCGAACTTTTTGCAGATCCTGGTGTGCAAATGGGCGATCTGGCTGAAATCCAAGATTTACTTAGAGGTCAATCGATCCGAAAATTAAGCTATCAGCAGGCCGCACTTCCCAAGTCAGTAGACGAGCAAGAAACCCAAAGAGAGAAAAAGTATCGCGACGCTGTCTTCATGATCGAAAGCGAGGATATGGAATACACCCAAAAGAGCTATTCCGCACTTTCTACTAAAGAAAAAGAAGGTTTGCTGCTTCCTAAGCACACAGAGAAGAAAACCCCAGATCCCCAAGCTTTTGAGTCCTGGAAAAATAAGGAAGAGGTAGCCCTTTGGATAGATGGAAAACCGGTGGAAAATTCTGTTTTGGATTCCTATAAGCCTGAAGATTTCGTTTGGGCCTTCCAATCTCGTGTTTTTCCGAATGCCCGTTCTGAAAAATACCCTCAGCCATTTCAGGTAAGTCTCTACAAAGAGGCCTACTTTGATCAAAAGTTGGGGCCATCCTCGGAGATGTTTCAGCCTCTAACCAATCAGGACACCATCACGCTCACACAACGCAATTTGACTTCATTTAAGGATTTGTCTCGATATCCGGATCCTGTCACCGCCTACTTGCAGAAAAACGCCAGATACGAGAAGCTTAAGTCGGACGGAAACGCGGATTCCCCTCAAGTAAAGGCAGAATTGGAAAGTTTATACCAAGAATTGAATGCCATTTACAACCAGACACCTGCCAACAGGCAAAAGAGACTGGTAAAACCATTGCCTCTTGATCCATCTTCCTCCCAAAAAGAATCAAAAGGAAAAGCAATGGCTGAAGTCTCTTCGGATCCCAATTCGATTCCCTTTTCGATGGTAAATGCTCCATTATACAAAAGTGAGGCCTTGAAAATGTATATCAAACTTTACGGGGAATATCAGACCAAAGCCTATGAAAACCAACTGTTTTCCAAATGGACTGATCAGGAAATCATCGATCTGGAAAAAGACTTTCAGGATCTAAGAACACGTTTTTCACTTCTTAGCCCAATTGAAAGAACTCAGGTACAACGGGTAAATTTTCCATTTTTTAAAACCGAGAAGAATGGAATCACTATCTACAAAAAAATAGAGGATTTGACTGAGGAAGAGAGGCGAAGTATGGCGTGTTAAGAATTCACCCAAACGCGGGATTACCTTGCATTTCATTGGAATTGGCAGAAACTGACTGTCTTACACCAGCTTGTTCTACCATTTCCCAAAAATGTTCAGGCCAGGAATCCACCCATTCCTGATAAATCAAGGATGCTTCGGCATCCTTTTTTTCTGCCTTTTCCAAAAGTGCAAAATCAAAACTCCGAGCTGCAATACCTGCTCTGGAGGCTTCAGCATCCAAGGCATTACAGGCCTGTTCGTACTGACCTGCCACGGGAATCATCATCACGGGTTTTTCCAAGTACATAGCTTCGCAAACTGATTCAAATCCAGCAGTGCAAACTAGTCCGCGGCAGGCGGCCATGTCTTCCAAAAATGTCCGGTCGTTGACCTGGTAAAAGGTTAAATTGGGGAGTGGGTATTCGACTTCTTGGGCATCTTTTTTATCCCAATAGGCCTTAATCTTGAGGTGAGGATATTTTCCGGCAAATTCTTTCACCTCTTCTCCATATCCCACATTGACCATATAGGCAAGGAAAAAATCCTCTTGCCGGACCACCAAGTCTTTGATTTCTTTTCTCAGAAGCGGAGGCAGGATTCTTATCTTGTTCTTTGGGGTTTTTGGTAAAAAGGAGAGGGCTAAAACCTCATCTGCACCACAGGCAGTGATTTGTGTATTCAATCGAAAAAGGATGCGCTCCCAAGCTCTCCCCGGAGCAAAAATAAATTCAGGATGTCCGGAAAGATATTGATGGCCGATCACCCAATAGGCTGCTTTTGGCCGGAACAAAAGGGAATATAGGCCACCCAAAAGGTCATAAAAGTTCAGAATCACGTCCGGATTCAGATCATTGACTTGTCGGTCAATTTGCCAGAGGCTTTTCCAAAAAACAGGAGCTTTTGCCAGGTTTTTCCGGATCGTTTTTCCCAACAGGATTTTTTTATCAGCTCCATCTGCTTCGAAGTTGGGACTTTCCAACAGGGTAATCGGGGCCTGAATCTCCCGTATAAAAAAATCCGGAATGCTGCGACGATGGCTTTTCCCAACCAAAACACCGAGCAACTCGTGCCCTTGGTCACGAAGTAAGCGGGCAAAGGCAATCGCCTGAGTCATATGCCCGCGGCCTTCGCCTTGTACGATAAAAAGAAATTTCATCACAATCTGAATGATGGTGGATTCAAATCCTCTCCAGGTCTATCAAAAGCTACCCTTTTCATTGGCAGGAAGTCATTTTCAGGCAGGTCGTCTTCCTTGTTGCGTTTGGATAGCTCAGTTGTTTGCAATTGCTTAAAGTCGATTTCATTGTAATAAATCAACTGCCAGTTGCCTTCGTGATCCTCTGCCAAAGCACTCATAGTTTCGACCCAATCTCCGGAATTGAGGTAATGAATGCCGTCAATCATCCGGTTTTCCGGCTGATGAATATGTCCGCAGATGATTCCGTCACAGCCTTTGGCTCTAGCCATTTTTGCCAACTCGGTTTCATATTGATCGATGTAGGAAACGGCCGACTTTACCTTGGACTTGACATAGCGGGAAAGGGAAAAATAAGGCAAACCCCGCTTGAACCGGTAGTGGTTGACTACCCGGTTGAGCCAAAGAAGAAAAGTGTAACCCATGTCTCCTAGATAGGCGATCCACCGGAGATGGGTAGTGATGCTGTCAAAAACATCCCCGTGAGTGATGAAATATTTCTTGCCATTGCTCTCATAAATCAGGTCTGTTTGAATACGCAAATTACCGATTTGAAGCGGTAGAATCTGATCAAGGAAGTCATCGTGATTTCCCCGGAGGTAATAGACTTGGGTATGATGATTTTCTATCATTTTCAGGACTCGATTGAAGAAGCGGGTGTGTTTTCGCTTCCAGCTGCCTGATTTTTTGAGTTGCCAGCCATCGATAATGTCCCCATTGAGGATCAGATTGTCGCAGCGGTACTGCTTGAGAAAGCGGGCTATTTCCTTTGCTTTGGCTCCTTTAGTTCCTAGGTGGACGTCAGAAATGACAATGGTTTTGAAGTGAGTTTTCACATTCTTGGTTTTTTCAAAACTACACTGAGCATATCAATCCAATATGTTTAGGTTGTTAAGTATTTGTTTTGATTTCCGAATATTCTTTGGCGGAAATGAATTAAAGGTTAAGGGATTGAGAAGTTGGGTAAAAGAGATGGAGTAGTTTGGGCTATTCTTTTGTCTGGCAATTCCGAAAATATTATAAGCGGTAATGCCCTTTTTTTCCTTGGTTTTTAGCTTCGCAAACAAGAAAAATAAACTCAAATGAGGAAAATTATACTAGTGATGGGCTTGATTCTGGCCTCTGTGTCCGGATATGCCCAAGAGGAGAATTACTCCGGAAATTATGAGCTCGCCGCTCGTTTTTCTCCTGAAAAGTTAAAAAAAATGATCTTTTCGACCAGTGTAGATCCCCACTGGATGAAGAAATCCGACCGCTTTTGGTATGAGTACGAAACCACGGAAGGCAAGCGATGGTACGTGGTAGATCCTGTCCGCAAAACCAAAACAGAGCTTTTTGATCGGGATAAACTGGCCGCTGAAATCACCAAAGCAGTAAAAGATCCCTTTGATGGTCAGCATCTAAAGTTGGATGATCTGAAACTGATGGAGGATGAAAATACCATCCGATTTAAGGTAAAGTCCACCGCAGATGTCTTGAAGTCCGACTGGGCTGAAATCAAGGAAAAAAACAAAAACGCAAAGGACTCCATGGAGAAGAAGGTTCATACTTTTCTTTTCAATATTGGTTCCCAAACCTTGACGGAGATCGAAACCGAAAAAGATCCTAAGCGGCTTTCCTGGGCCAATATAGCTCCGGATTCATCCAAGGTAGTTTATGCCAAAAACTTCAACCTCTACTGGATGGACAAGGAAAACTTCCTAAAGGCAGTAAAAGATGAAAAAGATTCGACCCTTGTGGAAAATCAATTGACCACCGATGGGGAAAAAGACTACGAATACGGCTGGGGTGGCCGTGGAGATGACAATGTGGAAGAAGAAAAGAAAAAGGATGACCGTAAGCGGGTAGGTGTGCTTTGGAGTACGGATTCCAAGCAGTTTATCTTGACTAGAACCGATCAGCGTCAAGTCAAAGACCTGTGGGTCATTCACAATATCCGGGATCCAAGACCGACTTTGGAGACCTACAAATACGCCATGCCCGGAGAAAAGGAGCAGCCCCAAACTGAACTGCTGCATTTTTCCTTTGATTCCAAAGAGCTGAAGAAATTGCCGATTTCCACTTTCAAGGATCAAACCGTCAGCCTTTGGTCAACCACACCTCCTGCCAATACTAGAGATGATGATTTCCGTCCGGCTACTTGGTTGGGAGATCTGGATGAATTCTATTTTGCCATCACGAGTAGAGACCTGAAGCGGGTGGATGTGGTTCGTTGGAACCTTGCCACCGGCCAAAAAGAAGTGGTCATCGAGGAAAGAAGCAATACCTATATCGATTTTGAAAAGATTGAGATCCTGGGAAATGAGCTGGTCTGGTGGTCTGAGAGAGACGGTTGGGGTCATCTTTATCTGTATGATAAAAGCGGCTCTCTGAAAAGACAATTGACCTCAGGCCCTTATCATGTGGGAGGAATAGCACGAGTGGATGCACGAAATCGTCGAGTCTACTTTGTAGCCAATGGAAGAGAAAAAGGAGAAGACCCCTACTACGAGCACCTGTACAGTGTATCCATGGATGGAGGAAATGTCAGCTTGCTAAACTCAGGGAATTTTAACCATAGCATCGAAATCAATGACAATGCGTCCTTCTTTGTAAGCAACTATTCCCGAGTGAATACTACTCCTGTCTCTGTTCTGATGGACCGAAATGGAGCGAAAGTGATGGATTTGGAGACAGCAGACTTGAGTCAGCTATTTGCTGCAGGCTATCAATTCCCAGAGCCATTTAAGTTTAAAGCAGACGATGGAATCACCGATTTGTATGGGGTCATGTATAAGCCTTTTGACTTCGACTCTACCCGAAAATATCCATTGGTACAATATGTCTACCCAGGTCCTCAGACTGAGGCGGTGAATAAGTCTTTTGGAAGAGGGATGGACCGAACTGATCGATTGGCTCAATTTGGATTCGTGGTGGTGACTTTGGGTAATCGAGGCGGTCATCCTGCCAGATCAAAGTGGTATCATAACTATGGCTATGGAGACTTGAGAGACTATGGCTTGGCGGATAAAAAAGCAGCAGTGGATCAATTGGCAGACCGTCACTCTTTCATTGACCGCAACCGCGTGGGAATTCACGGACATTCTGGAGGTGGTTTTATGTCCACGGCGGCAATGCTTGTTTACCCGGATGTATTCAAAGTGGCGGTTTCCTCCGCAGGGAACCATGAAAACAATATATACAACCGTTGGTGGTCTGAAAAGCACCACGGAGTGAAAGAGGTCATCACTCCGAAAGGAGACACGACATTCGTCTATCAAATCGAGAAGAACCCGGATTTGGCAAAAAATCTAAAAGGTCACTTGATGCTCAGCAGTGGAGATGTGGACAACAATGTGCACCCGGCAGGAACCATCCGAATGGCAGATGCCCTGATCAAAGCCGGTAAGCGGTTTGAATTTGTGATTTTGCCTGGCCAAAGACACGGCTACGGTGATATGACGGAGTATTTCTTCTGGAAAATGGGAGACTACTTTGTCCGTCACCTTTTGGGAGACAATACTCCACCTCCAGTGGATATGATTGAGATGCAGCGAGATAAGCCGAAGGATTAGTAGCCGTTTGCAATAGGCAGGTACCGGTACAGTATACGATAGTTTACCTGTGGTAATCTACGCCAACTGTGGGCTAAAACATGCCGATCTAAATGAAAAAAGCCCGGTTTCGAGAGGAAATCGGGCTTTTTTGTGCTTATGGATGAAGTGAACTTAGTTATATTCCTTGATCAGAATCGTATAATTTACCGAGTTGTCAAAGGTTTTGATGGGCATTCGGCTTTGGGGATCGGGTAATTTGTAGGTAGGCATTCCCACTCTGAATTTAGGGTTGGGTGTTAAATCGATCGTTCCGCCGGGGTTAAGGCTTTTGGGCAAAAATGTAAACCCACTGTCAAGAAGTATCCTTCCCTTCTGAGAGGAATCAGTCTTGAATTCAGGGTTGAATTTCCAATTGTACAAAAGGGTGTCTTTTTGGGATTTATTGAGGGTGTCTATTTTTTCTTGAGCAAAAGTCCATCCTAGGGTTCCTAAAAAAATAACAAAAAAGCTTGTAATGATTTTCATGACAGGTGCAATTTGGTGGTATAGAATACAATACGTAATAAAATATATTTAGTTTTGCTAACCTTGTCAAGTCCTTATTTTTCTTTTTCTTTCCTTTTTTTTATCTAGCCTTTAATTTCTTTTTCAATCAATCCTAAAATAAATTCCAGCTTTTCCATTAGAGGGAGGTAGTGAGCCTCTTCCGTGGCCTGAGTGGTAAGGATGAAGGTCAGGAGTCGATTTTCGAAGGAAACTGATTCCAAAATACCCAAATTGCTCCCTTCAAAATCCCCTTTTGGAATTCCCAAACCCTGAGTCACCTCGACATCTTCGAAGACTTTTCTGATACTGTAGCCTTCTTGGTCAAAAATACTGACTACATTCTCCCGTTGAAGGCTTAGTTCCAATTCCTGTTTCTGGATATCCTCCAAGGTGGCCAACCAATCCGTCAAAGCCTTTCTCAGGTCCGGGTTGGATAGATCTTTTAGGCTTCCTGAACTGACCATTTCCATCAGGAGTGAGTTGTTTGGACTGAATGAAATCTCAAAGGCCAACGCTTCAAAAACCCACAGGGAAAACTGCTTTTCTTCCAGATTAGGGGCTTTGGGACCTGCCTGAAAGATCTTCTTGGCACTTTCCAGATTGTTTCGGTTGACTTTGATCAGCTCTTGGAGTTTTGCCCGACTGATCTGAAAATCCTCCTTCAAACCTTTGAGATACACCTGTTCTTTGACTCTGTTTTGATTTTTGAGATTGTTGTTGTTGATCGCCAAGGCAATCATAATCCCGATGACCAGAAGGATCACTTCCCCCAAAGCATACAGGAGATATTTTTGGATTTTCCCCTTGGCGATGATCTCTTTTCTGAATTTTCGGAACAGTCTACTCATAAAAATCAGTCGGTTCTGGATGACTAACCTAGGGCATTCCGCTAAAAAAGCCTGAAAAAAGAACTGAAAAAACTAGAGTTTCTGTTTCTTCCTCCGATTTTCTGGAGAATAGGAAATAGAAGTTTTGTTTTTTCCAATAAGAATTTGGGCTAGGTGCGACTAGGAAGAAGAGGTTGTACTAGCAATCTTCATCAGGTTTATTTTTCTTAACCTAAACAAGAAAAAGACCATAAAGGGCAAGGCAAACAAGAAAGGGAGTATAGTCAGGGTTACGACTAGATTTTGATCAATTGACTCCATCAGCCACTTACCCAATAGTATGCCCAATGCATTCCAAACTCCCACGATCCCGAAGAAAAGTGGACCATAGCTTAGTGCATGCCGAATTGGGTTGGAGCCTCGTGGGAATTTTTTGGACTTGAGGTAAAAGAGGCCCGAGCCTAAAAGGAATATATCTATAAATGTTCCGCCAACTGATACAGTCAGTCCTGTCAAACCTACAAAGAGTAAGGGGTTGTTTTCCATGTAGGGCAAGGTCCAAGGAATAGAACTATGCACCACTGTAGCATAAAGCAGACCGATCGTGAGCATCACTCCGGCGGGTGAATAGTTCGTGGTGAAATACCAAAATTTGCAATACCCTGCACCAGTGCCTACTACCCAATACATGGTGATGGCTGGGAAAAAAACCAGAAATAAAGCCAAATCAAAACTGTAGATCGGGATCAATTGACTCAAGCTCCAAGGAAGTACAGTAAGTGGAAGGAGCCAAAAGAAAAAGATTTCTATCAAGGTTCTATACTTCTGATAAGGCATGGGAGAGAGGTTTTTGTTGTTTTTCCAGAATCATATCCTCGACTCGCTGATGGTCTCCGGTATGGCTCCATCCGGGGGGCTGAATCAGATAATTTAATTTGTCTTTCCATTTGTCAGCAGATTTGATCTGTGACCAAAGCCAAGCCACGCCGGCTACTTCTACCTTTACTGGATTAAAGGTGTCGATATCTTTGGTCAGACCATAGACGGGTTTCTCTTTCGGGTCTTCTTTTTGGAAAGTTCCGAAAAGGATATCCCAAAGGATCAATACCTGTCCATAGTTTTTGTCTAGGTATTTGACATTTTTGGCATGATGGACACTGTGATTTTTGGGCGTAGCTAGGACATATTCCAGAAATCCCAAATCTTTGACCAGTTGAGTATGGTTGAAAATTCCGAATAGGTTAGTCAACACCACAATTACTGTAAATTGAAGGATATCCACGCCAAACAAAGGAGTGAGGTAGTAAATCCAACTCGTAGTGAGAAATCCATCCAAAAAGAAACCTCGACTTGCGGTGGTGAAATTGAACTCCTTGGAACTATGGTGCACATGGTGAAACGCCCAAAACAAACCCACCCGATGAGCCAGTCTATGCTCTGTGTAGTAGAAAAGATCATGGATCAAGAAAACCAAAACCCAGCCCCACCAACTGTAGGGCATTTCCCAAAGGCGGAAATGGTCGTAAATCCAAGTATAAACCGTGAAAAACACAAAGCCTGCCACCAAGGTGCCAACGACTAGGGTATTGAAGGCAGATATGGCCAAACTGGTAAATGCATCTTTTCCATTGTACCGAGTATGTCCAATAAAGTAACCTAACCGCTCAATAAAAATAACTGAAAGGTAAAAGGGTAAAAGAAGCTTGGTAGTTGCCTCACCTGTATCTACCAGCTGGACCAAAGCGTCCCAATATCCTGCAAGTATGTCAATCATGGGTTATTGAGTTTTTGCTAATGCAACTTGGTTCTTTTTCTTTTGGTCTTTTAAAATTTGCTGTGCAATCCATTGTGCATCAGAGGCAATCTCCCTAATCTGTCCTGTGGGAGAAATGTAGTATCCACAAAAGTAGAGCCCATCTTTTCCGGCAAATTGCTGTTTTTGGATGGGAAGGCTCAAATCTTGGATTCGCTCTTTGGTAAGATCCATCAAGTGTTGCCCATAATTCTTCTCATAGCCGATTGCGGCAATTATTCCATCCGCGTCCAGCGTTTTTCCATCTTTGAATACCACTTGATGAGGTTCCAAATGGCTGATTTCTCCAAAGACAGGACAGTTACCATCCCGGATTAGTTTTAAGGTTCCTAAGTCTAGGAGCGGCACCTGCTGATGGGTAGTGATTTGCTCTAAGGGCCCATAGGGAAGCTTTTTTAGTCCCAATTTTTCAATATCCCCTGTCAAAAATTTAATCAAAGGTGCATTGAGCTTGTCAGCGAGTTTGGGAGGAATGCTACTCATCCAGACTCCAATTTGTAAGACGGGTATACCCAAAATATCTCTTGGGAGAACATTAACTGCGGAACGAACCGAAAGGCTGGGAAAAGCACCTTGTTCGTGAAGATCCAAGGCGATTTCGCAGGCTGAATTACCAAAACCAACGACAAGCATTCGTTTTCCACGAAAATCCCGGCCTGATTTATATTGACTACTATGAAGGATGGGACCTTGAAACTGTTCCTCTCCTTTCCAATTCCCTTTTCTTGGTTTACCAAATGGTCCTGAGGCCAGGATCAGGTTTTCGCAAACGATGGGCTCTTTATTGGTGATGACCAGCCATCGTTCACCTTCTTTGTATATCCTTTGGGCTTCAGTATTGAGCTTAGGAAAAATCCCCATTTCCCAACAATAATCATCCAGGTATTGCACTACTTCTTGCCGGGAGGGGTATTTATCCGTTTTGGAAGGAAAAGGCAGGTGGGGAAGATGTGAAAGTGCCTTGTGCGTGTGAAGATGAAGCCTTTCGTAGTGATTTCGCCAAGGATTTCCTATCTGATCTGCTTTCTCGATCAAGAGGTAATTGACTTTGTTTTTTCCCAAACAGGCAGCACAAGCCAAGCCAGAAAAACTTCCTCCGATGATTAATGTATTTGTTTCGGTCATTTCTACAAAAGATTTCTGATCTCAAGAAATCAATTGCGTGGATAAAATTCTGTGATCTAGGTCAAAAAAATCAATCCCTCCAATAAAACACTACCTTCTGTCTTTCCTCCTGCTCCTGATTCTGCTCAGTGTTTCTCGGGTAATGCCCAAATAGCTGGCAATGTACTGATTGGGGATATATTGAATGATTTTGGGAAAATTTTCGCAGAGGTACTCGTACTTCTCTTCTGCATTCATGGTCTGAAACATGAAGAGTCTTGCTTGCTGCTGCAAGGCAAATTGGATCGTGAATAGTCGGCTGATTCGCTCCCAAGTATGGGATTTGAGATTGAGTGCCTCTAGGTTTTCAAGAGAGATCCAATAGAGTTCCGAATCGCTGAGTGCCTCGGTATTTTCTCTTCCGGGACTTTTTAGCTGAAGGCTGTCAAAGACCGTCAAAAAATCGCTGGGGAAAAAAAACCACACCGTATTGTCCTTGCCGTCTTTCAGTACATAATTTCTCAAAAAGCCCTTTTTGACGAAGTAAACATTTTTGCAGACTTCCCCTTCTCGAATCAGGTGTTCTCCTTTTCCGAGAAAGCGGATACGAAAGTTCTCCTCAATATCGGGGAGTAGTTCATCTCCTACACCGGGCACATGATTTTTGATGTATTGAGCTAATTCTCTCAAAGGAAATCGTTGAATAATCTTTAAACACAAAAATGCTGCTTAGGTTTTCCGAATGGGATTCCTTACTTTCCATCCTCTTCTCACCTTTTTCTTTTTAAGGGCTCGGCGTACTAGATTTTGATTTCGGAGCCAGGCAAATTGGCAGATTCATTTTTTTGACCATCTCAATTCCAGTGGGATGAGCTACTGATTACTTTTGGACAATAATCTCAAAATCCTCAAATCTCGCCTCACCTTGGGTACCGGGCATCATGATGGCAAAAGGAATTAAGATTTCAGTCTTCCTTGTAAATTTTGGAATTACCAACTCTAGCAATTGTCCGGTCAAAGTCCCAGAGGTTGGAGCATTTTCAGTAGTTAAGACGGCCGTTTCTACTGTTTGAGCACCATTATTTGAAAATAGGGCTTCATATATTCGTAATCCAATGGCCACGCCTGGCCCTGTCAATCCTTCCGAATACACTTTGGTCCGGAGAATGACCCTTGCATCCTTCGGGATATTGGGGTTGTAGATCTGCGTAAACCAATAGCCTGTGGTAGTAGATATTCTGTTTGGGACAGCGCTAATCACCAAAGCATTGGGAGCGGAATTGGTTCTTCTTTCACCTGTGAAACTCCCCTGTGCGTTGGAAAAAATCCAACTTCCCTCATTATCCCGAATAGTGAAAAACACGGAATCTGTATCAAATTCTTTGGCGTACTTGATACACTCTTCTTCAGCAGCTAACCGGTCAAAAAGTTCATTCAGATAATAATCTTTGTACTCCGGACTATCCTCATAATAGCCATAGAGATTTACATTTTCATGCATTATGGATAGGGGTCGATTATCACATAAAAAAGAATTGTCGTGCTGCAGGTTGAGAAATGCATGTCCGATTTCATGGAAGACAAAAATCTCCCGCTCAATATCTGAGTTGATCGTAAATCCACAGGAGGGGTCTTTTGAAATCAATACTTGCCTTCTTCCTGTCGGAGGGAAATTAGACCAGCCATATCCGCAAAATTCTCTACCATTTTGGGTGATTTTGTCATCCACATACTGAACATCCAAACCTGACATATCCAAGTTTAATCCTCTTGCCCTAGCTTCCGCTACAAATCGATCCACATAGATGGAAAGAGAAGGGAAAGGATCAGTTTCAAGAGCAGGGTCTTCTTTAGGGTCGCAGGAAAAGAACGCAAAAAATAGCAAAAGAAGAAATAGCGGATATAAGTTTTTAGTCATAAGAGTAGCTGGAAGATTAAAGAACGAACATTTAAAAATTATTGCATTTCCAAACTAGATAAATTTTTCTGAGTTGTTTCCAAATTAGCTTAGAAAGTTTCAATTCCCCTCCCAAACCCTCTTTTCCTCTACTATTTCCTCTCTGAGAATAGAATTCACATCTCCTTTGGCTCCTTGAAGCAAGTAGACGGTTGTTCCAGCCTCTCGTGCCAAGGGATGGGAAACCCGTCCGATCTCGGTGTAAGAATCGAAAAATCCCTTTTCCCTCTCGGTCAATGGCTCCTCCGCTATTCGGACCAAAATCAAATGACGAATCGGCTCCTCCAGATCAAACCAATACAAATAGTCTGCATTCATGGTGAAGGCCTCCAAACCGGAAGTTTTGGAATAAAAATTAACCGCTCCCGCCTCCCCGTAATTTCCGCAAAGCACTAAAACTCGTCCAGGCTCCTTGATTTGGGCTACAGCTTGGTCGACCAAGCTTCCTAATTCACTCCAGCCCAGCATATCGGCAAAGTCCTGTGGCAAAGGATATTCCTTGCCATCTTCCCAGCGATTGAGTCCCAGCTTGGCATAATTGGGTGAGGAGACCAAGATCTTCTCGGGTCTAACAGTGGGGTGAATTAAATTGAATGCAGGCAAAAACAGGATAATGGGCAAGGCCAAAGCAACTGGCCTGAGTTTTCTTATCCATCCGCTTTTACTCATTTTCTCCAGACTGAAAGCCGATAGGGCCAACAGGGTTGGATAAAGTCCCAAGGCATAGTACCCTTTGGCCTGAAAATATGCCAGAATCGCCAAGGTCATACCGGCAGAAAGCAAAACCCAGCGATAAGGCTTTCCCCAATCCGAAATCAAAAACCCAATCAGGGCCGGTAGGATGAGGAGAAGAGATGGGAAAATGAATAGGGCCTGTTCTGCCAGAAAGCCTGCTGCACTGTTATTGACCAATTGGAATTGCTGAAGCAATCGCATGTGGGTCAGTACAGGAAATCCGTGGGTGATTTGCCAGATCAGGGTGGGAAGAAAAAGCAGAAAAGCCAAGGCCAAACCTCCGTATAGGTGTTTGTTTTTGAAAAGTTTGGAATAGGTCAAAAGAAGGGAAAGCATCATCCCCAAACCCAGAAAGGCGATGGAATATTTGTTGAGCATGCCCAAGCCAAATGCCACACCAAGCAAATAGATCCATTTTGGATTTGAATTCTGAACCCATCGAATCAAGCTGTAAAAGGCCAAAGTCCAAAACAGGATATCTGGTGCATTGGGCTGATAGAGGATATTGACCCGGATCATGGCAGAGCAAAGCAGAAAAATGGCCGATAGGCTTTGTGCAAAAAGGCCTCCTCCGAGTCTTTTGACCAGATCCCAAGCCAAAACCAAAGTCAAAACCCCATACAATGCCGGAAAAAACCTCACCCAAAACTCCCCGCCTCTGAGCCCATTGATCAGCACCGAATTCCAGGAGATAAATGGGGGCACTGAAAGGTAGCCCCAAGCCAAATGCTTGGCCTGATCCAAATGCAGAAACTCATCCCGCTGCAAATCGTAATCCGGATGCACCGCCAAGTATTGCAGCGCAAACTTGGCGAGTATAAAGAATAGTAGCAGTAGGTATTCTTTTTTCATTCAGAATCAGAATTAGAGTGGAGGACTATTCTCTGAATTTATTGGAAGTTTGGGCATCAACCCGACCTGATCCAAAATCACCACTCCCTGCTCCGATCGGTCAAAAATGAATCGGATTTGATGGAGCTTTTCCAGCTGAAAATCCGGATTTCGAGAAGCCATTTTTACCAGATCAAACTGGAAAATCTGGAAGATGCTTTCCGTCTCATCCTTTTTGTCCAGAAACTGGATTTTCATCACCCGAGACTGAATTAAGCGCTGCAGGGGAGAAAATTCACTCAGGAGAAATGAAATTTGCTTTCCTTCGGTATCTACCAACTCCAAGGTAAGATCCAAAGGAGCCAAGGGCTTTTCTTCCTCCTCATCTTCTTGTTCTTCCTCTTTTTCTTCCGGCTCAGACTCTTCCTTTGGCTCAGCTTCTTCCTGATTTTCATCGTTGTTTTTTACCCACTTTCCACTGCTTTTTGGATTGGAGCTTTCGTTGGATTCAGCCAGTGAAAAAATCAACACCGAGCTAGAATCGGGACGGAAAGATTCGGGACCCAAAGTCAAGGTATAGCTGGCACTGATGGAATCCGGTAAAACTGGCTTTTGATCCCCGTCCCAATCCAAGCTATCCTTTCCAAAGTCCTCGTAATTCCAACCTAAGAAAACTGCCCGGGTTCCTTTCAGTCCATATTTTGGGACAACCTCTCCCTCTCTCCAGACACTCAGGTTTTTCCCTTGAGCTTTTCCTCCTTTGGGTAAAGAAAGAACATCAAAATCCTCATCATACCCCGCCCAAAACTGACTTCTTGAATCTTCAAACTGATTAAGGTAAATCGTCTCTGGGAGCCAATTTCGGCCTTTTCTGGCATCCATAAACAGGGGAAGGTACTCGTACTTTTGGTTGAGCGTAGCTTCCAAAAAGGCGCTGATATACACTTGGGCGATGGTTTCCTGCTCTTTGGCATCCATCAATTGTCCTCGGTTGAGTACACCGGAAAAAGTTGCCAGCATGTCATTGTCTCCCCAGCTGGAATTAAACTGCCCGTGGTTGGCATTGGCGACATACAGCCCTGCTTTGAATCGGTAAACGGAATCGGAAAAAGTAATTCGCTCAAACTGCTTGGCTCCGTCAAAGGACTCTACATCCTGATCCTGAGCTCCATGGATGGTCAAATAGCTGACGTTCGAAAATTTGGTCAGACTTCCCCCGGGCTTGTATTGCCCATCCACCGGAGCGATGGCGATGACCGATTGAATGCCAAAATGATAGCCCAAAGGTATACTTGCATCATCCGGGTAGTAATCCAGCTGATTCAGCATGGCTGCATGACCGACCGCCTCGCCTCCCCGTGAGTGTCCGATCAAGGAAAGCTTTTTCATATCAATCATCCCAAAAAGCTCATGGGAAGAATCTTGATTCCAGTCTTTCCATTGCCGCAGATGCTCCAAAAGCATCCAGCCCCTGGCATCGTTTTCTTTTTCCAAACCTTTGGAATAGTCGGTCCAAGAGCCGTTGAGGAAGTTTTCATCTACCGATACAAAAATAAATCCCCGAGAAGCCATCAATTCTCCCAAATATTCATAACCCGGATCGGAATAGTCCTGCATGGGATGATTGCCATGTACGATCAAAACCAGCGGAAAAGGGCCCTTTCCTTTTGGCTTCCAAACCCGTCCGTTCAAGGGTAACTCCCGGTAGTCAAAACCCCATTTCCAGGTTCGGTACTTTCCGGACCAGCCTTCCCATCGGTCAAGGAAGGGGGTTCCATCTACAGATTCTGTTGTATACTTGACTCCTCCGGCAAATTCCTCTCTCCGCTTGTCTTTTCCAGAGCCATAAGTAAAATATTCCACTTCGAAGGCACCGGGACTGGCCGGAGATTCCATTTCCAAGGGAGTGATTTTATCTGCTGAAAGTTGGGCAGCGTTGATCTGCTCCTCCATGTCTAAGCCTCGAATGGTGAGAAAGTAGAGAAAAGCACCTGAACCAGCCAAGCCTAAAATCAGTCCCAAAAAAGCGACGGCTTTCTTTGGAACGCTTAATTTCCCAAAGTGAGCCGGTCGTAAAACCCATATCCCGGCACCCAAAAGTGAAAAAACCAGCACCATAAATGCAGGAATTCTTGTGTCTCCCAGTCGCATCAAAAAAAGCAGAGGTATGGAGATCAGCAGTGCGATTTTATACGGCTTGGGGATTTCGACATATTTTTTGATCAGCCAATTGCCGAGGTAGCTTAGCAAAACACTACCGAGCACAATCAGTCCACCCAAAATCAATATCCAGGAATCGGCAAAGTTGATCCCCATCCCAAGGACCTCGATCACAAACAAGACCACCGAACCGATCAACAGGCCGATTCCGGCACCTTGAATGGCATAGTCTCCGGGTTTGATTTTATTGAAAAGGCGGGAAATCCAGTTTTGGAGTTTTTTAATGGAGGTTTTGAAGGACATGGAAATAGGGCTTTTTTCTCAGAAAGTAAGGGTTTTTTTGGGAACATGCCTGTCTTTCAGGGTGTTTTGCAGTTTACCCATTAAAAATCAACTTAAAGGTAGTCCCTTCACCCAGTGTGGAGCGGACCTGAATATTTCCCTTGTGCCGGCGCATAATTTGCTTGGAGAGAGACAGCCCGATGCCCGATCCTTTCTTTTTGGTGGTGAAGAAAGGAATGAAGATTTTGCTTAAGGCTTCTTCTTCGATGCCTTTTCCGGTATCCCAGACTTCCAAAATGATCTTTCCGGCCTCATCGATATAGGCTTTGAGGGTAATGGTTTTTTCCTCGGCATCCTCCAGGGCTTGAATGGCATTTTGGAGCAGGTTGATCAAGACTTGCTCGATTTGATTTTGATCTCCAAAGAGTATCAGTTCTTTTGGATTGAGTTCCTTCTTTAGCGTGATTCCTTGAGCTTCGAGCTGGTTTTGGAGGAGGATTTCCATTTGGTCAAAGAGCCCGGCAATCCCGATACTTCCGAACTTCGGAGGAGGAATATGGGCCAGGCTCCGGAAATCCGAAACAAAACTGATCAATCCCTCACTTCGCTTTTCGATGGTGCTGATGCCCATCATGCAGTCTTCCATATCGGCAGGAAGTAGAGGCTCATCGTGGTCGATTTTGTATTCCAGTTCGCCCTTCAGCGTACCCGCAAGGGAGGAGATCGGAGCGATGGAGTTCATGATCTCGTGGGTAAGAATCTTGACCAGGTTTTGCCAAGCTTCCATTTCCTTTTCTTCGAGTTCGGATTGGATGTTTTGGAGAGAAACCAGCTTGAATCGTTCTCCTCTCATCAGGAGCTCAATGACATAGACAGAGAGCTGCATGATCCCGTCGGGATGGGCTATTTTGATTAGCTCACTGCCGCCGGTTCTGAGATTTTGGATGGCTAGGTGAAGCTCCTTGTTGACCTGCTCAATCTCGGAAATGTTTTTGAGCTCGTCCACCTGCAGGATTCGCTTGGCTGCTACGTTGAGAATTTGGATGTCCCCATTTTCCCCAAAAGTGATCAAACCAATACTCAGGTGCTTGAAGACTGAGCGGAAATACTGGTAGTTGGCCTCCTTTTCGGCTTGATCTTCTTTGAGCTTGGCCAGGATGGCGTTAAACTCTATATGAAGATCGTCGGTTTCGGTCCCGTCAAATTTGACAGGATAGAGTTGAGTATATTTGTCCTGCTTGATATTGTCCAGAAAAACCCGGACTTTTTTGAAAGAGCTTTCGGAATACCGGAGCAAAAAAATCAACTGAAAGACCACGAGAATCAGGAATAGGGAAATCATAAAGACTCCCCAGTCATCGATGATGCCGTAGGCTAAAAGAAAAAGAGAAGCCGCCATCAAGGCGATTCTCCCAAGTAATCCTACTCTATAATCCATACTTTTCCAGTCTTCTGTAAAGAGAAGCACGGGTTAGTCCGAGCTCCTTGGCGGCTTTGGAGATGTTGCCTCCGTTTTTGTCTATGGCTTTTTGGATGGTGGTTCTTTCCATGTCGTCAAGATTGAGTGTATTGATCAAAGGCGCTTTTTCAGAGGCGGGCTTGGCAGAGAGGAAGAAAAAATCCCTGCTGTCCAGTTGATCTCCTTCAGCCATGATGATGGCCCGCTCGATGGCATGCTGCAGCTCCCGGATGTTTCCTGGCCAAGTGTAGCGCTGCAGGAGCTCCATGGCAGAAGGAGTGAAGCCGTTGAAATTCTTTCGGTACTTCTGTCCGTACTGCTTTAGGAAGTGATTGGCCAAAGTTGGGATGTCGTCCTGTCTTTCCCGCAGGGGAGGAAGGAAAATCTCTACGGTATTGATCCGGTAGAGCAAATCCTGACGGAAAGTATGGTCCTGCACCATCTCATGCACAGGCATATTGGTGGCGCAAATCAGGCGGATATCCACTGGGATGGCCTTGTTAGTCCCAATTCGGGTGACTTCTCTCTTTTGCAATACCGTCAGCAATTTGGATTGGAGAGGCATAGAGAGATTTCCGATTTCGTCCAGAAAAAGGGTGCCTTTGTCAGCAATTTCAAATCGGCCTGCACGATCGTCTTTGGCATCGGTAAAGGCTCCACGCTTGTGTCCAAAAAGCTCGGATTCAAAGAGTGTCTCCGTGATCGCTCCCATATCCACACCCACAAAAATTTCATCTTTTCTCAGGGAACGCTCATGAATGGCTCGGGCGATCAGCTCTTTTCCGGTTCCGTTTTCTCCCAAGATCAGCACATTGGCATCGGTTTGGGCTACCTTATCAATGATGGAAAAGATGTTTTTCATGGAAGCCGAACTCCCAATGATGTCAGCATAAGGTTTCTTCAGATCGGTCTGCAGTTGTTTTTGTTTGGATTGGAGCTTGTCTACCTCATTGTAGCTTTCTTTGAGCTTGACCGCCGCATGCAGAGTTGCGATAAGCTTTTCATTTTGCCAAGGTTTCAGGATAAAGTCCGTAGCTCCTTCTTTCAGCGCCTGTACGGCCATCTCCACATCCCCAAAGGCTGTAATCAGGATAACCACAGCCTTGGGATCGATCTCCTTGATCTGATTGAGCCAATAGAAACCTTCTTTACCCGAGGTGGTGTCTTCCCGGAAATTCATGTCCAGAAGGATCACATCAAAGTTGTTGTTGCTGATCAAAAAAGGAATCCGTCTGGGGTCTTTTTCCATCACTACTTCCCGGGCATGCTTTTTCAGAAGCATTTTTGCTGCAAAGAGTAGGTCTTCATTGTCGTCTATGATCAGGATTTTGCCGAGTGTCTGATTTTCCATGGTAACTTATTTGGGATTAGTCTTGGGAAAATGGTGCCAAGTGCATTTATGGACAATTTAGGCTTATTTCTTAGATACAGTGTTCGAAAATGTACGGATTTATACTGTTTCCGTACACTTCTGTCCGGTTGGGTGTCCGGTTTTTTCCCCTTACCTTTGTAACTCACTAAAATTAAAACACATGCAAGCAAAGAAAGGCGATGCTGTAAAAGTGCATTATACTGGAAGACTCGATGATGGAAGTGTATTTGACAGTTCGGTGTCCAGAGAACCCCTGGGATTTACCTTGGGTGATGGCAATATGATCAAAGGATTTGATGCGGCAGTCTACGGAATGCTGATTGGAGATAAGAAAACAGTAACCATTCCTGCTGCCGAGGCTTACGGTGAGCGCCGAGATGACATGATGATCGACGTTCCGGTAAGTCAGGTTCCCCCAAACATCACTCCTGAGATCGGACTTCAATTGGTCCTTCAGGGCGGAGGAGGTCAGCCTATGCCGGTGACAGTGGTAGACGTGACCGAGGAAAAAATCACCTTGGATGCGAACCACGAACTGGCAGGCAAAGATCTGATTTTTGACATTGAGCTTGTTGAGATCAATTGATCTTGAGACTCACCACAAAAATACCTCAGGCTTAGCTTGAGGTATTTTTTTGCCCTCAATGTGCCGAAATAGTCGACTAATTGCTTTCTCCTGTACTCGAGGATGACTTGGGCTTAAAAAAATTACTACCGGGATAGGTTTACAACACCTGTTGAAGCAAAGCTGAGGAGAAAGTCGTTTTTCAATTAATGTACTTCAGTCCTTCTGGAAGAGGATAGATTTCAATCCGGTCTTCTTTGACAAAGGTGATGATTTCCTGCCCGATCTGAAGGTAGTGTACCCCTTCTGAAGGCAATACACCGACATCAAAAATGGCTTTTAATCCCAAAGAGTACATTTTGAGTTTTTTTCCTTCTACCCAAAAAAGATTTTCCCTGTAGAAGCAAAGCCTTTGGTCGATCCTCAGATTTACTTTTTGAAGGAAATTCCCCTGATTGTCAAAAATGTAAATTCCCGATTCCGGGACATTCATGAAGAGGCGGTTTTTGAATTCTCTGATCTCGGAGACAGTAAGATTTTCCGATTCCAATATCAAATTGAGCGGCTGGGATTGGATGATCTGATTTTGTAGGTAATTGAGCCTTTTAAGGGACAAATCGGATTCATCCCAAGCCCAGATGATGTTGTTATTGCCCAAGGTTGCAGCTTTTGGCAAATTGATACCGGAGGAAAAAAATTGTCTATTGCTGAGCTCATTCAGGAATCTATCCATAATGCGGTATTCCTGAAGGTCGGCCGAAAAGGTGAAAATATTGACTGTCCAGGAAGCTTCCAGCTGATGTAATCTTCCTTGATTTACCGGGGAGTAGAGATTGAGTTGTTTTCCGTTTTTGTCATACAAATACACGTCACCAGAAGTATTGCTTGCGAAAATCTGATCTCTTGTATCCAATGAGACCAAATCCACATATTCCAGAGGGATTTCAGCAGTTGGATTGGAAAAAGTAAGCTCTCTTGGACCGGGGCCAGAAAATAAGCCGGAAAAAATAAAGAGTAGTATCAACAGGAAGGAATTCATTCTTCAAAGTGTTTCAGACGGGGCTCGGATTCGGAGAGCTCTAGGAAAGTGTACTGACTTACCCACTCTCCCAAGTTAAAATAGGTGGAATTGTCCGAAACTTCTAATTCCAAGGGTAGATGTCGATGGCCAAAAATATAGAGATCATGATGGGTTTTGGCTTCCAAATCTTTGCAATACGCCCAAAGCCACTCGTCCTCTCCGAGGAAATGGTTCTCGTTTTTTTCGATATTGGTAATTCTGCTGTGTCCAGACCAGGCTTTGGCCAGACGAATCCCCAGGTCAGGATGAAGCCAGCGAAACAACCACTGAGCCACTGGATTGGTGAAGACTTTTTTGAGCAACTTGTAAGTATGGTCTCCAGGTCCTAAACCATCTCCATGACCGACAAGGATTTTTTTACCATCAACCAAAAGCTCTATGGGATGAGCATAGACAGGTATTCCCAGTTCTTGGGTGAAATAATCCCTCATCCAAAGGTCATGATTGCCTGTAAAAAAGAGAATTGGAATGCCTTCCTCACGCAGTTGGGTGATTTTGGAAATGAAAGGAATGAACCCTTTGGGAATGACTTCTCGGTATTCAAACCAAAAATCGAAGATATCTCCGACTAAGAAAATTGCCGCAGCATCCTTTCGGATACTTTCCAGCCATCGGATGATTTTTGCTTCTCTTGCCCTGCTTGTTTCACGGTCAGGAGCACCCAAATGAAAATCCGAAGCGAAATAGATTTTCTTGCCTCTTAGATGAAAGTTCAGGGGTTGGGATTGCATGAGCTAAAGATACTAGGGGAGGGCAAAATTAAAAAAGCCCCGAAAAAATCCGGGGCTTTGGGATCAGTTGATCTGATTGTCTGGATTAGGTTCAGGTACGGGTTGGGAAGTAAGTGGATCCGAGCTTTCTTCTTTTCCTTCTTCTTCTTTGCTGACTAATTCAGGGCCTTTTGGAGCTTCCTTTTTGTTTGTATAAGCCTGATAAGTGGTCTCCTTGGCAAAAGGACGCTTACCGATCAGTTTCTCCAAATCAGACTGGAACAGGATTTCCTTCTCCAAAAGCTCATTGGCTAAAGTCTCCAATTCATTTCTGTGCTCCTTGAGCAAATCCAAAGTGCGCTCGTAGGCAAATTGAATCAATTTACTTACTTCCTGATCGATCATTTCCGCAGTAGCTTCTGAGTACGGCTTGGTCATCTTGTACCCATCGCTTTTGCTGTCGTAGAAGGAGATATTGCCCAGCTTTTCGTTCATTCCGTAAACGGAAACAATGCTGTAACCCATTTTGGTAATTCTTTCCAAGTCACTTAAGGCTCCTGTGGAAATCTTTCCAAAAACGATCTCCTCCGCTGCTCGGCCGCCCAAAGTCATGCACATCTCATCGATAAGCTGCTCTGTTTGGTACAGGAACTGTTCTTTGGGAAGATACTGGGCATAGCCCAAAGCTGCTACCCCTCGGGGAACGATAGATACCTTCACCAATGGGTCGGCATGCTCCAAAAACCATCCTGCCACAGCATGGCCTGCTTCATGATAGGCCACGATCTTCTTTTCTTCAGGAGAAATGATCTTGTTTTTCTTCTCCAAACCTCCAATTACCCGATCTACGGCGTCTTGGAAGTCCTGCATGTCCACAGCAGATTTATTTCTTCGGGCTGCGATAAGTGCTGCCTCATTACATACGTTGGCAATTTCTGCTCCGGCAAATCCGGGAGTTTGTGCGGCCAGCTTTTTGGCATCTACGTCGTCGGAGATTTTGATTGGCTTGAGGTGAACCTTGAAAATAGCCTCTCTGCCCACAATATCCGGCTTGTCGATGGAGATCTGTCGGTCAAATCGTCCCGGTCTCAACAAGGCACTATCCAGTACATCCGGTCTGTTGGTGGCAGCAAGTACAATTACACCTGAATCGGTTCCAAAACCGTCCATTTCCACCAAAAGGGAGTTGAGCGTATTTTCTCTTTCATCGTTAGAGCCTGGCATTTGGCCTTTTCCTCTGGATCGGCCGATAGCATCTATCTCATCGATGAAGATAATACAAGGGGCTTTCTCTTTGGCTTGCTTGAAGAGATCGCGGACACGGGCAGCACCCACACCTACGAACATTTCCACGAAATCAGAACCCGAAAGGGTAAAGAATGGAACTCCTGCCTCTCCGGCTACTGCTTTTGCGAGAAGGGTTTTACCGGTACCGGGAGGGCCCACTAGCAATGCACCTTTGGGGATTTTACCTCCCAGCTTGGTGAATTTGGATGGATTCTTCAGGAACTCTACGATTTCTTGGATTTCCTCTTTGGCCTCATCCAATCCAGCCACATTGTCAAAGGTGATTTTGACCTTGTTTTCTGCATCGAAAAGCTGAGCTCTTGATTTGCCCACATTGAAGATTTGTCCACCGGGACCGGATGGTCCGGCCATTCGTCTCATCATAAACCAGAAGAAGACAAATAGGAGGATTAAGAATCCAAAGCTGCTAAACCAGTTGGTCCAGTTTTCTTCCACTTTCACCTCAAAAGGAATTCTTTGATCCTCAGGGACTCGTTCTTGAAGTTTTTCAAAGTCTTCCTGGAATTTGTCAGGAGTAGTTACATTCAGGGAGTAATGCGGTCCTGAAGGATTGAAGAAGGTAGAATTACTCTCTAATTCAGTTTTGTATTTGGCATTCTGAAGGGCAGAAGGATTCAGAGTCACGTCGACACGATTCATATTTCGGACGATTACTACCTTGGACACATCACCCGCTAGATACATGTCCTCAAATCTTTTCTGCGTTATATCTATAACTACACCTCTCTGCTGAATCCATGTCAGTCCCAACAATACCAAAACTGCAGCAATAATCAGATAGAGCTGAAAATTAGGCTTTTGGGGAGGCTTAGGTACAAAATTTTTATTCTTATTGGTTTCGCTCATCGCTTTTTTGGTAATTCTATAAACTTATGCTAAAACGGATTACCCATTTGAAAGTTCATCCGGATTTTATTTTATACGCGTGGTTTTGGCATCCCCCCAAAGCTCCTCAAGTCCGTAAAACTCCCGTTTGTCTTTGAGGAAAATGTGGGCCACCACATTGACGTAGTCCATCAATACCCACTGCCCGTTGGATCGGCCTTCTATTTTCCAAGCAGGAGATTCTCCGGCCTTATGTACTTGCTGTTCGATGGATTGGGAGATGGCGTCCACTTGGGTATCTGAGTTGCCCGAGCAAATCACAAAAAAATCGGTAACGGTGTTTTTGATATTTCTCAGGTCCATCACCAAAATGTCAGAAGCTTTTTTTTCCTCCATCCCTTTGATGATAACTTTGCTCAGCCCTTCTGCTGTCATATAATTCATTTAATTTTAAATCGGCATTTAAATGCTCTCGTTTAGCCGAACCGAAAATTAATGTATAAAATTCTTGCCAACACCATTTTTCTGGGGAAAGATGTCCTTTTCCTGCCAGAGTGTCACTCGACCAATGACACAGCCATGCAGTTAGTCAGGTCAGAGAAAGCCAAAGAAGGCTCCGTGGTCATCTGTGGACATCAGAGCAAAGGAAAAGGCCAAAGAGGGAATTCTTGGGAGGTGGAGCCAGGAAAAAATCTCACCTTCACCTTGGTTTTGAGACCCGATTTTCTGGATATATCCCAACAGTTTTTGTTGAATATGATGGTTTCCAATGCGCTGCTAAAGGTGCTGAAAGATTACATTCCTGACCTTCAAGTCAAGTGGCCCAATGATTTGGTGGTGCCTGGAATTGGGAAGTTGGGAGGGATCCTTATTGAAAACATTGTCGGACTTTCCGGTTGGGAATATGCTCTTGTAGGAGTAGGGATCAACATCAATCAAATTAATTTTCTGCCCCAAAAGGCATGCTCTCTGTCTTCCTTGACCGGAAGTGATTACAATCTTGAAGAGGTCTTCAGACTGCTGATCGCTCAGCTGGAGCAAGGATATATTGCATTGAAAAAAAACAAGCACAAAGAAATAAGGGAGAACTATCTAAGGCATTTGTTCCGTTTGGAAGAATGGGCTTTGTATCAGATGGGAAAAAGGGAAGTTTTGGGTAAAATCATCGGGATCAGTTCGGACGGCAAGCTGGTCCTGGAATATGAAAATGGGGATCATCAAGAGTTCGGGTTGAAGGAAATCCAGTTTACTAACCTTTGATCGGGTTTTTGTATGCCGAATTTATGGGGTACCTTTGCGGCAGAAAAGAGTTTTTAACTGTTAATAATCAATACGATGTCAGAAATCAAATCTGAGAAATTCATCCAGTACAAAGTAAAGGACATTTCCTTGGCGGAGTGGGGAAGAAAAGAAATCAAATTGGCTGAGGCAGAGATGCCCGGCTTGATGGCTTTGAGAGAGGAATTTGGTCCATCCCAGCCATTGAAAGGGGCCAGAATCGCAGGATGTCTTCACATGACGATCCAGACTGCGGTTTTGATCGAGACTTTGGTGGCCTTGGGAGCTGAGGTGACTTGGTCTTCTTGCAATATTTTTTCGACCCAGGATCATGCCGCAGCAGCCATCGCCGCAGCGGGGATTCAAGTCTATGCTTGGAAGGGCATGACAGCAGAGGAGTTTGATTGGTGCATAGAGCAGACCTTGTTTTTCGGAGAAGAAAAGCAGCCGTTGAATATGATTTTGGATGATGGAGGAGACCTGACCAATATGGTTTTGGATCACTATCCCGAGTTGGTTTCCGGAATCAGAGGCTTGTCTGAGGAGACTACGACCGGAGTTCACAGACTGTATGAGCGAATGAAAAACGGTACTCTTCCCATGCCAGCCATCAACGTAAACGACTCGGTGACCAAATCCAAGTTTGACAATAAGTATGGCTGTAAAGAATCCTTGGTAGATGCTATCCGCAGAGCTACCGACGTGATGATGGCAGGTAAAGTGGCAGTCGTGGCAGGATACGGAGATGTAGGAAAAGGTTCAGCAGCCTCTTTGAGAGGAGCAGGAGCGAGAGTGATCGTGACTGAGATTGATCCTATCTGTGCACTTCAGGCTGCGATGGATGGCTTTGCTGTGAAAAAGATGGCTGATGCCGTGAAAGAAGCTGATATAGTAGTGACTGCAACGGGAAACAAGGACATCATCACCGGAGAGCATTTCAAAGCGATGAAGGACAAGGCCATCGTTTGTAATATCGGCCACTTTGATAATGAGATCGATATGGCTTGGCTAAACAAAAACTATGGCCAAACCAAAAATGTAATCAAGCCTCAGGTGGATTTGTATGATTTGGACGGAAAAGAGATCATTGTTTTGGCTGAAGGAAGATTGGTTAATTTGGGTTGTGCAACCGGACACCCTTCCTTTGTGATGTCCAATTCCTTTACCAATCAGACCTTGGCTCAATTGGAATTGTGGAAAAATCACGAGAACTATCAGCCGGGAGTCTACGTGCTGCCTAAGCATCTGGATGAGAAAGTAGCAGCACTTCACCTGGCCAAGTTGGGAGTAGAACTGGACACGCTTTCTGAAGACCAAGCCCAATATATTGGCGTGGAAGTAAAAGGTCCATTTAAGCCCGAGTACTACAGGTACTAAATCTCCACCTGTACTTGGCGGGATGATATAAAGCCTCGGGAAAACCGAGGCTTTTTTGTTTTCCATAAAGATGGGAGCTAATGCACAGAAAGGGAATATTTTATGGATTCAAAATCAGGATTCTCCCATCCGGCAGAGTGGCATTCACGAGAGGATTGCATTCCTCCTCGCTGGAAAAGGCAATTTTGTAGCTCAGTTCTCTAGTGGCACCTCTTTCGACGGTCCAAGTCTCTTCTCCTTCGAAGGGGAGAATCCATCCTTCACTGTAGCAGTTGATGAAAACTTCTTTAGCTCCAGAAAGGGTTTGTTTGAATCTTCTCCCCACAGGATTTATACCTTCGATGGTTCCTACAAAACTGATTGCAAAGGGCCTTGAAGAAAATCTGGAAATAAAGTAGGTATGGCTTCCTTTGGCAGTAAAGGAGAGGTTAGTATCGGTAATCAACCGGAGGTTTTCGAAACTTTCCTGGTTTTGGTTGGGGGACAAGGACTGAAATTGCCTAGTCCCCTGAATCCGGGATTTATCAAAATGATAGTCCTCGTATTCCATCCACCAAGTCGAGATCTGGGTGTTGGATAGTGAATAATCAATTCGGATTTTTCCTTTTCTGGAAAAGTTTCTTTCCTGCATGCAGGAATCTACGCTGTCATAATCCAAGGTAATCAGGCGAAGGGACTGGTCGATTTCGATCTTGGGACAGCCGGGTAGAGACTCGCTTTGCAGCCTAAAATAATCCCCATAAGTGAAGTTTGCTAGGTAACTTCCCTCAGTCAGTGCGGTGGACAAGGTGTAAAATTGACGCACTTCTTCCGATAAGTCTGTGGAAATCTCTCTTCCGATTTCCTCATTACAGGAACAGAATAACCCCAGAAAAAGAAGGGGAAACAATAGATTTTTCATAGTCAAGTGAGAAGATCCAACTTCTTTCAATTACCGCGCCTGATTGCTATCTTGGCTGAAACTAATCTTATCAACCCAATGAACTTTAACCAAGGAATGCTGAGAGCAGATGCCCTCAAAGATAAAAACATACTGATTACCGGAGGGGGTACAGGTTTGGGGAAATCCATGGGGGAGTACTTTTTGGAGCTGGGTGCCAACCTGGTCATTACCTCCCGTAAACTGGATGTACTCCAAGATACAGCTCAGGAAATGATGGAAAAAAAAGGGGGGCGGGTGATCCCTTTATCCTGTGATGTGAGGGACATTCAGCAAGTAGAAGAAATGTGGGCTCAAGCAAAAAAAGAATTGGGACAAATTCATGTGGTGCTTAATAATGCCGCGGGGAATTTTATCAGTCCCACGGAGCGACTTTCTGTCAATGCCTTCAATACAGTTTTGGATATCGTTTTGAAAGGTACTTCGCAAGTTACTCTGACTGCAGGCAAAGATTGGATAGCACAGAAGCAGCCTGGAGTATTTCTCAATATCGTGACGACCTACGCATGGACAGGTTCTGCCTATGTGGTCCCCTCAGCAGCAGCTAAGGCGGGAGTTTTGGCAATGACCCGGTCTTTGGCAGTGGAGTGGGCAAAATATGGAATTCGTTCCAATGCCATTGCTCCGGGGCCCTTTCCTACCGAAGGTGCATGGAGCCGACTCCTTCCCGGAGACTTGGTGAAGAAGTTTGACCCTGCCAAAAAAGTGCCTGTAGGAAGGGTGGGAGAGCATCAGGAATTGGCCAATTTAGCGGCCTATCTGGCTTCTGATTTCTCTTCTTTTGTCAATGGGGAAGTGATGACGATAGATGGAGGGGAGTGGCTCAAAGGGGCAGGGGAGTTCAATAATCTGGATCAAATCCCCGAAGCGATGTGGGACATGCTGGAGGCATCCAGGGGAAAAAAGCAATGAGCCCCAAAGTGATTTGGGGCTATCTGAAGGCAAAATGGAAAATCAGAAGTCTTTAGCCTTCTCCCTGTATTCCTCTTTCCCAACTTTGGTTTTGCTGGACGGATTCCTTGATGCTTTTTTTCAGGGAATTGTCCAGCATTTTTGTTTCTGTTTTGATGATGTTGAGCAATTTTTGGGTTTCTGGAGCATGACTTTCAGTCTCAAGAATCTCTAGAATCCCCATAATATTGGCCACTCTGGCTCGAAGGGAATGAGACTGCTGAAACGCTAAATCTCTGAGAAAATAATGATGTTCCCTGATCCAAATCTCCTGTTTCTTTTTTTCGGTGATATCAATGAGCAAGCCCTGAAGCATCAAAGGATACCCCTCAGGCGACCAATCGGTGGTCTTGCCAAACGCAATTACCCAAGTAACCTGATTGTTTTTTGAAATAATCCGGAATTCAGAACGGAAAGAAAGATTCCCTTTCGTTTTGAGATGGCTCTTAAGTTGGTTGCTGACTCTGTTAAGATCTTCATGATGAATATGCCGCTGCCACGAAAGATTGGGAATGGATTTGATTTCATCGGTTTGATATCCGAGCATCTGGGCCAGTCCAGGGCTGATGTTTTCCCGGTCATGACTGGGGTCAAACTTCCAAAACCCCAACAATTTGTTTTCAAGAAGACTGTCAACTAATTCATTGTTGTTGAAATTTCCGTCTATGAACTCACCCAACCCCAAACTATAGGGCTTTAGCGGATCTACTGGATGGCCAATTCCCAGGCAGGTCCCAAAATCCTCCGAAATGAAAAAAAACTCCCATTTGGTCAGCGTGGTCGTTTCATCCGGATGATTGATTTTTTGTAGCTCGACGAAAAAGGATTGATGACTGTTTTTCCAAGCCTTTATCCTTTGGTTTTCATATTTTGTCCATTCCGACGAAAGAAAACAGTCTGCGAAAAAAATAGGCTTTTCTTTGTAATCGAATAAGCTGGGTACTGGCCCAATTCCCGAGTCTGAGGATAACACCCGTCCAGACTTATCCAGTGTCACTTGCAGGAAATATTCCGAAGTGATGGCTAACTGGCTAAGTACCTGAATGGATTCCCAACTATTCATGTGTCAAAGATAAAATATTAGTAAATACGATTTAACAAAAGGCAAAAAAAATTATTCAAACTGCATAAAAATAGGTCTAAAATGGAAAATCTTTCACTTCAACTGAATCAATCATTCTTCGGAAGTCCTGAAAATAAGGGTAGGGTTTTGACCAAGGACGAGGCTTTGGGCTTGCTGGATGATTGGGTGAAAAATGAAAAACTTCAAGTCCATATGAAGCAGGTTGCGCACCTGATGAAATCCTATGCCAAATCCCAAGGATATGATCAAGCCACTTTGCACCGATGGTATTTGGCTGGGTTGCTCCATGATGCAGATTGGGACCAATGGCCTGAGCAGCATTGCAGTAAAATCATTAAGGAATTGGAATCCCGAGCAATCGACCCTGAAATCATCCGGGCGATTGCGTCTCATGGGCCAAGGTATTTTGGAGTCAATCCCGAGACCGAGATGGACAAGATGCTTTATGCCTTTGATGAACTGAGCGGATTTATTCATGCTTACTCTTTGATGAGACCGGAGGGATATCTTGGGATGGAAGTAAAAGGGGTGAAAAAACGGCTTAAAGACAAAAAGTTTGCCGCCCAAGTCAGCAGGGAGGACATTCGGGACGCTGCCGAGCGGGCTGGCATTTCCCAAGAAGAATTAATTCAGTTTGTCATCGATCATCAGCGGGACGCGGATCTTTTCTAATTAAAAAGCCGTGCCCTTGCTGGGCACGGCCTCATCTATTCCTGCTCGACTTCATTGACTGGGCGGAAGTTACCGGGCGGAAGTTGTTCGGCTACTTCATCTTTTTCGAAGGGGAAAACCTCCACAATGGGGCTCTCCGTAATATCCGGTACCCGAAAACTCACCAGCATATTGCTCAAGCTTTCCTGAATCCGATCGTAGGCCTGCTTGATATCCTCTGCCGTGACAATCATGAATTGGGTTACCTTCTTTTCTTTCCCTGAATCTGCATCGGCGATGAGATACGTGATTTTGCACTTGTGCCAGATATCGGCATCCTCGTAGTAAAAGACATCCACAATGTTGCTTTTGCTTATCCCGGTGACTTGGAAATCACCACGGATTTGGGACCCCAAGCGATCGTAAAGAATGGCCTCCGCCTCGGTAAAAGAGACGGCGTCTACCAAGTATTGTTCGGAAATGCTTTTTAGCAAGCCTTCCTCGTTCTCCTTCGCATATTTTACTTTGCACAAAAACCAAATTCTCATTTTTCCAGCATTTATTTCTTGGCCGAAAGTACTTTTTCTAGACGAAAGCAGCGAGCGATTACCCTTGGAATCTTCAAAGATTTTTTTGTTGCAAGTTTAATTTGCTTAGAGCCAAATTTTTATTCTTTGTATTTCGACCTGCGCCCCAAGTCTCTAACAATAAAAAAGAGATATCTTAAGAGACCAAATAACACTATGAGAGATAAGTTAATTTATAGTTTTCCTGTCCAGCTTTTTTTGTTGCAATTGAGGAAAAATCTGGCCCTTCTTCTGGTTTGGGTGATACTTTCCGGAATCATTTTGGAGCAGTTCGGAGTGGTCCTGGGGATTCCTTTTCTTTTCCTGGACCCGGAATACCTTCATCAAGTTTCCTGGATAAGTTTTTTCCTGATGGGAGTGGGTTTGGCCATTCTTACTATGGCCTATCACATGACTACCTACATCATGGATGGAAGCCGGTTTCGGTTTTTGGCCATCGTACCCAAGCCATTTATCACCTACTGTGTCAACAATTCTCTGGTTCCCCTCCTTTTTTATTTACTCTATACTTTCAAATTTGTCACTTTTCAGCTGGACAATGACCTCCCCTCCGACTGGTATGTTTTGCAGTATTACCTGGGATTTGCCGGCGGGAGCATTTTGACTTATATTTTGATTTTCGGCTATTCCGCTCTTACCAACAAGGACTTCTTTATTCTGTTTGCAGGGTCGGTCAATAAGCGGCTCCGCAAGGTAAAGCTTACCCGAGCAAGTACGCTGAGCAGAATTAAGGAGCTGAAAGATAAAAAAGAAAGGGTAGAAGTATTCTTGGATTATCGTCTACGGGCACAGGATGTCCGTCCGGATATTGCCCGCTTTGAAAAGGGGCAGTTGTTGAGGGTATTCGATCAAAATCATCTTAATCTTCTCAGTATTCAGCTGTTTCTGATTTTGTTCGTTTTGATTTTGGGCTTGTTCAAAGAGCAGGAATTCCTGATGTTCCCAGCAGCGATGAGTTCCCTGCTGCTTTTGTCAATTTTGATTATGCTTGTGGGAGCGGTTAGTTTTTGGCTTAGGGGATATTCTACTTTTACGGTGGTGATTTTGCTGTTTATGGGCAATTACTTTTCCAACCTTTCTGTATTCAATCGACCTCATGAGGCCTTTGGCTTGGATTATTCCCAAGACCCAGCGCCCTATACTGTAGAGCGACTGGATGATCTTCTCCATCCGGATACTTTAACTAAAGACCAAAAAAACATCATCCGAATTCTGGAGAATTGGAAAAGAAGAATAGGAGGAGAGGCTCTACCCAAATTGGTCATTGCCGCTGCAAGTGGTGGGGGACAAAGGGCTAGTTTATGGACTTTTCATGTCTTGCAGACGATTCATACCCTGACTGATGGAGAAGCTACAAGACACACCAAGCTCTACACTGGGGCTTCAGGAGGCGTGATTGGGGAGGCCTTCTTCCGGGAACTGTACTTCCGGTCTTTGTCCGATTCTGAAATGCGTCTTTCTGACACCCGATACCTGGACCAAATCTCTGCTGACAACCTCAACCCCATTCTGTTTACCCTCCTTGTAAATGATCTTTTGATTCGTAATCAAAAATTCAGCTACCAGGGTTTTAACTACCTCAAGGATCGAGGGTATGCTTTTGAAAAGCAGCTCAATGACAATACTGAGGGAATATTGGACAAACCGCTTCACGCCTACCTGCAACCTGAATCTGAGGGAATCATTCCTCTCTTGCCCGTCACCTCTCTGATTACCAATGATGGGCGAAAATTGGTCATTTCACCTCATTCTATGTCTTTTTTGGGAAGTTCGGTTCTTGGCAAAACCATCCCGGGAGAAAAGAAGCAGTCTATTGATTTTCTCCGGTTTTTTGAAAATCATCAACCCCAAAATCTCCGGTTTCTCACCGCTTTGCGAATGAGTGCTACTTTTCCTTTCATCACACCCAATATTCAGCTGCCTTCCAGGCCCCAAATGGAGACCATGGATACAGGCCTTTCAGATAATTTCGGTATTCAGGATGCGCTACGCTTTATGTATGTATTCAGAGAATGGATCAGTCAAAATACATCAGGGGTAATACTAATCACGATCAGGGATTCTGAAAAGACCACAGAAATCCCCGAAACAGAACTTCCCCGTATTTTTCAGAAAGTCTTTAACCCACTAAAAAACATCTACGCCAACTGGGATAATGTGCAGACCATTCAAAATGAGGTGTTGTTCAATTACATGTTGGAATCCATGCCTTTTGGATTGGAACGGGTGGAATTTGAATATGCACCCGGAAAATCTCAGGCAACCCAGCTTACCGGAAGTCAGGAAACGATGCAAAGGGCCTCACTCAACTGGAGACTGACTGCAAGAGAAAAGAAATCAATTCTGATGAGTATCAATACCCAAAAGAATCAGGCAGCACTTCAAAGACTGGTGGAAATCTTTCAAAAAGAGGAATGATCGCGGGCATTCAATAGGATAATGACCTTGTCCTGAGGTGCATGGATTCAATAGCCGATTCCTATCTTCTTGTATATAAAATGCATCAGCCAAGCTGGTCCAATCATCAAGAACTGAACATCCTTGAAAAAGGAAGGCTTTTTCCCTTCTATTTTGTGCCCGAAAAACTGAATTACCCAAGCGATCCCAAAAATGCCCAAACTGATCATCCAAAGTGATCCTGGAAAGGCGATGTCCAGAAAATTAGCCAAAGCCAGGCAAAGGGCAGAAAAAAACAACATGCCCAATGAGAGCGGAACAGACAGAGAGAGGTAATAAATCATCACCAACAGAAGAGCAATGGTGGCCCAATTGGCAAAATTTCCAAGAAAAGGAAGAGCAGAGGGAAGGAAACCTGCCGGAATACTGAAAATCAATCCTATCACGCTGAAAAAGATAGCAGGGACACAGACCCAATGAATCAATTTGTTGGTGGGGTTTTGGTGGCTTTCCCCGTATTCTTCGAGTAGCAAGTCTATCTTTCTCATGGCTTTTTGGGTTTCTTCGATTAAGTTGGGTCAAATTAATCAACTGAAAGAAAAAATTAAATCAAACCCTTTGAAAATGATCAGTTATTGGGAGCAAAAAAACTTTTTGAATCATGACTTAATTGTGGTGGGTTCGGGTTTTACCGGGCTCTCTACTGCGATCCATTTCAAAAAGAAGAATCCTAAAGCCAAGGTATTGGTCTTGGAAAAGGAGATTTTTCCTACCGGAGCTAGTACAAAAAATGCCGGATTTGCCTGTTTTGGTAGCCTGACCGAGCTTCTAGACGATTTGCAGACCCTATCTGAGGAAGAGGTCTTGGGTCTGGTCAAAAAAAGGTACCGGGGTTTGGAAGAGATCCGAAAGGTATTTGGGGACAAATCCTTAGAATATAAAGGGAACCATGGATTTGAGATTTTGGATGAAAAGTCCGAAGAGGCTTTGAAGGATTTGGACAGAGTAAACCGTCTACTTAGGAATGTTTTTAATAAAGACGTCTTTTCACCTGTAAAGAGAATGAAAAAGCTGGGCTTTTCTTCCTCAGTAAAAGCGGTAGTAGAAAATAAATTTGAAGGGGAATTAGATCCTGGAAAATACTTGGGAGCGCTATGGAGAATGGCCTCAGAAATGGGAGTGAAAATCCTCACCGGAATTTCAGTGATTGAAGTTCAAAAGGATACTGGGCTAGTATTGGCAGAAAATCTGGATAAGACGAGAATTTATGAGTTTCAAGCTGATAAGGTTGGAATCTGCACCAATGCATTTACCAAAAAACTCTGGCCAGAATCTGAAATCAACCCGGGAAGAGGTTTGATTCTTTTGAGCCAGCCTATAGAGGGGAAAATCCCTTGGAAAGGAGCGTACCACTTAGACAGAGGCTACGTGTATTTCCGTCAGATCGATGGGAGGCTATTGCTGGGAGGAGCGAGAAATTTGGATTTTGAAGGTGAAACTTCTACGGAGTTTAAAGTCAATCCAAAGATTAAAAATCACCTGGACGCTTTGGCCAAAACCGTAATTCTGCCGGGTAAAAGCATCACCTGGGAAATGGAATGGACTGGTATAATGGCTTTTGGATCCAAGAAAACACCTCTAATCCAAAAAGTTGGGAATCGATTAGGTGCTGCGGTCCGATTAGGAGGTATGGGTGTGGCCATTGGCTGGCAGGTAGGAAAAGAGCTTTCGGAGCTTCTTTCGGTCCGGTAATTGGTTTTTTTTATTTAGATTGGACCACAATTTTCTTGTTCCTTAGTTGATGAAAAGCTTACCCAAGTCCCCCAAAGTACTCGACGCGCTGATTCCCCTTTCCTTTTTAATTGTCCTTTTGGTGATCAATATTCGTGTGTTTGGTACTGATGGTTTGTCGGGGTCCAATCAGATTGTTTTGGTCCTTTCTGCGGCTGTTGCGGCCTGTGTGGCAATTTTCCGACTGGGCTATTCTTGGGAGACGCTACAGGATGGCGTGGTGAAAAGCATCAGTTCTGCCATGAGCAGCATCCTGATTTTATTTCTGATCGGAGCTTTGGCCGGCACTTGGCTGCTGAGTGGGATAGTTCCGGCTATGATCTATTATGGTTTGCAAGTGTTGAGTCCGGTGATCTTCCTGTTTGCTGCCTGCTTCATCAGTGCGGTGGTATCCATCGCTACTGGGAGTAGCTGGACCACGGTAGCTACCGTGGGAGTTGCTCTTCTTGGGATAGGCAAAGCCCTGGGCTTTGAGGAAGGAATCATCGCAGGTGCAATTATTTCTGGAGCGTACTTCGGGGACAAAATGTCTCCCCTTTCGGATACGACCAATTTGGCACCTGCCATGGCCGGAACTGATCTTTTCACACATATCCGATACATGGCCAAAACCACCGTGCCATCAATCAGTATTACGTTCATCCTATTCATCATTATCGGATTAAACTATGAGACGGGGGGAAATGTGGAAGATGTCAAAACTATCTCTTCGGTGATTCAATCCAAGTTTAACATCACTCCCTGGCTTTTTGTAGTTCCGATCGTAGTATTGGTCATGATTATCCGAAAAGTGCCTGCTATTCCTGCTCTTTTGACAGGAGCTTTGTTGGGAGGGATTTTTGCCTTGATTTTTCAACCGGATATCATTCAGTTGATTGCCAATGAATCCGGTTCCTATGCCTATCTGAGTTTTAAAGCACTCATGATGGCACTTTACGGAGAAATAAGTGTAGTGACTGATAATGACATTGTCAATGAACTATTGGTGACAGGAGGAATGTCCGGAATGCTCAATACGATCTGGTTGATCGTCTGTGCCATGGTGTTTGGAGGTATTATGGAAGAAAGCGGTATGCTGAAGGTATTGGCTGAGTCGATTATCCGAAATGTCCATCGGGTAGGTTCGCTCATTGCTTCCACAGCTGCCACCTGTGTATTCTTTAATGTCACCACCTCTGATCAGTACCTGGCTATCTTGGTGCCAGGCAGGATGTATGCAGATGTTTATAAAAAGCGTGGGCTGAAACCCGAAAACCTAAGCCGAACTTTGGAAGACTCCGCCACCGTTACCTCAGTTTTGGTGCCATGGAATACCTGTGGAGCTACACAGGCATCTGTTTTGGGTGTGGCTACCTTAGTCTATGCCCCCTATTGCTTTTTCAATATAATAAGCCCATTTATGACCATTCTTTTTGGATACCTAAATCTGGGTATCCGCTATTATGAGCCGGAAGAAGAGTTGGTATGATCCCTTACAGTATTAGCAAAGAAGAAATCAATGAGCTCCCTTTGGGACAGTTTGAAGGTGAGATATTTTTGATCGATCATCGTGACGATGTCGGAGAGGTCGTGGATTTCCTGGAAAATGAAGATATCATCGGGTTTGATACCGAGACTAAACCCTCTTTTAGAAAAGGACAGTTTAATCATGTCTCACTTTTGCAACTTTCGACGGCTACTCAGGCTTTTCTTTTTCGCTTGAACTCCATTGGCTTTCCCAATGAACTCAGAAATCTTCTGGAAAAAGACAACTTGATCAAAGTAGGCGCTGCTGTGCACGATGATATCAAGGCCCTTCGCAAGCTGACTACTTCCTTCCATCCGAATTCCTTTTTTGATCTCAACGATGAGTTGAAAAAAGTTGGTTTTCACAACGTAGGAGTTAGAAACCTCAGTGGGATGGTACTGAAAATCCGGATTTCCAAAACGGAACAAGTATCCAACTGGGAAGCAGAAAGGTTGAGTGAAAAACAGCTTCGCTATGCCGCCACAGACGCATGGGCTTGCTTGGAGATCTATAAAGTCCTGAGGGATGAGGGCTTTCTGGATACGCTGATCAACCCCTGAGGAGGACGACCGATTCCATGTCCTGAATTCGGTTTTCGACCTCCTGTTTCAGTCCCGCTCGAAAGCTGAGAACCATTTCACAATTCAAATTCATGTTTTGTTCTACAATGTCCATATTGAGGCCTTTGACCAGCTTCATCACTTCATTCATCGCCGAATAGGGGAAATTCAGCCTGATTTGGTCCAAAAGAAAGTGGTTGGTGATTTCGTTGGATTCAATTGCCATCTGGGCTGAAGTTTTGTAGGCTTGGATCAAACCACTGACTCCAAGCTTGGTGCCTCCAAAATAACGGACGACCACGATCAATACGTTGGTCAATTGAAAGGAGCGAATCTTTCCCAAAATCGGATCCCCTGCAGAGTGATTAGGCTCGCCATCATCATTGGCTCTAAAGTGTGTCCCATCCTTACCCAACATCCAGGCGTAACAATGGTGACTGGCATCAAAATGGACCTTTTTTAGGTTCAGGAGCTTGAGTCTGATTTCCTCTTCGGAGCCTACAGGAAATCCAAAGAAATGAAACTTACTCCCGCGGTCTTTGAATAGCCCTGCTGACTCCCTGGCAAACGTGAGATAGGAGTCTCCTCCCAGATCATCGCTCATGTATACTTTTTATTTTGTTTCATGTTGGGACTTGGGCCTGCATCACTTCCTTTGTCTTGATTTCCTTCTGTGGCGAGTTCGAATTGGTAAATTCTTCCTCAGCAGAATTTTCCCCAATGACTACAGGCTCCACCAAGATCAGTAAATTATAAATTTAACCTTTCGCTAATGTCACCTTCAAGCCTTTTGTCTTAATTTTAGCTATGATTCGATCGGTTTCACCCAAAGATTCCAAGCAGGAACGAGTTCCAAGAATGTTGGCTATTCCAGGTTTGGAAAATGCCTCAGGCAATATCTACTTCTGGGACGATTCTCCGCTTTTTCCTCAAGGGATCAAAAGAAGCTTCTGGATTTGCGGGGTAGCCCAAGGAGAAATCAGAGGAAAGCATGCACATTATCAGGAGTCGCAGCTCCTTGTGGCTATGAATGGACAACTCCAGATTAGGGTAGAAGGCCTGAATGGTGAGGTAACTCAGTTTGAGCTTTCTTCCCCATCAGAGGGCTTATACGTGCCTCCCATGAATTGGGTGGAGGTGGAGTTTTCCTCCGGTGCGGTCTTGTTGGGCTTGGCTGACCGGGAATTTGACGAATCGGACTATATCAGAGATAAGAAAGACTTTGGAAGCATACAAAAATGAAGTGAGCAACCCCTACCTTCTTCGTGTGGCTTCTGCGGCTGAAGGTACATTTTCCTATTTCCTAAGGAAGTTTCCTATGCCGGGGTATCCGGAGCTTTTGGATTTCCAATGGGTCAAAAAAGAAAGGATAAAAGCTGGAGTGACTTTTGCCCTTTCGCAAGATGGGCGGGCCGTTTCCTTACCTCATGCTCCTTTTGGAGGGATTTGGATGGAAGAAAAGCTCAGCTCGGCATCCCTGGAAGCTTTTTTGAATGCCGTGGTGGAAAATCTCCGATTGAGGAAAGTTCGAAAAATCCTATTGGTGCAGCCACCCAAACCCTATGGTGAAGAGATTGATCTAATCCAGTATTTGTTGTTTAAGACCGGCTTCTCGGTGGAAAAAGTAGTAAGTCATCATTTTCTCTGTGGCAAGAAGAAAATCAAAAAGTTTGCTCAAGATCAACAGATGAAATGGTCCTCAAAATTCAAAGAATCGGGATTGAAGGCTATGATTGGGCCGATTCAAAATTTTGGATTTTTGGAGGAGATCAGAAATTGGAATGCTCAAAAGGGGTATTCGGTCACTTTTGAAGAGGGGAGATTGATTCAGCAGGTATCTGAGTTTCCTGAGCGGTACTTTTTGGTTTCTATTTTGAAAAATAAACAATCGATAGCCCATGCCTTAGGAGTATTGCTGACTGAAGATTGCCTTTATTATTTTCTTTCTGCCATTAATCCCAAATCAGAAGTAAAAAATCTTGGGGATCTTCTTTTGGCCAAGTTTTTTTTCCTGGCCAGTGAACTTAAGGTAAATGAGGTGGATTTGGGCTCTTCGGACTTGAATGAGGGTCCCAACCACAACTTGATTCACTTTAAATCCAGGTTTTCCAACGATATTAGTATCAAAATCACCTGGAGCCGCACAATCTGACTATGGAAGCTGAAGAGTTAGTCACCATCATTTGCATCACTTATAACCAGGAAAAATGGATAGAAGAGACCCTAGCAAGCGTAAAAGAGCAAGAATATTATTATAAAGAATTGATCATAATTGACAATGGAAGTACTGATGGGACGGTGGAAAAGATTAAGTTTTGGCTGAGTCAAAATGCCTCCTTTCTGTCGGTTTCCACGCACTTCCTAAATGAGCAAAAGCCCTATTGTCAACTTTTTAATGACTACCTGATTAAGGCTAAGGGAAAATATCTAGTGGACCTTTCAGGGGATGACGTGCTTTTTCCCGACCATATTTCCAGAAGTGTTCAGGAGTTGAGAGTTGCTCCCTTTGCCGCCTTCAGTTTCTCTGATGCTTACATCCTGAATCAGATCAATGAGATTTCCACCTTTTATCCAAGAAATCAGGCAGGAGATTTGAAAGAGGAAGTACTTCTGACTAATATCTATGAGACCTTGGTGAAGAGGAATTTCATTTGTTCACCCACCATGGTTTTCCACACGGATATTCTCAGGCGAAATGGAGGCTATGATGAAGAGCTGTTTTACGAGGATTTTGATGTGCAGGTGCGTTTGGCCCGTAATTATCCTTTGGTTTTTTCCGATCACATCGGAGTGTTGAAAAGAAAACATGCCGCTTCCATGTCTGAAGGGCAATACAAGCGCTATGATTCCAAAATGCTTCCGACCACGGTCAAGGTCTGTTTGAAAATTGAAGCAATGAATCAATCCGAGGAAGAAAACAAGGCTTTGGGAGAACGGGTCATGTATGAACTCAAGCACGCACTTTGGTCAGCTAATTTTGATTCTGCCAGGGAGTTGGCCGAGCTGGGAGGCCGGATAGGAATGCGGAGTTTGAGATTCAAATTGTTCCGCTTTTGGGCCAAGAAACGATGGGATATTTCTTGGCTTTATGAGAAGCTGACCTAGCCTACGGTGATTTCGATGACCGGAGCCTCTGTAAAATACTTACTTCCTTTTTCGAGGATCTCTTCGGCATCAAACGATCTCAAAAATTCCATCTTTTTTCGATAAAAAGAGAAATCCAGCCCGGAAAAGTGAACGCTTTTGTAGCGGTCTACCCAATCAAAGGAAGTACTGAACCGGCCGACCATTTGTCCGATTAAGTAATTCCTCACCAATTCCAGCTCATCGGGAGCGATTAATTGACTGGACAACAGGTGAATTTCCTTTCTTATTTCCTCCAAAACTTCCTTTTTGAACTGTTTCTGGACATCTGCAGCGATACTCCAATAAGGGAAATCATCAATTTCGCCCAAGGAGGAAGAAATGCCATAGGTATGTCCTTTGTCTTCCCGGATATTTTTGATGAGTCGAGAACCAAAATACCCGCCTAATACCGTATTGAAAACTGAGAGGGGGAAATAGTCGGGATGATTTTTGGGGATTGACCAAGCTCCTATTCGGATACTGGTTTGGAAGGCCTGTGGACGTTCTTCCGAAAGAGCAAAACGCTGCTGAATTTCCTCGGTCCAGGCTGGTTCCACAAACCTGACATAGGGTACCTGTTCCAATCTTCCGTTAAGCTCATTTAATTCAGACAGGGAAAAATCTCCACTAATGAAAATTTCGGCTTCATTCCAGAGAATCTGATCCCGGTAATCCAAAAGATCCTGCCTGCTGACCTCATCAATATGTGCCTCGTTTATTTCCAGTCCATACGGGTGATTAGGTCCAAAAAGAGCCATCCTGAATAACTGTGAGGCTCTGGAGGAAGTCTTTTCTCTCTCCAGTTTGAGCCCGAGCTTTCTTAAGGACTTCTTTTTTTTCAGCTTTTCTTCTGGGAAATTAGCTTCCGTTAAGAGCGATAAAAAAACTGGCAGGACGGTAGTTAAGTGTTTTTTGGTAGTCAGAAGACTGATTCCTTCCCTTGAAAAACCAGAAGAAGGCTGGACTTCGCTGGCATAAAAATCAAAGAATTCGGAAAGTTGATTCTCTGTTTGGCTATGGGTTCCTTCGGTGAGGAGTTGCAAGGTAAAGGAAGGAACCAGATTTTTAGATAAAGGCAGATGTTTTCTTGCTCCTTTGGATACGATTTCGATTTTAACTGCCTCAAGTAATGGGGTACGAAAGTAAAAGACAGGAACTCCAGATGGAGTGAGCCATTTTACAGGATCACTGAGCGTAAAGTCCTCCGGCAGATGGAATTTTGGGGCCTGGGTCCTATCCAGCATTAATTATTGGAAATGGTATAGAGGAGGGTAAATCGAAGGGTTTCGGCGAGGGGGTGGTTTTGAATTTGCGGGACCAAATACGAAAAATCAATCCCGATTCGATTGATGTCAAGACCTAGACCAACGGTGAAATAGCGTCTTCCTCCTTTGGATGGGTTTTCATAAAAATATCCGGTACGAAAGGCAAACTTTTCAGCATACACATATTCTGCTCCAAATGAAATAGAGAATTCTTGCATTTCCTCTTCAAATCCACCAGGAGCATCAGAGAATGAGCCGAACATGCCTGATATCAACGGTCGGTTGGGATCTTTGCCTGCTTCGATAATCAGGTCTCCATTTTCATCCGTGGCCAATGTTCCGTCGTCATTGGTGGCATACACCGGAGGGGTAGGAACCATCAGTTTGTTGAAGTCCAGAGAGAAAGTGATTTTGTTGTTTGGGTTGAGGAAAATACCGTAAGAGGTTCCTATTCGGAAGTTGGTGGGAATGTAATCCAAATCCTCCGCACTGTTGTAAGTGATTTTGGGTCCTATGTTGGTGATGGACAAACCCCAAGCCCAAGTACCCTCTTTGGAACCAATCAGGGTTGGTTTTTGATAATACAATCCAATATCAGCGCCTACACCGATACCGGCACGGGCTTCGTTGCCTCCGGAAGAAGAGATGTTACCCGAAAGATTGGAATAGATGAATCGGGCAGAAATACCCAGTCCAAAATTTTGAGAAAGTTTTCTGGAATAGGTACCGCCTATGGAAATATCCCTGGGATTGAATTCTCCCACGTCATTACCTCGGCCATCAGTCAACTGAATATCTCCCATATTGAAATACCGAAGGTCAAAGCCAAATGCGGAGTTTTCATCGATACGTTTGAACCCGGTCAGGTAGCTGAGAGACATGTCATTGACCAGTTTTCCCAACCAGGGAGAATACGAAAGTGAAAAACCTAAATCATCCTTGATGAAAGCCAATTTTCCTGAATTCCAATGGGCAGAATTGGCGTCTGGAGAGGTTGCTACCCCTACATCACCCATCCCGGAGTGTCTGGAATCAGGTGCAAAATTCAAAAAAGGGACTGCCGTGGTTATCACCCGTCGATTGGGGTCTTGACCGGAAATGATCACGCTGTTTTGCCCAAAAGTGGAGAAACCAATTAGGAAAAAGAAAAGGAATAAGGAGCTTTGCCTAAGGAAAATGGCCTTTATTTTCATCTGATAACTAATTTCCCGCTTTTGGAGTCGAAGTTAAAATCCGACTCTGATTGAAGCGTTAATTTGTAAATATAAGTTCCTTTTGCTGGATATTTTGTTTGACTTTGGAAAAAAAACCAGGACAAATCCCCGATAGTTTCTTCTGCCCTCACTAAACGATAGGATTCCGAAAGAAGTATCTGACCCAACAAATTATAAACTTGAAACGTGAGCATTAAGTTTTCGCCGGGTCGATTGTGACTCAATCGAAAATTAGCCACCTCTGTGGCAGGATTGGGAAAAACCAAATGCGTGAGAATCCGAAGTTCCTTACTCCCTTCTACCTGAATCTCGATTTGTTTTTCACTCCCGTTGCCTACGTTGTCCCAAGCCCTGACTCGAATTAGATTTTTTCCTTCTTTCAGGCCTGAAATCCGGATAGAAAATGAGCCCTTCGAAAATCCTCCTTCTACGGCTTCGAACCGTCTGCCCACATAAACAGGTGCCTCTTCGTTCACCTGGATGGTCAATAATTCCTGAGAAACCAAATCCGAAATATTGATTCCGCTCGGGTCCTCCAAATGGACAACTATGCCTATGCTGGGCGCATTAAACAAGTAAGGCGGGGATGTCATTCCTCCTGGAAAAATGGTTATTTCAGGGCCTTCTCTGTCACTTGTGGGGTCAGCAGCGATGCCACCCATTTTTTTTCGCTCACTTCCAAAAGCTTCCACATCGGAATCGGAAGCCGCCCAAATCCGAATTTTCCCTTCACCCCAATTCAAGTCCATGTTTTTTGGAACAAAAATCTTGGCCACAAGCTTTCCTTCCACCACCTTACCTTTCCCCTGAACCAGCAAGGTGCTTTCCTCCGAAAAACCGAAGGGGCTGTTTTCATCTCCCAAGGTGGATTTGTTCACAGGTTTATCCCGGATTTCCAGCTGATACTCCCCTTGAAAAGTGGGCTGAATCGCCCCAGTGAGAGGGTCCACCACCTGAGCAAAAAGCTCGTATTCCTGTTGAGCAGTAAGGGTGTCTGTTTCGTTTTCTGAATCGGGCTGACTTATTTTTCCTATTGACACCTGTAGTTCGGGAAGGGGAAGCCTCAAACTCGGATCGCCTAAAAGGGAGAAGTTTCTGTTTAGAGGACCGTTTAGACTTTGATTTTTTGTGTTTTTGAAAATAGTGCCCAAATCTTGGTATCGCCCTTCTTCTGAGGCAAGCAATTCTTCGATGAATTCCTTGTTCAAAGTAAAGTTGACACTGCTGAAAACGGGTCTTCCTGTAGTCAAAAGTGCAATTCCTCCCTTTTGTTCAGCAAAAAGGAGTTCTTCAGCTGCTGACCGGATAAAAGGGCTGTCATGTCTGCCAAATTCGCAGGTAGCTGTCATCCAAATGGGCAGAAAGGGCTGTTTTGGCCAGTTTGGAAGGTCACTGACCTGGAAAATTTCTTCGGCAGTCAGGGTAGTTTCGTTGCCATGTCCGATGAAGTTCAGCAGGAGAGTGCCTTCATCCAAAGCCTTTTGCAGCGCTTCTTTGGCAGCAGGTGAGGATTGGCTTCCTGAGCTGTTTACTTGTTCAAACCGGTCGAGGTAAAGCTTCTGGGCTAGAAATCCCGGATGATTTTCTTCAAGGTAGGCTATATGTGCCTCCGCGTCCCTCATGTGGATGTTGTTGTCCGCGTCATCTGCCAAAAAGCTGAGTCGATGCTTCCACTTGCCTGGAAGTGGGTCGGTTTCGTATCGGATGATTTTCTCGACGATTTCGTTTGCTTCTGCATGCGAAATTGCAGGAATCCTGCCCACTCCGATTTGCATCCGTTCGTCTCCTTCTCGGTTTTCTTCCCATTGACCTTGTCCCCATTCTATCAATCCCAGATAATCATCCGAACTATAGGTAGTCAGTGGATTTAGGCTGCTTCTACTGGTGTAAATTGGAAGCAGATTTGGCCTTCCTCCCAAAATTCCCTTATAATCAAAAGTGCCCTTCCCAAGTACCAGCACATTTTTCAGCACTTTTCCCTGATGATATTCCCAGGCTATAAAGTTGCGGATTGCGGTGAGGTCTGGATTTCCGTACCCAAATTCTTTGTAGATTTCATTTACCGGAACAACCTCTGTCGAAACCCCCAAGGATTGCTTGTGTGCTTGAAGTTTTCTGGCCGAACTCAAGAGGTCTTCCGAAGCAATAATCAACAATTCTGACTCTGAAGGCTGCAATCTTCTGCTCAGCGTGACTTCTCGAACAGATTCGATTTCAGGGATTTGATCAGGACTGAATATAGCCCACTTCTTTCCGGAGGCTACATTTTGAGCTGAGGCAATGGGGTGAAAAAAATCCGTGATTTCCCAAGCTACACCAGCATTGGGAAGGGTAAATCGGACGGGTGAGATGCTGTGGAAAATTCCGTTTCTCCATTCATTCGGAGTTCGAGGAGCGCCAACTGCCACGTAATCCAAATAGCCAGAAGAGTTGGAGACTGATGCTTGATAGGTAAATCGAAGCTGAGAAAGGCGATTGTCTGAAGGAGAAATTGTAAAGGAAAACTTTTGTTCTCGGCCTTTGATCCCGTAAAGGGTGTTTGGAATCGGGAGAAACTCAATTTCCTCAAGAAGTGTGTTGCCCGACAAGATTCGAATCAGCGAGGATGAGGAAGATTGGGCCATGCTGCGCCCTTGAATCAGCCAAGGAGCAGAAGCCTCGGAGGTAAGCCCAAAGTTGATATTCAGGCTTTGTCCCTGACGGATAGGAAGGGAATACCAATCTCGTCCTGAATCCAGAAGGTTGGTTTTTTCCTCTTTGTAGGGATACAATTGATAGAGAAAATCAGGGGAGGGGAGAGTCGATTCTGTAAATTCTTCCCTGGCAATCCGTTTGGGATCATTATTTTTCCCTATCCAATAGCTTAAAGCATTGGAATAGAGGTGATGCTGATAGTGAATGTCTCCGGTAGAGTCCAATGCTATCGTATGTGGACCTTGGAGAAAAACCCAAAGCTCGTCTTCGGATCGCCAAGAGGGGATTTCCAGAAGTTGGAGTTGGGTCGAATCCAGTTTTTGAGGGAGCATACCCGGATATCCGAAAAAGCTGATTTGGGACAAATCACCAAGGCCAAGCGATCGGGCTTTTTCTCCGGATAATTTATAAACTCCTGATTCTTTGATTTCAAACTCAAAAAATTGGGCTGAGGCTCTTTGGTAATTAAGAGCAAAAAAGATGAAAACCAACACCCAATATCTTCGCCTCATTCACTTGTCCCTAAATTTTCTGCAATCGATAGTAGGATGTAAGTTAAAATGATTAGCGGGATTCCCGCGAGCTGAAATAGCCCAAAAGCCAAAAAACTTACTCCGACCAGAAGAAATCTAAACTGATTTCCCGAAAATCTGAAATGTTTAAACTTCAGAGCGATCAATGGAAGCTCAGCAACCAATAAAATCGAAAAAAACCAAGCAATAAACAGCAGGGAAACGGGGCCAGTGATCCAAATTCCGATTTTTGGCCAAAGTAACGCAAGATGGGGTAAGGTACTGATAAACAGTGCATTTGCTGGAGTGGGAAGACCGATAAACCGATCATTTTGCCTGGTGTCCAGATTAAACTTGGCAAGTCGATAGGCTGAAAGCATAGGGACAATCAGCGTGAAATAGGGAAGCCAATCCCAGGTAGTGCTACCCAAGGTCATTCGGAACAGGACAATTCCTGGAAGCACTCCAAAAGAAACGACATCGGCGAGCGAGTCCAATTCTTTCCCGATTCCACTCTGTACGTTCAGCAGGCGGGCAAGCAACCCATCCAAAAAGTCCAAGGCTGCGGCAAGCAAGACATAAGTGGCGGCATGAAGTACCTTCCCTTCGAGCACGGCAATGATCCCCAATACTCCCGTTAGCAGATTGAGAAGGGTGATGAAGTTGGGAATATGTCTCAGTATAGTCAATAGCTTACTTTTTCTCCCACGAAGGGGTTGTTTCTTTTTTCAAATTGAATGGTGGTCTCTGGCCCGTGTCCGGGAAAGACCACTGTTTCCTCTGGAAGAGTGAAGAGTTCACTTTTTATTTTGGAAAGCAGCTGAGCGTGATTTCCTCCAGGGAGATCACTTCGCCCTATGCTTCCTTTGAACAGCGTGTCTCCACCGAGGCATCGTTTGCTGGGTTCGTGGTAAAAAACCACATGACCGGGTGAATGTCCCGGCACAAATAGGACTTTAATCTCCTCCTCTCCTAGGGTAATCACCTGTCCTTCTTGAAGAAAATGATCTGGAGTAGCACCTTCGTATCCATGAAACCCATAATTAGGCGCATAGACTTCAACAGATTTGAGTACGGGGATTTCCTTCTCATGAATCCAAAGCGGAATCCCCCATTTACGCTTTGCCCAGGCATTACCCAACACATGGTCGATATGACAATGCGTATTCAAAAGCAAAACGAGATCCAATTGATGCCTCTCGATAAACTCGGTCAACTCTGCTTTTTCCCCCGGCTCATGACAACCCGGATCAATAAGGGCAGCCACTCCATTTTCATCATGGATAAGATAAGTGTTTTCTTGGAAAGGATTGAAAGTAAAGGAGTGAATCGAAAGCATGGTAAAAGTCCGCTGAAAGTCGGCAAAATAAAGAAATATGGACTTACTTTTGGTCATGGAAATTGATTTTTTGATTATCGGACAGGGTTTGGCTGGCAGTGCGATGGCCTACAGGCTATTGCTGGCCGGGAAAAAAGTCATCGTGATTGATCAACCCAAAAACAACCAAAGCAGCCGGATTGCCGCCGGATTGTACAATCCGGTGACCGGGAAAAAAATGGTCAAATCCTGGATGGCAGAGCATCTTTTTCCTGAAATTGTGCCTTTTTACCGAGAGTTGGAGCTGGTAATCGGGAAGAAATTTCTCCATGAATTTCCTATTTACCGGCCTTTTCTCACGATAGAGGAGCAAAATGAGTGGATGGGGCACTCAAGTGATCCGATGGTTGACTTGTTTTTGGAGCGTATCCCCACTTGCAGTCAATCATCCGAATTGAGAGATTCCTATGGAGGGGTCCTTTTGAAGAAGTCCGGATGGCTGGATATCCCCGTATATCTGGATGGTTTTGCCGGATTTTTAGGAGAAAGGTTGATATTAGATTGGTTTGAGGAAAAAGAATTGGTCAAAACCAAGAAAGGGTGGGAGTATAAAGGTATCCTTACCCAATCCCTTATCTATTGTGGAGGACTTGGAGAGCTAAAATCCCGTTTCTTTGGCGTTCTGCCTTTCGCTCCGGTCAAAGGAGAAATTCTGGAGGTTTTTCAGGATTTTGATCCGGGATGGATTGTCAATCGCGGGGTCTTCCGGGTTCCTCTGGGAAAAGGGCTTTTTCGGGTGGGGTCTACCTACACCTGGCATGATTTGGACCAAGGTCCCACCGATACTGCAAAAAATGAGCTTTTGGAAAAGCTCGAGAAACTGGTCAAACCTGCTGTAAAGGGGGTGAAAAGTCACCGATCGGGAATACGTCCTGCGACCAAAGACAGAAAGCCTTTTTTGGGAAAACATCCTGGAGAAGATGGCGTTTACATATTCAATGGTTTTGGGGCTAAAGGAGTGTCATTAATTCCCTATTTTAGTCAAATGATGACCGCTTATCTTTTACAAAACCAACCCTTATTGGCTGAAGTGGATATCAAAAGGTATTTTAAGTATATTTAAAACCGTTCAAATCACTAAGAATGCGATTACTGGTCTTTCGACTTCTTATCCTATGTTTTTTCCTGGGTTCAGGAGAGCTTGCCTGGGCACAATTTGACCAGGAGCGTTTTGGTAAAAATAGGGTGCAACACAAAGAAATCAATTGGTATTTCTATTCCTCCAATAATTTTGAGGTCTATTATTACGACCGGGGCGGACCCAATGCCAAAATGGCGATAGAGTATTTGGAGTCAGAATTTGACAGAATCACCCAAAGCATTGGATATGTAGCCTACACCAAACCAAAAATATATATCTACAATTCTCCTGAGGAGAGGCTCCAAAGTAATCTGGACCTTAATCAGCAGCAGTATACCATCGATGGGCAGACCAAATTTACCCGACTTATCGCAGAACTTGCTTACAAAGGGCGAATTGACCAGTTTAAAGAAGATCTGATTTATGCCACCACCAAGGTCATCATCAAAGAAATGCTCTACGGAGCTTCTGTGTCGGATGCATTCCAGGCTAATCTGGTTAATGATTTTCCAGAATGGTATATCGATGGTGTTGCTCTTTTTCTTGCCAAAGGATGGAGCAGAGAAATGGATGATTTTTTAAGGTATTATCTGAAAGAAAACTCCAATCCTAAGATTTTGAACCTTTCCGGCGCGGATGCCGCCTTGGTAGGGCAGTCCATTTGGAATTTTATTGCGGAAAAATACGGGAGAAGGTACATCTCCAGCATTTTGAATCTATCGAGAATAAACAGAAATGAGGAAAACAGCATTTCCAATACGATAGGGCTAAATGTGAAGCAGTTTTTTGATGATTGGAAAAATTTTTATCTCAAAATCAATGAACCCGTGTATTCCGGTTTCAAAGATGTGAATCCCAACTCCGCCATTGCTTCCACCTCTTCACGAACTCAGGGCGCTATTTCAGATATCAAATTCAGTCCTGATGGGTTGAATCTTGCCTATGTGGTCAACAATTCTGGTAAATTCAAAGTCATCGTGCGGGACTTGTCTTCTGGATTGGAACAAACCATTTTCACCGGCGGTGCTTCGTACGATGAGCTTCCTCCCAATACGGGTTCTCCGATAATTGCGTGGAGAGATTCTGCTAACATCGCCATAGCTTCATTCAAAAGAGGAATCACGACCCTTCGTCTCCGTTCTATTGATGGTTCTTCCCAGGATAAAATTTTCCTAAGAAACATTACCCAAATCACCAGCTTGGATTTCAATGAATCCGGCAGGAATATGGTTCTTTCTGCTATTTCCAATGGCAGATCGGATATCTACACCCTGAATGTCCGTGGTCAGGGCAAAAGGTTGACCAATGATCTTTTTGATGATTTAACTCCGGCCTTTTTGAATGACTCTACCATAATTTATTCCACCAATTTCACCGAGCTACCTGATTCGGTCCTAACGGCCACTCCGGATATTAAGGTATTGCCCGATTTGTACAATCTGTATATGGTTCAGGTTTTGAAAGACACGACTATTTTCACCAAACTGACCAACTCGAACAGCAAAAACCTCATGCCCAGAAAGGTAAACAACAACACGATGGTTTACCTGAGTGATTTGAGCGGAATCAATAATCTGATGAAATTGAATATCGGAAATCAAGTCTCCAATCAAATCTCTGCTTTGGGGAAGAGTATAGAAGTCTTTGACGTCAATAGCCGCATGAACAAAATTGCCTATGCGGTTCGGGATGGCAAATCGGCAGAGTTGTTCGTGGAGAGCTACAGTGGTGCTGACCAATTTACCCCCAGTACGCCAAGAATTCAGCTTGCCCAAGCCAAAGAATTGAATGAGCGATTGGCTGCAAGGAGACTGCTGGAGGCGAGAACCAATCAAGCCAAAGAAGAGCCTTCTCCTTTGCAGGAACCGATTGCTGCTCCCATAGACAATGCGAAAATAGATACCACCAGAAGCGGTACCTCTTCCATCAGCTTGGATCGCTTGAGATTTGATAACAAAAGAGGAATCAATACAGAAAATTATCAGTTTGATACCCTTCCACAACGAGTGAATGTCCAAGAAACCGTAAGTAGGACTGAGACGGGAAGAAGTAATCTTCTCGAGGCATTTCGCAAGCAAAGCATGACAAAGAGGGTTTCCGGTCCCAGACAAATGGAGCCTCAGTTTTTCACCAACAACATCAATACTCACTTTGTAGTGGATCCAATCCGGGGATTTGGAATCAATCTCAATGGAAAAATGACGGACATCCTCGATAACCATGTGTTTATGGGAGGAATCATGCAGTCCTTGGATTTCAGTTCGGGTGGGGATATTTGGTTTGAGTATGAATATTTGAAGAATCGATTTGATCTCAGAGGAAGGTTCGACAGAAGAGTCATCCGATCCAATGAAAGCGATATATCAGTCCAAAAATATGCATTGACCAAAACAGAGTTAGGCGTGAGCTATCCGCTGAATATCAATTCACGAGTGTATTTGGCTCCGTTCTTAGCCAAGACTCAATACTTTAATCTGAACCCAGATTCGTTGATATTTGGCCAAGATCCCGACCAGAATCGATTTGATGTCAATTATGTCGGTGGCAAAGCGGAATTCGTCTATGACCGTACTCAGCCTTTGGGACTTTATTCCTTCACCGGACTTAAGGGAAAAGTGGGCTTTGTCCATTACCAAGGAATGAATCATGGGGATCGCTCTTTCAGTAATCTGTATGTAGATGTCCGTAACTTCCAGAGAATTCACAAGAATATTGTCTTAGCTTCCCGCCTGTTTTACGGCTCCTTTATGGGAAACAATCCTCAGAATTATTTAGTGGGGGGCATGGACAATTGGCTGTTTAATGAATACTACAACCCGCCTTCCAACCGACCGGAGCCTTCTCCGGTGAGGAACCCTACCGGACTCGAAAACTCCAATCTTTTGTTTACCGAATTTGTGGATCTGCGAGGGTATGATTATGATGAAATCAGAGGAAGAAATGTCCTCACCTTTACCACTGAGCTTAGACTTCCTGTATTTTCTTACCTCACCAGAGGCAATATCACCTCCAATTTTATCCGGAATTTCCAATTGGTAGCTTTCTATGACATTGGATCGGCTTGGAATGATTTCAATCCATGGCAAAAAGTCAATGATCAAAACACAGAGGTGATCAATACGGAAGGTTCGCCTTTTGAGATTATTCTGAATAACTTCAATAACCCTTGGCTTCAGAGTTATGGAGCAGGTCTTCGTACCGTGCTGTTGAATTACTACGTGAAATTTGATGTGGCCCGACCAGTTCGCAATTATCAGCAGGAAGACTTGAAGTTTTATTTTACCTTGGGCTACAATTTCTAAGCAATAGTATCATGATTAAGTCAATGACCGGCTTTGGTGTAGCTGGATTGGAGAATGAGCAAGTGGTCATTCAGGTGGAAGTCCGTTCGCTTAATTCCAAGTTTTTGGATCTTTCCCTGAGGAGTCCAAGGCAATTTTCAGACAAGGAGCCGGAAATCAGGACACTCGTCCAAACTCACCTAGACAGAGGAAAGGTCAATGTGTCTATTGAATTTGTGCCGAAAGGAGCTGAAAGTCTTCCCGTTACCATCAATAAGGAACTTTTCAAATCGTACTATCAGGAGTTTAAAACCTTGGCCAATGAAGTCGGAGAAGAACCTTCAGACCTGTTCAAATTGGCTCTTCAATCTCCCAATGTGATCAACTCCATTCCTCAGGAAAGAGAGGAAAACGAAGATTGGGATTTGGTGAAACAAGTACTGAAGCAAGCCTTGGTCAAGTGTGATGGATTTAGGGCAGATGAAGGCAAAGCGCTTTATGAAAAGCTAAACGAAAACATTGAGTTGATTCGAAGAGAGTTGGGGGAGATCAAAATCAAAGATCCGATCCGTAAAGCAAGAATCCAAGAGCGCATCCAAGGTCATTTTTCACAGTGGATGGAAGAAAATTCCTTCGATCCCAATCGATTTGAACAGGAATTGATTTATTACTTTGAAAAAATCGACATCACTGAAGAGTTGGTTCGCTTGGAGACCCACCTGAATTATTTCCAAAAGACGATGAATGAAGATGCTCAGCAGGGTAAGAAGTTGGGCTTTATCAGTCAGGAAATCGGAAGGGAAATCAATACGATTGGATCTAAAGCCAATGACGCAGAAATCCAAAAGCATGTCATCTTAATGAAAGACGAGCTGGAAAAGATCAAAGAACAAAGTCTGAATGTACTTTAACCGGATCTTGCCTGTTCTCTAATAAATTTCTGTTTTTCGGATTACCCTTCCTCGTGTTTTGCCTGTCATTGCAGCGTTTTCCACTGCTGGAATTCCGTTTACAATCACGTATTCAATTCCTTTTGGGTATTGGTGAGGATCTATATAGGTGGATTGGTCAATGACCGTTTCCGGATTGAAGATCGTGATATCAGCTACCTTTCCTTTTTCCAAAATTCCTCTATCCTTCAGTCCCAGTGATTCTGCAGAGAGTCCAGTCATTTTGTAAATAGCTGTTTGTAGTGGAAAAAGACTTTTTTCCCTGCTGTAAAGACCAAGTACTCTCGGAAAAGTCCCGTAGGCTCTGGGGTGCGGATGTCCTTCTCCGGGCTGGCTAAGTCTCCCATCCGAACCGATCATGGTCATCGGATGCTTCATAATATTTTCCACATCTTGCTCATCCATCGCATGATAAATAGTCCCCGTTCCACCTCTAAGCTGGGCTTCAATCACCAATTCAGCCCCGTTGGAAACGGTAGGTTCCAATCCAGATTCGACAGCCCAATCGTGAAGGGTTTTTCCTTCTAGGTCTTTTTTCCAGGATACTCTTGAAAACTGAATCCGACGTAAATCGCTTCCACCCCGGTCATTTAGAATGTTGTATTCTATGCCTTCTTTTAACTTTTTCCTTAATTCTGGATCCTCTGTTCTCTCTTTAAATTGATTTCCTTCCAAAGCCCAACTTGGGATCAGGACGCTGAGTCCGGTATGACTGGCAGCATAAGGATACTGGTCAATTCGAATATCAAGTCCGATATTCCGGGCAGAATCCACCAGGGCCAAAGTTTTTTCGCTGGCTCCCCACATTTTCACCCCTATGGCCTTATGATGAGTAAGAATCACTGGGATATTTGCCTCTCTAGAAATAAAAATAGCCTCCCTCACTGCTTCCAAAAGTCCCAATCCCTCCTCGCGGAGGTGGGAAGTATATATTCCACCTTGCTCGCTCGCTTTTTTTGAAAGTGCGATCACTTCGTCTACTTCTGAAAAAGTGCCTGGCAGGTATTTCAATCCTGTGGATATACCGAAAGCCCCTTCTCCCATAGCAATTTCCACCATGGACTCCATTCTTGATAATTCTTCCTGGCTAGGCTTTCTGTCTTCCATGCCCAAGACCTCTTCCCGTATTGTATTATGTCCCACAAGGTAGCCGACATTCAATCCTAAGGGAAATTGGGCCAGAGAATCAAGATAGGGTCCAAAAGGCCAGGGTCCGCCGCCGTCTGGACCGCCAAGTGCAAAAGTAACTCCTTGCCTGACTAAGCTCTCTGCTTGAGGCAGTTGCATAAGCGGTTCCAAGTGAGTGTGCATATCGATAAAACCAGGGCTTACCGCAAGCCCGATGGCATCGATAGTGGTGGCGGCTTTCTTGCTTTTCAAATTACCGATTTCAATTATCCGATCGCCCTTGATTCCAATATCCCCCTTGATCGGATCGCTTCCAGTACCGTCGTAGATGGTTCCATTGAGAATAAGCAGATCAAATTCAGGATTTTGGGAACAACTGAAAATGAAAAGAAATAGAATTAAGGCCAGTCGATTTTTCATTTTGTCTGGGAGGAAATGTCAAGTATAAAGGAATATAAAAAGAAAAGTCTGACCTCAGTAGATCAGACTTTGTCTTCGCGTTCCTTTTCCTCATTAATTGAGCTTGAACCGGATTGGGATGGTCATTCTGGAGCGGACAGCCTGTCCTCTGAATCTTCCCGGTTCCCATTTGGGAGAGGCTTCAATCACTCGTTTGGCCGCTTCGTCCAAACCCTCTCCAGCCGATCTCCTTATGACCACATCTTCGATACTTCCGTCAATATTCACTACAAAGCTGAGAATCACGGTTCCCTCTCGTCCTGCCCGTTGCTCCATTTTGGGATAGACTAGGTTCTTTTTGAGGTATTCGTACCATCCCTGCATACCTCCTACGAAAGAGGCTTGAACTTCTGTAAAATCATAGATTTCGTCAGCATTTTCGATAGTTGGAGGAATACTATCCAAAATCACTGAGGGAAGTTCTGAGGTGGGGTCCACATTCAGATCAAAATTGGGAAGGTCGTCCAAGACAATATCGTCTGGTGTGGGTTTGAACTGTGGAATGACCACAGGGTCAGGTGCCCTTGGAGGTTCCTGAATGGTGATTGGGATATCCAGAATATCCCAATCTGTAATCCCATCTTCCAGATTCATTGGGGGTTTTTCCTCATAAGCCTTCCATTCGAAGGCCGCCAAAACAGCGCCAACTGCAATAAGCAGTCCCAAATTAAGAAAGACTTGATTCCATCTCTGGAGATCAAGTCTCGGGTTCTTTTTGTTTTCCATGGCTGTTAGAGTTTAGTGTATTAAAAAATTAATTTTTATTCTATTGAAAAACTAATCCTCTAACAATAATTAAGAAAAAAGGCTGTCAGTTTTTGCTGACAGCCTCTGCTTGTTTTAGCTTAGTTTGAATCGGATCGGTAGTCTCATTCGAGTACGTACTGGTCTACCTCGCTGCTTACCGGGCTCCCACTTAGGGGCTTCACTTACTACCCTTACAGCTTCTTCGTCACAACCTCCGCCGATACCTCTCAGTACTTCTACGTCCTGAATAGAACCGTCGGTGTTGATTACGAATACTACGATTACTGTCCCTTCGATACCCATTCTTCGTGCTTGAGTTGGATATTTCAGGTTTTTGGAAAGATACTGATTCCATCCTGACATTCCCCCCGGAGGATTGGGTTGGGTTTCTACCACGTCAAAGATTTCGTCTGCTTTTTCTTCTACTGGAGCTTCTGCAATGACTACTTCTTTAATGACTGTGGTTTCTTTCACGTCCACGTCAAAGTTAACCTCGATTTTTTCTTCAATTTCTACCTCATCCGGAATCTCCTCAATGATAGGCTGTTCCATCGGTGGTGGTGGTGGCGGTGGTGGTGGCTGTTCTGTGATAGGCACATCGAGCAGTTCCTCGAAGTTGTCATTGACGGCGCCAAGATCTTTCAAGGCACTGTCGTCAAAAGACTTGTATTCGAAGGCAGCAAGTGTGAGACCTACAGAAACTGCCAAACCAAGGTTGGTGAACATTCCCACCCTCTTGGTCAAGTCAGCTTTAGGAGTCTTTTTTGCTTCCATGAGTTAATTGGTTTATACAGGTTAATATTTTTCCAAAGTGATAACAAGAGTAAGAATAATTGAAGATTATTCCAAAATGAATTTAATGGAAGGCCACTTTCGGTAGATAAGAAATCCGGAGAAAGCACCTATTGCATTGGTAATCATGTCCCAATAATCGAAAGATCGGTAGGGGATAAACTGTTGTGCATATTCCAAGAAGACTCCCATGGCCAATCCAAACACCAGAAAATGGATCCATACTCTCCATTTGTTGCTGAGTGAAGGGGTTCTTCTCAGACTCACTCCGCACCATAGGTAGGTCTGAACGACAAATACCAACCAGTGAATCAACTTGTCCTGAAGATCAAAAACATCAATCTCAGGAAATTGATTTCCCGGGCTCAGCATGGCCCAGAAAAGGAAAATTTGCCAGACTGATGCTAGGAATATTCTCAAATGATCTTATTTATTCACCAATTAGTTCTGCGTAGGCAGCAGCATCCATCAGATCCGAAGGCAGGTCCCCTGAAATTTTCACTTTGACCATCCAGCCGGACTCGTAAGGAGATTCGTTGACCAACTCCGGAGAAGATTCCAATACTTCGTTGACTTCAATAACTTCACCGGTCACCGGCATAAATAAGTCTGAAACGGTTTTGACGGCCTCTACGGTGCCGAATACCTCACCTGCTTCGATGGTTTCGCCGATCGTTTCTACTTCCACATAGACGATGTCTCCCAGTTCTTTTTGAGCAAAATCGGTGATTCCGATGGTTGCAATATCCCCTTCAATTTTTACCCACTCGTGGTCTTTGGTGTACTTTAATTCTTCAGGAAAATTCATAGTTTTTTTATTTACAGAGCGTCAAAATTAAAAGGATTCAGGACAGATTGAAATCTATTGTGACAAATTAAATCTCAATTGTCCACCAAAGGCGGTGGAGGTCCTTCGGTACACGGTAGTGACTCGGGGATCGTTGATTGTTCGCTCAAAATAGATGGTTAGGTTCAGGTTTTGGTTGATCACATATCCTATAGTAGGTCTGAATTGAATATTCAGATTACCATTGGTTACGGTATTGGTTTCCCCGATTTTTCGCTGGACTGTCCGGGTGTCTCCGACTCTGGAGTCTAGCCTAAATTGCAGGTCGTTTTTCAATACTTTTTGACTTCCCTGAATTTTGAATGGAATTTTCACACCTGCTTTGGTATAGGCCAGGGTCAGTCCGAAGTCACTCGTTTTTTGCTCGGTAATTTGTGAGTTAGAGAAATTCAAGCCCAGGTTTCTTTCCTTGTTGTAGTTGACATTGATATTGAATCGATCCTTGGTCAAAAGATCCAGGCCTATAAAAGGCTCAAACCGTTCGGAAAGCACCACTTGATTCAATACATAAATCGGAATAAAAAGTCCATCGTCGTTGACAATGCTCGGATTTTGAATTTGCTGTAAGGAATTGAATAATTCCAGGCCTCTTTGGTATTGAAGTGAGTTTGAAAAATTGCTCACATCATAGGTGGAAGAGTATCCATGAGTAATATTGATGCTGGAGAAGATATCACTTAATCCTTTCAGGCGGGAGAGTCCCCGATAATCCAGTCTCCAGTTGGGAAGAGGTGTTTTGGGAAAAGGATTCAAATTGGCGGTATTGGGATCTTGTCCTCGGTACGCTGCCAAAAATGCAGGTATCAACACATCTTGCCCGTTTATTCCAAACTCGCCCTGTTCGGGGTTAGCCCCATCCAGTCTGGCCTTGATAATGGACCGATAATTTTCAAAATCGGTGAAAAGCGGGGACACATTTTGAGCATTGTCTCTGGAAAAAGTGGTTCCGATGAGAATGGTTGTGATACTGTAAGAGCCTAAGCGATTGGGACTGAGTGATTGGAAATTGCCCGGATTGTCTGATGAATTCCGGAAAATCTCCTGATAGTCCCCGATTTCCCGCTTAGAGGCGGCCAAGGTAATCCTAAAATCACGGACAGGTTCTGCCAATCCGGTTAGACGCAAGTTGGTGGCTCTGTTTTGTCGGAAAGGCTGGGTGAGTTCTACACTAGGAGCCATGTTTCCATTTTCGGAAAGGTCAAATCGGATATTGGGATTCTGACTGCCAAAAACAAAAGCCCAGCCCGGATTATTCCAAGCCCGATCCATGCCCAAAAGGCCGGTATTGGGCATATAGCCAGGTAGGAAGGTCCCTTCTACTACTCCATAATTGAATGTCACCTCTTTTAGCATCATCAAAAATTTCAGCAACTTATTGCTGAATGGTGTGCCTATCGTGTCCTCTGCCGCTACGGAATTCCTTCCCGGTATGCTGGGTCGTTTGGGGGCGTTTAAAGCGGCAAGGCTTTTATTTTTGTTATATAGTTTTAGAAAGTCCAATTTGCCGGTAATGCTTTGGTCTCGGGTATTCTGAATGACGTTACCCAAAGTGTCCCGTTGTCCTATGGCCCCCGTCTGCCAAGTGTAGGAAGTCAGGTAGCGGTATTCTGCCTGAACCCAATCGGTGATTGGCAGTTTGTTGAGGGGAATGGAGTAGTTGACGGTCGCGGTATGATTGTAATTGGTGGTTCGGCCAAATCTCCAGAAGTTGGCACGGACAGAATCTATCTTTGCCTGCGTATCCAAATCTCCCTCCGGTTCATCCACCACTGCCATGGCTCTGGAATCAAAATCTACCCTGAGGCTATTGGAAAGATCCCAGTTTACATTGAATGAACGGTTCATGAAGAAGGATTTTTGGAAAAGAGGGTCCACACCTGCCGTACTCAATTGGTCATTTCTGTACTGTGACCTTACAAAACGGCGGTCTACATCCAATCTGGCTAAGAGTAGGGTAGGGGAAAGGTTGAGACTGAAATCCTTGATCAATTTCAGGTATGGGGATTTCATTCCCTCTGATTTTTTGAAAGGGGCAATTACCCACTCCTTGGGCTGAAAGCTATAGGTCAAATTACCTCGGTTGGTCTTGAATGTATAGCCTTGGATCTGTGCATTGGTCTGGGTCACTGTGCCCACAGCATAGGAAAATGCAAAATTGGACAGATCATAGATTCGGTTTGGAGCTTCAGGATTTGATTTGATTTTCCTTATATTGTTGAAGCTGAGATTCTTTCTGTTGAGTTGGTCCAGGGCGATTTCCCGATAGGCTCTTCGCTGATCTTCAGTTTCAAATTTTCCTAAAGCCACCTCAAAGGGAACATCGGGATTCAGGGGGTCATATTCGGGTCGTGTGGAGGAATTTTCGATGGAAAAGTACATCGGTATGCTTAATCCCAATTCCTTGGGCAAAAGCTTGTCTACTTCCACATTTGTGGATATATCATATTGGGTAGTAGCTGAACGGGTCCTTTGAGATAGCCGGGTTTCCAGTCCTCCAAAACCTATGGAATTGTGCCTTATGGAGGCAGAGACCACAGCTACATCGGCTATTTTGGTGTTGAGGAAGGCATTGGCAGCCCAGCCGTTGCTTTTGGTGAATCCGGTGACCCGGAGTTCGTTTGCCCATATACAAATAGACTTGGAAGAACCGATTCCTGTGCCGGGGTTCCTGACCCCTATCATCATTCCCTGAACTAGGCTCAACTCAGGCCTCCCGACCACCGTCACCTTGTATTGCCTGATGTTCTGAGAAAATGGTAAAGTCAGTGGCGATTGCGTATTGTCACGCTCTACCTTGACACCTACGATTTCCTGAATGGCAATGTCTATTTCGTTTTCTTTTGGCCAAACCAACGTGGGATCATTGCTACCCAAGGGAGAGATGGTCAAAGGTACCTCGATCTCATAGTAGTTGTCTGTGTAGTCTGTCCCCAATCTTAGGAAAGCAGTTACTTCTCCATCTTGGGCATCTTCGCTGTTGGCATGGAAAAACATCTTGATCCGTTCATATTGGACCAGATCAATGGTTAAGTTTTTGAATACTGCTCTTGCATCTTTTGGTGCCAAATCTTCCACACATACCCGGAGAGATTGCTCATTTAATCTTCTTTCTACCGTAGACGTATTGTCTCGGTCACGGACTATTCCGGGAGGAAGCACATAAGGGCTAGACTTGTCACTTCCTTGGGAGTTTTGTTCGATATTTACTACGTCCACCACTACGTTGGAAAGATCAGGTTCTGGAATTTCAAAAAATCCACGCTCAAAGAGCGACTCCTGAAATATCCTCCATTGGCTTCCTACCATTCTGAATTCAGCCATTCTCAGGACTACCGGCTGCTCGAAGTCCGTGAGGTAAGTTCGCATCCACCGGATGGATTTAAACCCGGTGATATCTCCCTGCACTCGGTCTGGTTGCCTTACGGGTATTCTGAATAGGTACCAGTTTACCTCATCCCCCCCGACATTGGCGGTGACTTGGTCTACAATGTAGTTTTGGCCCACATTGAGCTGTCCGGGTCGGAGGTCGATTTCATATTCGTAGTAATTCTCCAGTTCATTGATGGTATTGTCAGTGTTCAAATCTTCATTGTCCGGGGAGTTGGTGCCGGACGGAGTGTAAGGAAGACTAGGGTCGGCAGAGACTGGGGTGTTTCCTTCCAAGCCGTTAAACTTCTTGTATCGCTCCAGAATTTTGATATTGTTGTTGTCAAATTCCTGATCCAGATAGTATTGAAACGCATCTGCAGAAACATCCTGGGTGATTCTGTTTCGGGCTTCAGGAGTCACATTCAGCCGGTCCAAAAATCTTGACCTGAAAAAGTCGACCTCGTCTTCATTTTTCAATCCGTCCAAGCCCACATCCTGATTGATTCTGGAGGCCTCTGAATTGTCAAAAGCCGGGATCAAAAACTGCTCTCTGGTAATCCTTCCCCATTCGTTTTCTCCTGTTTTAGTAGGATCACCATCGGCAGGAAGACCGTTTTCGAAGGCGTGACGGCCATCCTTCATCACGTCCTCGGATATGTCTCCTAAGTTGAGAAATAGCTTACCCCCCGTGGTATTATTTTGATTAAAAATCCCATCTAATACCCGACCGTTTTCTCCCGAAATAAAGGGATCCATCAACCAGAATTCGATGTATTCTATGTTTGTTCGGTCAAAATCCACCTCTGTGGTAATCGCTCGGGTTACCGCTCCATAATTTTGCCTGGGATTGGGCAATAATCCTTCCGGAGTCAGATCCGGGTTGTAATTGTAGATTCCTCTTTCTCTGGGGAAAAAAGCCATTTCAAACAGGGGTTGAGGCACAATGATTACCTCCCTGTCCTGGTTGGGAAATATTTCCTGAGGCACCACTCTGCGGACATAGTGATTTCTCCGGTCCTCTGCACTCAGATTGGTAGGGACACCAGGGCCACTTTCCCTGTAGAAAATATTGTCGATATTGTACCATGCCAGTCTTGCTCTTCGGTAGGCGTTTCCCAAGTTGTCTCCTGCTTGATTGCTCAGATCAAATTTATTGTCTGGAGTTACTGGGGTTGCTCCCAATTTCCAGGTTTGATTAGCTTGTGCTCCAAGAAAAAACGGGGTGACTGCAGCTTCAAAATCATCGATGTAGGAGGCCACATCTCCATCTACTCTGTTGGAAGACCCGGGGATAAGATGGGCAAACTCCGCATTGAACTGGACAAGGGATTTTTCTTTGGTATCAGTGAAAGGTAAAGCATCGGCCAGTTTGGTCAGAAATCGGGACTCATCATTGAAGTTTACATCAAAGCCCCAGAGGCTGTTTCTCAAAGTCTCATTTCCAGTGGCAATTCTTGTCACATTGGGTCTTTCATTGAGGTAGAGAAAAGTACCACCGATATTCAGCTTTTTGCTGGCTAAGTAGTCGAGCCTGGTTCCAAGTAGGCTTCTGGTTTGAAACGAGACCAAATCCGCCTTTTCAAAACTCACATTGATTTGCTTTCCTGATTGCAGAATGGCATCATTGATGATCACCAATCGTCCGACATTGTAATCCACTGTAAAATCGACCCCTTCAGTGAGAGGAATATTTCCTGCCTGTACGATCACCGACCCCGGAGCGATGTTCAAGCCGGGAAGTTGGATTTCGCTTGCAGAACCTGCCGTAAGCCTTCCTTTGATAAAATATTTGTTGAGCCGGGTGACCAGTTCTGCATCGGCTTGGGTTGTACGATAGAGCGTGTCGTAGACGTACTTGTCCTTAAGTACGATTTCTTCGGGATTAAACCTTCGCTCCAAATTGGAACCGAATGGCTCCAAAACAGGGAAAATGAGTAAGCCCCGGTTGGAAATCATCGTCAAGCCTTCCACAAAGTCAAAATTGCCGTCAGGTGCGGGATCATTTTGTGGGTTGAGGTTGTCAAGTCCGGTGAGCCGGATGAGGGGGACATCTTTGACATTGGCCCCTTCCAATAGGGCTGGATTATCCAGACCCGTGCGATCATCCCGGTAAATGATCTGAAGCTGGAAACCATCCCTTAGAATCTGACTGGCATTGAGACTGTAGACGTTTTTCATCATCAGGTCCCAGGTAGGAATTCGGGTGTTGATTCTTGCTGGTCTGAGGAGCTTGAGGAAAATCAGCTCGTCTTCAGCTCTGACTTGGTAGTCTTCGGTCAATTCCCCGACTTTGTAAACTTGCCCATTGTAGGTGTATTCATAGGATACTGCCAGTACTTCGTCGTTTTGAAGTCTTCGAAAAAGGGATAAATAACCCAATTGGGGGTTAAAGAAAAATTCAGTCGGAGCCAGTTTTCTTGCGCCGTTGATTTGCTCAAAATCCACTCCCTTCCTCAAACCCAAGTCTGATTCCATGGCTCTTGCGCCCGTGTCAAAAGGCCGGTAGCTGGGGTTAGTTGAAATATTCGAATAAAGAAGGTTGGCTCCGTTTCCCGCAGGTGCATTGGGATCTCCGTTGCCGATGGAGGGGTTCGAAGGATTGTAAATGACCCGACCTTCGCCCAAATCCAAAAATGCCGCAAAATTCCTCAGGGTTTCGGTATTGGTAGCACGGTTCATAATATAGACTTCGATTCGGGTCACATTCACTCCTGAAAGTACCTGAGGGAGTCCTCTCAGCCATCTCTCATAGTTATCCCTGAAAAAATGAGAAAGGAAAAAGTGTCGGTTTTCGTCGTACCTGGAGGCTTGGATGTCAAAAGCTCTTCCTTGCCCATTTGCGTCGATTACCAGGTTGTCTCTTCGGCCTCTTTGGGTGGAGGCTACAGCGGTCACATTTAATTTTCCAAAGCGCATTTGGGTTTTTACCCCGAAAAGGTTCTGAGCCCCCTGAATCAATCGGTTTTGAACGGGCATACTCACATTGCCTATTTCAATGGATTGAATGATGTCTTCATCAAAGCCATCGTACTCAACCTTGAGTTGATTTTGAAAATCGAAAGAGTTGTTGGAATCAAAGTTGGCGGCGATTTTCATTTTTTCACCCAAACTTCCATTGACGGCCATTTGGATCTGCTGCTGGAAATTGAATCCCCCGTTTTGCTGCTGCCTAATTGGCAAGGTGGGATTGTCAACTCGTCGGAAAATCGCACCAAAATCCAGATTGACATACCCTGTGGGGACTATGTTGATTTGATCACCGCCAAAAATCCGGTCAAAAGAGGGACTGACTGTGAGCGGAGGGATGAGGTTCCTGCCTTCCACGGCACTTTCTCCGTCCATTCCCCGGGCACGGGATCTCCAATAATCCTGCCTGACCCGATATTCCTGAATTTTCGAAAACTCATCAAAACTGTATTCTTGTTCGTTGCCGATTCGGGCGCTGTCTACCTGATCCTGAATGTTGTATCTCAGGGTAGAATCCATTCGGACTTCTACGGACTGGTCTACCGGAGAGAGGGGCAGAAATGGGGACCGCTGTTTCAAAAAAGGGTTGCTGTATGGAAACAGGGGATTTGTCCTCAGATTTTGCCACAGCAAAAAGGAGGGGGCAAGTCTTCTAGAATTGAGAGAATCTATTCGAGCTTGGATACTGTCTCGTTCTCCTGTCTGCTGAGCATGTACTGGGGATAGATTTAACAGACAAATCAGCAGGATCAATCCAACAGGGATCAAGCTTCCAGGCTTCCTCCTGCAAAAAGTCAGTAAGTCCTTAAAGTTCAATCCAGATTCAAATTAAGGTGTCTTTAAAGATGCTTTAATTAAATCTTCTAAGGAAATTTCTCCGTTTGTTTTTTTCAGCACCTGTGTGATATTTTTCTCAGCGACTGCTTTCGGGAAGCCCAAAGTAATCAATGCTTGTAACGCCTCTTCGCGGACTTTATTGCCGGAATGCAAGAAGCCAAGAGGTGCGGTCGTTTCGGTGCCAGAGCCTTTGCCCAGCTTGTCTTTCAGCTCCAAAATAATCCTTTGAGCGGTTTTGCTTCCGATTCCTTTCACTGCCTGAATGGTGGCCACGTCATTGGATAGGATTGCTTGCTCGATTTCTTCTGAGCTAAGTGAAGATAAGATCATCAAACCCGTATTTGGGCCTACCCCATTGATGGACAAGAGCAGGAGAAAAAGATTTTTCTCCCGCTCTTCTTTGAATCCGTAGAGGGTATGTGCATCCTCCTTGATATGAAGGTAGGTAAGGAGCTTGAGTTGCTCCTCATCCTTGATTCGACTGTAGGTTTGTAGGGATATTTTGACTTGATAGCCTACCCCTCCCACGTCCAGGATGACATAGGTAGGATCTTTGAAAACCAAGCGACCATTTAAGTAGGCGATCATAACATGTTTCCTGAAGATTGGGCATCTACCACGGCAATGGCGACCATGTTGACAATCTCCCGGATGGAACTCCCCAGCTGCAGGATGTGAACAGGTTTATTCATTCCCAATAGAATGGGCCCGATAGCTTCTGCATTGCCCAGTTCTGCCAGAAGTTTATAGGCAATATTTGATGAAGAAAGGTCAGGAAAAATCAGGGTATTTACCGGCTGATTGGCCAACACTGAGAAGGGATAAACCTCCCGCTGAATGTCCTGATTGAGCGCCACATTCGCCTGCATTTCTCCTTCGATGACCAAGTCAGGATATTTCGCTTTGGCCAATGCAGTAGCTTTAGCCATTTTGGTAGCCGTTTCGCCTTGAGCAGACCCAAAGTTAGAGTAAGAAAGCAAGGCGATTCTTGGTTCCATATTGAAAAACTTCACGGCATTGGCTGTGAGGCCGATGATATCTACCAATTCCTCGGCGGTGGGGTTGACATTGACCGTGGCGTCGGAAAAGAAATAAGGCCCCTTTGGCGTATTCATGATGTACATCCCTGCCACTCGATTTACACCGGGTTTCACTCCGATGGCATGCAGTGAAGGGAGAATAGTCTTCGGATAATCTCTGGTAAGACCGGAGATGAATGCATCGGCATCTCCTTTCTCCACCATCATGGCCCCAAAGTAATTTCTCTCTCTTACCAGCCGATGGGCATCATGCACGGTCATGCCTTTTCGTTTTCTTTTTTCGTAGAGGAAATTTCCGAATTCGAGAAGCTTTTCAGTCTCTGAAATGGGATCGATTATGGTGACGGTGGCTAAATCCAGGGAGTTGGTTTCGATTAGAGAAAGGATCTTTTCCCGATTGCCCAAAAGGATAGGAATAGCAATTTTTTCATCCCGAATGAGTTGAGCTGCTTTGAGAATTTTGAGGTTGTCCGCTTCCCCAAAGACCACCCGTTTCGGGTCTTTTTTGGCTCGGCCAATGACCACTTGCATGAGTCGCTGATCGATACCGATTCTTTTTTGAAGCTCAAGTTCGTACCCTTCCCAATCGGTAATGATTTTTTTGGCCACTCCGGAATCAATAGCAGCTTTGGCTACAGCAGGAGCGATTGTCGTGATCAATCGGGGGTCCACCGGCTTGGGAATCAGGTAAAGTTTGCCAAAGGAAAGACTGTTGTCCCCGTAGGCCTTGTTCACGGTTTCAGGTACTGGTTCTTTGGCGAGCTTGGCAATGGCCCGGGCTGCCGCTAATTTCATTTCTTCGTTGATGACTGTGGCTCTTACGTCCAAGGCACCTCTGAAGATGTAAGGGAAACCCAATACATTATTCACCTGATTGGGATGATCAGACCTGCCAGTGGCCATAATCACATCTTCTCTTGCCGCGATGGCTGTGTAATAATCGATCTCCGGGTCAGGATTTGCCAAGGCAAAGACAATGGGATTCGGTGCCATGGTTTTGATCATTTCAGGAGAAATGATATTGCCTGCAGAAAGGCCCAAAAATACATCAGCTCCGGGAAGAGCCTCTGCAATGGTAGTGATATCCTGATGGGTCGCAAACTCCCGGTGGATGTCCAATATCCCCTCCCGGTCAGTACGAATCACCCCGTCTTTGTCACAGACAATGACATGGTCTTTTTGAATTCCCAAACTGATGTAAAATCTCAGGCAGGAAATGGCTGCGGCCCCCGCACCGCTGACTACCAGGCGGATGTCTTCGATTTTTTTACCGACCAGTTCCAAGGCATTGACCAATGCCGCTCCGGAAATTATGGCAGTTCCATGCTGATCGTCGTGCATCACAGGAATATTCATTTCCTGCTTCAGGGTCTGCTCGATTTCGAAGCATTCTGGTGCTTTAATGTCCTCTAGATTGATTCCACCAAAGGTGGGCTCAAGAGAGCGAATGATTTGAATGAGTTTTTTGGGGTCGGTTTCATTGATTTCGAGATCAAAAACATCGATTCCAGCAAACTTCTTAAAGAGTACGCCTTTTCCTTCCATAACCGGTTTGGAGGCAGAAGGTCCGATGTTTCCCAGACCTAAGACAGCTGTACCGTTTGAAATGACGGCGACCAAGTTTCCCTTGGCAGTGTATTTGTAAATTTTCTCCTCGTCTTCGGCAATTTCCTTACAGGGCTCAGCCACTCCAGGAGAATAGGCCAAGGCAAGGTCTAGCTGACTGGAAACGGGCTTGGTAGGGATAACTTCAATTTTTCCGGGGGAGCCTTGGCTATGGTAATTTAAGGCATCCTGTTTTCGGATTTTGATGGACATAAATGATGGGTTAGACTGGGTTTAGGCTCCCTGGTTTTCCATCCAACTTACATCCGTATTGAGTAGAATGGTTTGGATTTCTCTCAATGCATCCCGGTGGATTTCATTGGGAAAATAGACAAATCCCTCCATGTAATATAGCTTACCTTTTGCCTCATCTACCATGAGATAGCCAAGATAAGTACCGCCCATACTGATGTTGTTGGTCTTCCAGGTACCCCTGATTTCGACGGTAAAATTATCATTTATCACTAGGTTTCTGAATGCCGGAGGAATTTGTTTTTCGGTTACCAGATAGGAATTTGGGTTTTCGGGGTCCCCAAAAATCCTCGTTTTGGTGATTGAGTCTCTGAGAGTCACGATGTTTTCAGGAAAAGTCTGCTCTTCTGAAGTATAATCCATTTCGTAAAAAAACAGGCTGATATCCGGTCTTTTTTCGGTAGGGGAAGGTTGTCTTAGCCATAGAAATCCTGGTTCGCTTTTGGCAATTTGGTAGGAAACTGGTGGTTGAATCTGAATTCCCAGATTGTTTCTCGCTTCATGCTGAGCAGCTGAATTTTTTCTTGCCAGCAAAGCCTTTTCCAATCGGCCTCTTTCCCGTACTTCGAAAAGGTTTTGAAGCCGATCTTTATTTTTTCGAAGATTGGCAATGAGTTCTTCCTCATTGTTGCCAAATAGATACAATACTTCCTGACCTATGGCATATTCGTCCTCCATCCTCAAGGAATACAGACCTGGGTCAGCTGCAGCCTTTTCTTTGGACTCTTTGGAAAACTGCGCATTAATCACCTGGCTACCACCGCTTTTGTCGTCAAAAGTGGTCACATAGACCAGATTGGTAAACATTTTCAGCATCCGAGTCATCCCTCTGGGATCTACCCGATGTACCTTAAACATGGGTTCAGAGCGAAGCATCCCAGGTAAATCTGATTCAAAAATACCCCTTAGCTCTTCCCCGACTGGGCCCGCCCATTTTGCAGAATCTATGGCCAGGACAATCTCACCAATGGATCCTTTGGCCTTGGGTTTGCTGCCTCCAAAGCCCTCTTTACCCTCTCCGCAGGAGAATAGGCTAAGGGCTGAAAGAATCAAAATTATATGGGTAAATCGTTTCATTTCGAAGTTTTTTAAGTCATGAATTAATCTCCAAATACCTCAGAAAATGAAGGAATGGGGAGGATTTATTTTTTTTCATCCAGTAATCAACCGATGATCAGTTTTTGCCCGGGTTTGATGTTGTTGGAGTTGAGGTTGTTTAGCCTTTTGATTTGCTCTACAGTGAGCGAATGCTTTTTAGAAATGATCCAAAGCGAATCTCCAGGGCGTACGGTGTAAGTCTTGGAGCCAGATGAGGAATTTTCTGCCAGGGTACCCGATGGGGATGAATTCCCGGAGTAGATTTTCAAAGTTTGACCTACTTTGATCAGGTTGGAGTTGAGATGGTTCCAATCCTTGAGTTGGGTTACAGTTACCCCGTGGTTGGAAGCTATTTTACCCAAGACATCTCCTGACCTTACCCGGTAAGTAACAGCTTCCCTATTGACAGCAGCCACAGCCTCATTTACAGGTACCACCTGGGAAGCTAGTAGCAAGGTTGGAGCATTGCCCAGAGAATCACCAATCCAAGCCAGATTCTCTTTCAAAAACATGGATTTGTTTTTGGGGATTCGTACCGCCATGGACCTGTTGGATTCAGGAATGTTTCGGTTTTTGATGCTGGGATTGAGTTCTTCCAAATCTTTCAGGCAGATATCAGTTAGTTCAGCCAGTTTTTCCATTCTAAATGCCCTATCAAACCGAATCTTTTCGTATTCGATAGGGTAGGTGGGTTCTTCCAGATTGAAATTATGCTCTTCCAAGTGATTCAGAATATAAAGCATCGCCTGAAATTGAGGAACGTATCCGCGAGTTTCTCGAGGGAGGTAATTGTATATTCCCCAGAAGGTGGTTTTTCCTCCAGAACGGCGGATAGCTTTTCGGACATTTCCCGGGCCACAATTGTAAGCTGCCAAAGCAACTTCCCAATTTCCAAACATTCGATAAAGTGACTTCAAATATTTAGCCGCTGCATCAGTGCTCATTTCAGGGTCCATGCGGTCATCCACATCGGAGTTGACATACATGCCATACATCCTTCCTGTAGCCGGCATAAACTGCCAAAGCCCCATTGCACCCACTCTGGATCGAATCTGAGGATCCAATCCGGATTCGATGATGGAGAGGTATTGGATTTCCACCGGCATCTCGTGCTTCTTCATGGTTGACTCGAAGAGGGGGAAAAACTTATCCTTTCTTGCCAAAACCATTTTGGTGTACTCTCGATTTCTGACGGTGAAGTATTGGATGAAGGAAAAAATCCGGTCATTGAGCTCAAAGGGCATATCCGTTTTCATGGATTTGATTCTTTGCTCCACTTCTTTGTAGGTGAAGTCGGGAATGTATTCGTAGTGGTAATTGGGAAGAATCTCTTCATTGAGAGCGGAAGCCACTTCTAGGGGTTCTTCCTGAGAAAAGACTTCGGTCATGGGAATCAAACATACTGCCAGTGAGCTGAGGATGGTTCTATGCCAAGTCATTTTCATAAGGTTTTATTTAGGTTGTTAATTCTGTCAAATAATTACTAAAAGCGTACAATTCAGCTTCTTTGTAGGAATTGGCGATTACCTGTAGACCAATCGGCATGCCATTTTGGTCTTTTCCGTTAGGAAGGGAAATAGCCGGTACTCCTGAGACTGAAGCCTGAACGGTGAATAGATCCTCCAAATACATCGCAACGGGGTCTCCACTGTGCTCACCAAACTTAAACGCTGTAGTTGGCGTAGTCGGCATGATAAGATAATCAAAATCATCCAAAAGATTCTCTGTGAAGTCTTTGATTATTCTTCTTACCCGTTGAGCTTTAGTAAAATAGGCATCATAATAACTTGCCGATAGCACGAATGTTCCCAGCATGATTCTCCGCTTCACTTCCTCTCCAAAACCTTCACTTCGGGTCAGCTTGTACATGGACTCCAGATTATGGGCATTGGGAGACCGATAGCCGTATTTGACTCCGTCAAATCTGGAAAGATTAGAGCTTGCTTCCGCTGTGGTCAAAATATAGTAAGTCGGAAGCGTGTATTTCAAAAGGGGGAAATGAACCTCCTTCACTTCGTGTCCTTCCGCTTTTAGTTTCTCCAAAATAGCCTCGGTTTGGACTTTGATTTCCGGCTGAAGAGCAGGAGATTCCAGGGTTTCGGTGAAATAGGCCACTTTCACTTTTTTTTCAAAGTGAAGTAATTCACTGTAATGATGAACTGGTTTCCGGGAGGAAGTGCTGTCAAATTCATCGTGTCCAGCCATCACTTCCATCACCAAAGCATTGTCTTTTACGGTTTTGGAGAAAACTCCAATGGTGTCAAAAGAAGAGGCATAGGCAATCAATCCCCATCTGGAAACTCTGGAATAGGTGGGCTTCATGCCAATGACTCCTGTAAAAGCTGCGGGTTGACGGACAGAACCTCCGGTATCCGTACCTAACGAAACCGTGCAGAGATTGGCTTGGACAGCCACGGCAGAACCGCCCGATGAGCCTCCGGGTACCCGGCTTTCATCCAGCGCATTCAATACTTTTCCATGTGCCGAATTCTCGTTGGAGCTGCCCATCCCAAATTCGTCACAGTTGAGTCTACCGATGATGATGGCGTCTTCATTGATCAATCGCTGTACTGCCGTGGACGTATATTGGGAAATGTATCCTTTGAGGATATTTGAAGAGGCATTGGATTCATGACCTGAAAAATTGAGAACGTCTTTGATTCCGATGACCATTCCGGCAAGCTTACCGGCTTTTCCTTTGGAAATTTTCTCGTCAATTTGCTCTGCCTGTTGGAGAGCGGATTGGGCATAAACTTCGACGAAGGCGTTGAGATGCGCCTTCGTCTGGATGTTATTTAAATAATACGTGACTATTGACTTGCAATCAGCCTCTCTCTTTTCGAGCGATTTTTTTATATCGTCGAAGGAATCGAATTTTTCCAATGTGAATTGGCTTTAGAGATTATTTCTTTTTGTCTTTCAGCCCATCTTCAAGATCGTTCTGAATTTCCTTGGTGGCATCTTTGAATTCTCTGATGCCACGACCCAATCCTCGGGCCAATTCAGGGATCCTTTTAGCACCAAAGAGCAGAAGGATAACGAGGATGATGAGAATCAAAGAACCTCCGCCCATGTTTTGAATGAAACCTAATGTAAGCATGATGGTGTGTGTTTAAGGATATATAAGATAACAAAGATACAACTGTCCCCCGCATAGCCAAAGTTCCCGGCTGTAGAGGTGCATCTTTTTTATGAAGCTACGAATTTTTGACCTATTTGGACGTAATCCATGTTGCAGGGTCCATGATTTGCAATCCTTTCCAAGTTTGGAAGTGAACTTCGGCCTGTCCTTCGGCATTGGTAGCTACCTGTCCGATGATATCTTTGGCTTTGACCTCCTGTCCTGATTTTACGGTGATGGTTTTGAGTCGGCTGTACATAGTAAAATACTCCCCATGTTTGATAATCAGAGTGTTTCCATACCCAGGAATGGTGGTGATTTTGGTGACCACCCCGTCAAACACCGCTCGGACGTTGGAGTTGGGTTGAGTGCGAATGTCAATTCCGTCACTATCCAGGGTGATTCCTTTCAAGGTCGGGTGAGGGTAAGTTCCATAGCGTTGGGTAATAAAGCCCGTCTCCACGGGCCAAGGGAGTTTTCCCCGGTTACCAGCGAACGAGCTGGAAAGCGCTGCTGCCTCAGGAGTCATAGGCATGGAAGTTCCCGCTTTTTTGGTCGTGGTGCTGTTTTCTTTTCTAGCAGCAGCCTCAGCCAATCGGATTTCTTCCTCAATAGCCGCTTTGATCATTCGGTTGAGTTGTTCCTGCTGTTTCTTGGTTGCTGTAATTTGTTTCTGGATATCTCGTTCTTTTCGGGAAAGGGTATTGACCACCGATTGTTGGTTTTTTCTCAGGTTTTCGAGTTTTTCTCGCTCGGTTTTTTCCTCGGCCAAGACTACCTCTTTTTCGGCTTTTCTTTCATCGAGTAGGACCCGCTGTTCGGCCAGCTGCTCGGTAAGCTTGACTATCTGTTCGGCTTGTTGTTTTCGGCTATCGCTGTACTGCTTGAGGTATTTTAATCGCATGTAGAGCTGATTGAAATTGGCCGAACTGAACACAAAAGCCACAATGGAAAGTCCCCGATTGAGCTTGGAAGAGTTGTAAATCATTCGGGCATACTCTGCCTTCAATTCTTTGAGCTGCTTTTCCTGCATCTCGATTTTTCGCTCGGTTTCCTGGATTTCCTGATTGATCAGACGAACTTCTCTGTCCAAAGTAGTGACCAACCGGCTTTGGGTCTGGAATTGTTGGGTGATCGCATTCAGTTCGCCAATAGAGGTCCTTTTGGTGGCGGTGGTTTGCTTGAGGATTGCATCAAACTCCCGGAGTCGTGCCTGCACTTCGGCTTTTTCCCGTTCGAGATCTTCTCTTGATTTTTTGGTCTGAGGAAATGCGTCTTTACCCAGGCCAAAAACCAACAGCATGACTAAAAAAAACCGGAAAAAAGACGTCATATCAATCAAAACCTAAATGGAAAACTTAATGGAGCGGATGTAGGCTCCATGCTGGTCCATTCCACATGGATGATCGTATTTTGACTTCCTTCCGGCAGTTGGTACATGAGTTTGAAAAGAGCTTCAGCAGGGAAGGGTTGAGAATTGACATCCATAAACTTGGGGAAGCTAGCCAGGAAAGAACCTCGGTCATCCAAGGAATTGGAGGTGAGTTCGGCCACCTTTGCTGTAGAAGTTTCCACTTTGGTAAAATACCGTACCCCATCTCTTACCTGAGTCAGTTCAAACTTTTTTCCAATTCTGACCAATCGATCCTGATAGTCTACCGGATGGGGAATATTTGCCCAAAGTACATTTTGGAATATTTCCAGCGAGAGTTTGAGTCCATACAATCGCTCAAACTCCTGATAGGTCAGGTTGACATCGTCACGTCCTATCCGATCCCGAATCTGTATTTTCTCTTGAGTGAAAAATCCTCGGATGGCTTCCATGCCCATGCCCGGAGACATGGTAAACCAGAGGACACTGTCTTTCTTTGCCCTTAGGCTAAGAGTCCCTCGTGTGATTTTTCCAGACTCTTCCTCGATGACAATTTTGGCTTTGGCATTTAGGTAGTCATAATCTGCATTACGGGGAGTGAAGTCAGTCATGCCCTGATCTCCTTCATAAAGGACTACTTTCCTGGCGCATCCGGCAGACACCACCAAAAGAATCAAAAGGGAGAATGCAAAAAATCTATTCATAATATTTCCTGTCGCTAATTTTTTTTGAAATAAGTTCAGAAGCTTCGTCACTTTCCGAGGCTTTCTTCCACCAGCTTAAAGCCTCAGAAACTTTGCCAAGATGAAACAAAATATCTCCGTAATGCTCCAACAGTACTCCGCTTGGGTCGGATTCGTTTGCAATTGCCTTTTCCATAAACGTCAACGCCTCCTGATAATTTCCCATCTGAAATAAAACCCAGGCATGTGTATCGAGGTAAGTAGAATTGTCCGGAAATCTTTCGACCACTTTCCCGGACATAGCGATGGCTTTTTCCAGGTCCTTTTTTTCGAGGGAAAGGAAATAGGCAAAGTTGTTCAATACTTGTTCGTCATTGGGGTTGAGTAGGAGCGCTCGATCGAAGTAGTGGAATGCCGAATCTTTTTTCCCTAAATTAAAAAGACTATTGCCCAAAGATCCGAAAGCCACTTGGTCCAGTTGAGAATTCCTCCCTTGATTGAGTCCGATTGCTTTGTTGAGTGAGTTGACGGCCAAAGAGTCTTTCTTTCTGGCAGACTTCACTACCCCGTCATAAAACCAAAACTCCGCTGCTTCAGGGAATTCATCCGTAGCCATGACCGTGAAGGTTTCCAGCTTGGCGAAATCAGCATTTTCCCCAAACGAATTCAGAATGACCTGCTCTAGGAGGCTGGCATTTTTTGGATTGGATTGGAGGGATCTTTTATACAATTCCACAGCCTCCTCCATGTTTCCTTGCCTTTTCTTTCGTTCACCTGCTGCTTCCAATACCATGGCTTCCTGCGGGTGGAGGTCTAGCATCAGGCTCTCCATCTGATCTAGCAGAGAATCTCTTTGGCTGGTCTGCATTTCGGAAAGAATGGAGACAAAAGTCTTAGCTTTGACCTCAGGATCCAAGTCAGGATTGGCAAAAGCAGAAATCAGGTACACCTGAGCCTTTCCTTGCTGCCCTTTTTCCTTGAGTAGCGTGTAGGCAGCCATTCTAAGTTCGGGTTGATTGGGGAATTTCTCCATTTCTTCCTCGACCAAGGTGAGCGCTTGATCCAATCGTCCGTTGTTGTACAAGATTTCTACCTGATTGAGGACGTAGGTAGGATTTCCCGGGTAGGCATCGATGAGTTTTTCTCCCTCTGCCAAAGCCTGGGCAAGGTCATTTTTTCTCAGATAGATCCTTTGCTTTTGCATAGTGAAAGGCTCCCGGACTCCGTAGTATTCCTCTGCTCGATCCAATACCACCAAAGCCTTGTCAAATTCACCTGCTTGTAAGTAAATCGAAGCGAGATCGAGATTGTATTGCTGATTTTTTTCGGAATCGGCGGTGAGTCTATCCAGGATTTCAGCGGCTTTGAGCGGCTGCTTGAGTTGAGTGTAAATCTCCGCCACAAGGAGGGCATAATACTTGTTTTCTGGATCTGTCTCCACCGCCCGATTGGCATAGGGTAGTGCTTTTTCAGCCTGCTCGGACCTGACCAATACTTCTGCAATCTTGTAATGAATGGCTGGTTCGTCGGGAGAAAATTCCAATGCTTTTTGCAAGTAGAAAAAAGAACGCTCCAAATCTCCCAAGACAAGGGCTTTTTCTCCTTCAATGAAGTAGCGGCTTCCTTTGGTTTGGTTTTCGAGTCGTTTGGCTTCTTTTTTGGAAATTTTATCCTGTGCAAATCCTGCGGAAATGCCTAGAAAAAAGAAAAAACCAAGAAGTATACTGGGGGTAATTCTCACGTGCGGTCTGTAATGCAGCATCTCAGCACAAACATAATGCCTTTTATGAAATAGAATGGAAGTTTTTGGACTAACTGACAGATGCAGTTCAACTTCTTTTAAACGAATTGGTCAGCTTGGAAAGTTCGCTTTTTTCCAAGTAGAGGACCAATCCCAAAAAGAGCAGTATGAGACTGTTTTTAGCAAGGAACCCCAACCAAAAATTTTCAAAAGGAAGGGAAAAACCCAAGTAACTCAAGCCAAACGCCGTCAGCAAATAGAGAATCCCTTTTGCAGTTTGGTAAGGAATGGGGAAATATTTTTGACCAAAGTAATAACAGATTATGGTCATCACTGTGTAGCAAGCAAGGGTGCTCATCGCGCCACCCAAGTAGCCGAGCTTGGGAACAGCCACCAAAATCACCACAATACTCACCACCGCACCCAAGGCAGTAATCCAAAAGCTGTACTGGGTGTGGTCAGTCAGCTTAAACCAAATCGAAAGATTGAAATAGACACCCAAAAGCAAATAACCAAATAGCAGCATGGGGACGATAACAAACGCTTCAGCATATCCTTCGCCCTTGATGAAAAGGGGCCCGATCCAGTTCAGATTGACCGAAATGGCAATCATCAAAAGCGTACAAAACAGAATAAACGCATGCATCACCCGGGCGTAGAGCTGGGGGGAGTTTTTGTCTGAGGATTGTCTGAAAAAGAAAGGTTCAGCAGCATATTTGAAAGCTTGAATCACCAGATTCATCAAAATAGCCAGTCTGAATGTGGCACCAAATACGCCCCCTGCTTCCCGGGGATTTAACCCTGAGTAAAACTTGTCTGGAATGGTGTATTCAAATAAAAGTCTGGAAACCAGTTCGTTAGTCACTCCTGCAAGCCCCATAAATAAAAGGGGCAGGGAATACTTCCACATCGGGAAGAGAATTTTTTTGTCCATGGAAAAACGAAAAAATCCTGCTTGCCACCAAACGAAAGGAATGATCAGTCCATTGGCTATCAAGTTGGCTAAGAAAATATACTCTACTCCCCAATCCATCCTATAGCCAAGAAATCCACCCGGTAACAGGCCGTTTTGGATCCAGTTGGGCATCCAAATGATCAAAAGTAGATTGAGTAGGACATTGAGCAGAATATTCAGGAGTTTGCTACCAGCAAAAACCAAAGCCTTGTTCTCTAACCTCAGTTTTGCAAAAGGAATAGCCAAAACTGCATCAAAAGTCAAAATCAAGGCAGTCCATCTGAATAAATAGGACTGTCCGGGATAGTCCATAATCTCCGCAATCCACGGTGCCAATAGAAACAAACCTGAGCCCATCAGCACCGAACTGGTCACGAGCAGGGATTGGGTGTTGGCATAAACCTGCTGCGGATCAAGATTTTTGCCGGTAGAAAACCTAAAAAAAGAGGTCTCCATACCGTAAGTAAAGACAATATTCAGAAAACCAATCAGTGCATAGATCCCAGTGAAAGCACCCAAGTCGGCTTTGCTGAGATAACCTGTGTAGACGATGATCAGCAAAAAATTAATGGATCGGCCGAGAATGCTGCTCAGGCCGTAGACTGCGGTCTGTCCGGCAAGTTGTTTTAAATTGCTCATGGGGAAGCTAGGAGCTTACTCCCCTTTGAAAACGGGCTTTCTTTTTTCCAAAAAAGCAGAGGTACCTTCTTTGTAGTCGCCTGATTTGACACATCTTGCAAAGCTGTTGGCTTCGGTTTGGTAGCCGTTTTCTTCGGGGAGGAATGCAGCATTGACACAATCCACTATCATGCCAATAGCCAAAGGGGCCTTGCTCATGATTTTCCCCACCATCTCCTCTGCCTTGGCGATTGCCTCGGCTTTGGTAGGCAGGACGTAGTTGACCAAACCAAGGCGAAGGGCTTCATTGGCATCCACCATGTCTCCGGTCATCATGAGTTCGTTGGCTTTTCCCCTTCCTATCAGGTGTGTCAGTCTCTGAGTGCCTCCGTATCCGGGAATGATTCCCAGATTGACTTCAGGCTGTCCAAATTTTGCGTTGGCAGAGGCTACACGCATGTGGCAGGCCATGGCCAATTCGCAACCACCTCCCAGAGCGAAACCGTTGGTTACGGCCACAACTGGTTTGTGGCAGTTTTCAATCATGGCAAAGATTTCCTGGCCATTTTCGGCAAACTTCCGGGCATTGACTTCATTGAGATCAGCAATCTCGCGGATATCGGCTCCGGCGACAAAGGCCTTCTCTCCAGCCCCGGTGATGATGACAGCTTTGATGGATTTATTGTCTGCCACTTCTTCAAAAATGCTCTTGATCTCTTCCAGTGTGGCGAAGTTGAGCGCGTTGAGTTTGTCTTCCCGGTTAATGATGAGATAGAGAACTCCGTTTTTTTCTTCGGTCAGGATATTTACTAAATCTGCCATTGAAATGGGGGATGTTGGAAAACAAATATACAGTCAGGGGACTCAATGCCAAATCGAAGGGAAATATTTATCCAAAAACTGTTAGGCGAAGCCCTGTAGCTCAGGGAGATTTATGGGTTGGATAAAGTATATTCATGGATTAGGAAGGCCTGCTTCATTCATTTTTCCTTACTTTTGCGGCAGTTAATCCAAAACTAAACAATAACTTCTATGTCCTCCAAAAGAAAAATTACGGTTGCCTATGGTGATGGAATCGGTCCGGAAATCATGAAAGCCACCCTGGCGATCCTGGAAGCGGCCGGTGCGCAGCTGGAATACGATGTCATTGAAATAGGTGAAAAAGTCTACTTGAAAGGGATCAGTTCCGGGATGGAGCCAAGGGCTATTCAGTCACTTAGAGAGACCAAAGTTTTCTTGAAGTCTCCGATCACTACTCCCCAGGGTGGAGGTTTCAAATCCCTCAATGTGACTACCCGTAAATCTTTTGGTCTGTTTGCTAACGTAAGACCTTGTAAAGCTTACTCTCCTTTTGTCAAAACCCATTTCCCCAAAACTGACTTGGTCATCATTCGGGAAAATGAGGAGGACCTCTACGCAGGGATCGAGCACAGACAAACTCAGGAAGTTTACCAGACCCTCAAGCTTATTTCAGAGCCGGGTTCGGAAAAAATCATCCGATATGCTTTTGAATATGCCAAAAAATATGGCAGAAAGAAGGTCACCTGCATGACCAAGGACAATATCATGAAACTGGCCGATGGGCACTTCCACAAGAAGTTTGATGAGGTAGCCAAGGAATATCCTGAAATCCAGACTGACCACAAAATCATCGATATCGGAACAGCCCTTATTGCTGAGAGACCGGAAATATTTGACGTGATTGTGACCCTGAATTTGTATGGGGACATTATTTCCGACGTAGCAGCTCAAGTTACGGGTTCGGTAGGACTCGGAGGCTCTGCCAATGTAGGAGAGGAAGTAGCAATGTTTGAGGCTATCCATGGTTCTGCTCCGGATATTGCAGGACAGGATATGGCCAATCCCTCCGGATTGCTCAACGGGGCCATCATGATGCTGGTCCATATCGGGCAGCCGGATATCGCAGAAATAGTAGCCAATGCCTGGATGAAAACCCTCGAAGATGGCATCCATACCGGAGATATCTATCAGGATGGGCTTTCTACCAAAAAGGCCGGTACGCAGGAGTTTGCTCAGGCTATCATCGAGCGACTCGGACAAAAACCGGAGAAAATGACTCCTGTCACCTTCTCCAAGGAGGATACCGAGCCCATGAAAATCAGATTGACTTCGAAAATCAAAGCGAAGAAAGAGCTGACCGGGGTGGATGTGTTTATCGACTGGGATGAAGAAGGCAGAGATCCAAACGTAATCGGTGACCGACTCAGACAAGCCAATGCCAACGGGCTACAACTTCATTTGATTACCAACCGAGGTGTGAAGGTTTTCCCTGAAGGACTAAAGGAAACCTTCTGTACCGACCACTGGAGATGTCGATTCAAAACCGATGATGGAGCCCCAATCACCCACTGGGATGTGTTAGACTTGCTCCGGCAGATTAAGGATCTGGGCTTTGACTTTATCAAGACTGAGCATCTTTACACTTTCGATGGAGTCAGAGGTTATTCCTTGGCGCAAGGGGAGTAAAGGAAATACGAATTTTGATTTACGAGTTACGAGGTTTGAAAGAGCCTTTGAGGTTTTTGAAAGCTGGAGGCTTATAGAAAAAATCGAGCGTCGAGCTTCTAACACTGAATAATGAAGTTAAGGGGAGAGGAAACTTTCCCCTTTCTTTTTGGAAGGATTTTCTAATTTCAAACCATAAATTTCAAATCATCCATGTCCCGACGCGTTCTCATCATCACGTATTACTGGCCGCCAAGCGGTGGCTCGGGAGTGCAGCGTTGGTTGAAGTTTGCCAAGTATTTGCCAGAGGCAGGCTGGGAACCTGTGATTTTTACGCCCGAAAATCCGGATTTTGATCTTAAAGATGAAAGTCTGGAAAAAGAAATCCCCACTCATCTGGAGGTAATCAAATTCCCGATTTGGGAACCTTACCAGCTTTTCTCCAAAGTGAAAAGAAAATCCAAAACCCATCCTGGAAGATTGCTGGAGCAGAAGGAAAAGGGTTTTTTGGAAAAAGCAGCCATTTGGGCTAGGGCTAATTTGTTGGTGCCTGACCCTAGGGTGTTTTGGGTGAAGCCATCGGTGAAGTTTTTGACTGATTTAGCTCAGAGTGGGCAGTTCCAGGCCATCATTACCACCGGCCCCCCTCACAGCATGCATCTGATCGGGAGAGACCTCAAGCGAAAGACAGGCCTGCCTTGGATTGCTGATTTTCGGGATCCTTGGTCGCATTGGGAGTTTTTGGACACGCTGCCGATGACATCCAGAGTAAGGAAAAAGCATCAACTCTTGGAGGAAACTGTTTTGAAGGAAGCGGATGCAGTAATGACCATTTCTCCCACTTTTCAAATGGATTTAGAAAAATTGGCCAAAAGGAAAATTCACCTGCTGACTAATGGATTTGACCCTTCAGACATTCCGGATGGCTTTTCTCCAAAAGAAAAACAAGCTGGAGTTCTTCATTTGGTTTATTCTGGGGTGATAGACTCGATCCGGAATCCGACTCCTCTGCTCAAAGCATTCAAGGAAGAGTTTGCGGAAACAGGAGAAGCCGTCAGCCTGACTTTTGTGGGGAAGGTGTCTGAGCAAGTTCGGGAGTTTGTAGCCCAGGATGCTTGGTTGGCAGATCGGGTCAGTTTTCCAGGATATGTCAGCCACAGGGAGGTTTTTGGGTTTTATGCGCAAGCTGATGCTCTAGTCCTGATCCTCACGGATACTAAAAATGCCCAGGGAAATATCCCCGGGAAGCTATTTGAATACATGGCAACCCGTGTTCCCATTTTGGCTTTGGGAGACCCAAATGGGGATTCGGCTCAGATTATTCAGGAAGGAAAAGCCGGGAAAGTTATTCGGCATGATGATTTTGTGGGTATTCAGGTGGCTTTGAGGGAGCTGATGGATTCTGGAATAGCAAATAAAGATGGCGCCGATCTGGATCGTTTTTCCCGAAGATCCCTCACCTTTGATTTAGCTCAAATTTTGGATGAAAATACCGTTTCTTGATCTAGGCCGAATGGATGAAACCTTGAAGTCACGGTTAAAATCGCGATTTTCAGAGGTGATGGAGGCTGGGGTTTTTTCAGGAGGGAAGGAAGTTCAGGTCTTGGAAGAATCAGTTTCGAGCTTTTTAAATTCCAGGCATTCCATTCCCTGCGCCAATGGGACCGATGCTTTGGAATTGGCTCTTCGGGCTTTGGGAATCGGCCCAGGAGATGAGGTCATTGTACCTGCGATGACTTGGGTGTCTACCGCCGAATCGGTGATTCTGGTAGGGGCAAAACCAGTTTTTGTGGATACGGATGAGCAAGGTTTGATTTCAGTAGACTGGCCAAATGCTATCACTCCAAAAACCAAAGCTATCCTTCCGGTTCACCTATATGGAAAAATGGTGGACATGAAGCCATTGATGGAAAAAGCCAAATCCCGTCAACTTTTTGTGATTGAAGATGCGGCTCAAGCTTTTGGCGCTTTTCAAAACGAAAAATCAGCCGGAACCTGGGGAAATGTAGGCTGCCTGAGTTTTTATCCGACCAAAAATCTAGGAGCATTGGGAGAAGCAGGAATGTGCCTGTCGCAAAACCCTGAACTGGCTACAAAAATCAGACTCCTGCTCAATCACGGGCAGCCCATCCGGGATGAGCACGAACTGGTCGGAAGAAATAGCCGAATGGATACGCTGCAGGCGGCTTTTTTGAATGTGATGCTGGAGGATTTTGAAAAAAATCAGGAAAAGAGAAAAGCGATTGCTAAGCGATATCTGGAAGCGTTTAGTGGAATTCCCGAACTGACTTTACCGGATGGGATTTTAGCGGAGGATCATAATGCTCACCTTTTTGTGATCCAAACCGAAAGAAGGGATAAGCTGAAGTTCTATCTGGCGGAGAAAGGAATTGGGACAGCTATTCACTATCCGATGATTTTGCCGGATATGAAGCCTTTTTCTCAAACCGGAGATTTTAAGGATTCCAGAAGGTTGGCTCATAGAGGGCTTTCCTTGCCACTTAATCCCTTTTTGACTTCTGCCGAGACAGAGGAAATCATTCGGGAAGTTCGGCGATTTTTTTAGGTCTGAAGAGATTGTTATCAGCAATTGCTTCTTTTTTTCTATTTTCCCTCATGTCCTTCACCCAAGAGCCAATCTTTATTGCAGGTACGCTCTGCATAGCTGTGTTTTTTGCCCAATGGCTAACCCGGTTTTCTTGGGGAAAAACCGTCGGAACCCCGATTTGGGTCATCTTGATCTGTGCCTTGCTCTCCAACCTGAGTGTGATTCCGAGTGCCATGGAAGGAAGTCCGGTGTATGATGGGGTTTTCCTTTATTTGGCACCTCTGGGGATTTTTATCGCCTTGTTGGAGGTGGATTTGAAAAGTTTGAAAAATGCCGGATTACCACTTTTGGGCATGTTTTTATTAGGTTCGGCAGCAACTGTCGCCGGGGTTCTTATTTCCTGGTATTTGGTGAATCCGGAGGTGAAAATCGGGGAACTTGCACCGGCAGTAGCGGGTATGTATACCGGAACCTATATCGGCGGATCGATCAATTTCAATGCGGTAGCCCTACACTACAAGGTAAATGAAGCGGGGAATCTGTTTGCAGCCACTACCGTTGTCGATAATCTGATCGGTACGCCCTGGATTATCGCTACGTTGATTTTACCCAAATACCTGCAGAAACTATTCCCTCGAAAGAAACTCGCTTCTGCCCAAAACGGGGAGAAAATCCGGACAATCGAGCACATTTCTATATCTTCTTTGGCTTCGATTTTGGCTTTAGGCTTATTGGGCATGGCAATTAGCAAGGTGCTGGTGACTTGGTTTCCTCAAGTGCCTGAGATCATCTTCCTCACCACCTTGGCCTTGATTCTGGCTCAATTTCCTTCTGTTCAACAACTATATGGAAAGCAAACTTTTGGCTTTTTCTTTATTCTGATTTTCTTGGCAGTCATTGGGACACTATGTGATTTTGGAGCTTTAGCAAAAACGGGGGAGTTGGCGGGAACGCTGATGCTATTTGTTGGGCTTTTGGTATTGATCCACGGGGTAGTTTTGTTTGGGATAGGAGCCTTGCTGAAGATGGATTGGGACGTGCTTGCGGTAGCCTCTCAAGCCAATGTGGGTGGAAATACCACGGCTTTGGCTGCGGCAGAGAGTCTGAATCGGCCCGATTTATTGATTCCCGGGGTGCTGGTGGGGAGTTTGGGAAATGCACTCGGAACGTATGTTGGGTTTGCTGTGGCGGGGATGCTTTGAAGTATCCAGTATCAGGTATCTAGTATCAAGACATAAGACACAAGAATTATCAATTTCCAATGAGCAATTTTCAATTTTCATGGAATTGATGATGTTAAAAATTCCTGATAACCAATAACTCAATTACCAATAACCAATAACCCAAAATACCATGGAATCCAGCTTGCTTACAGAATTGTTTTTGCCCTTATCCTTGGCCGTGATCATGTTTGGAATGGGGTTAAGCCTTACTCCGGCTGATTTTAAGCGGATTTTGATTTACCCCAAGGCAGTTTCTCTGGGATTATTCAATCAGATCATTTTGTTGCCGGCAGTTGCTTTTTTGCTTGCGCAGGCATTTGATCTTTCCCCGGAGTTGGCAGTAGGATTGATGATTTTGGCAGCCTGTCCCGGCGGTGCTACGTCTAATCTGATTACTCATTTGGCCAAAGGGGATTCTGCACTCTCGATCACCTTGACTGCCTTTTCTTCCTTGATTACCGTTGTGACCATTCCATTTATCGTCAATTTTTCAATTGGCTACTTTATCCCGGGGGGAGAAGAGTTAAAGCTGGAGATTTTGGGGACGGTGGTGGCGGTTTTAGCGATCACCATTATTCCTGTGGCGATTGGAATGTTGGTGTTGAAAAAAGCTCCTGAACTGGCTAGGCGTTGGGATGCTCCCTTTCGGAAGATTTCTGCCGTATTTTTTGTGATCATCATCATCGCGGCTATTTTGAAGGAAAAGGACAATCTGGTTCAGTTTTTTATCGAAGCCGGACCAGCTTCTTTAGCTTTGAACATAGCTACTTTAGGTTTGGGATATGGAATTGCGAAGATGGCGGGGTTGAATTTCCGACAAAGTCTCACCATCGCTGTAGAGTCAGGAATTCAGAATGGTACTTTGGGAATCACCATCGCAGCCACCTTGATTGTCAATTCGGTGATGACCATCCCTTCGGCGATTTACAGCCTGATTATGTTTGGTACGGCGGCTGTGGTGATTTTTTGGGGAAATAGGAAGAGGAAAACTCAGGCTTCGTAGATCGCTTTTAGTCGCTGGGTTTCCATGGAGGCTTCCTGGATGATTTTTGGTAAAAGAAAAAGCGAAACCCAAGCTATAAGCAAAGCAGCCATAGTAATCCAAGCCATAATTCCTTGAAAGCTCAATTCCATGGGGATCTTGGGGCCCATCAAAAACCGCATTCCCTGAATAGAAATATGGATGATCAAATTAAACCCACCAAAGAAACTCAGCCCATGCTTGAAAGTCGCGTAGTTTTTAAATTTTTTCCCTACTCGATGAAAGTAAATCAAGAAAAGGACCATTGAGATCATCAGCCCAATCACCGCCCAACCCGGTGCGGTGAGACGCTCTCCAAAAAAGGTAAAATTCTGACTGACCAAATGAAAGCTCCAAGCGAGTAGGATAAGATAAATTACCCGATAGGAAGTCACTAAGCTTCTCAAACTCGCCCAATATCGGCTCCAAAACCTCTTTCGGATGCTTTCTCGGTAGGAATCCGCCAAGTCAGCAAAGCCAAAAATCCCGAATTCGGCGTGGGTTTTTCGGAAAGCATCCTCCAAAGACAATTTGGGATTTTCGTCCATCAGCACTTCGATCCGACAGGCCACATGATCCAAAATCTCGTATTGCACGTCGATTTCCTCATAGCCTTTGATGGAAATGAGTTTTTTGAGTGTGGTGATTTGGTCAGGAGAAAGTTTCATGTCCATTGGACCTTTTTTAACTTCCGGAATAGGTTGGCATAGCCTGAACAAAGGATAAAGGAAAAGCAGGCAGTCATAAAAAACAAAAGCGGTTTAGGATTCGCTCCAGTCCATGCCAGCCACTCCAGTCGGAGAAAGAACTGGGAAAGAGAGGCGATAAAGAATAAGACATTTGCCGAGGTCAATACCTGAGAATTGCTGAGGTATTTGTTTTTCCAGAGTCCCAAAACGAATCCTCCATAACAGGTAATCAAGAAAGCAGTTTTGAGTGCTTTCTCGGCAGTTTCAGGGGTGTAAGTTGAAAATACATTGATAAAGGAGCCGATAATCAAAGTCATCCCGACGGTTTTGACCATAATTCTCAGGTTGCCCAAATTGCCCAACAACTCTTTCAAGGAACTGAAGTGCGACTGAATCAAAAGATTTCGCTGAAACTTACTTGGATTGATCTCCGCCAAGGACTTTTGGAGTAAGCTTTCAAATTCTTCTTCATCCTTGATTTCCGTTTCGATTTTGCAGGCAATATGGTCAGTCAGCTCGGCCCGGATGTCGGTGTAGTAGACTTGACTTGAGCTGATTTTTCTCCGAATTCTATCCAATTGAGTAGATGAAAGTGTTCTCATATCAAAGCAGTTTTGGATTTGATTTTCCAGGCTTCATAGACTGTAATAGCATGAATATAAATGATAAAGCAAAAGCCAATGGATAGATAATTCACCAATTCATCAGAGACCAATTGATTCGCTTTAAGTATTCTAGGAATATTGAGGCAGATATTGTAAAAATGAAAAGGCAAAGTCAGGTATGTGATAAAATACGAACTGTAAAGCGAGTTGATTTTAAGACCAGAATCCTTGAATGTGGATTTAATGGGCTTTAGCTTTTGATGAGTCCTAAACAAAACCATAGCCAGAAACCCTGTTAGGTAAATCAGAGGTACTGAGAAAAGGATAGCCAATTGTAATTTACTGGTGAGAAGATTGATCAATAGAGTGATTCCGCCGATTAGTAATAGGGTAATGAAAAACTTTGGCCAAGAAAAATAACTTTTGATCAGATTCCACTGGATTTTCCTTACCGTTTTATTCAGATTTTTTCTGAGGTTGTCTTGAAGCTTTGCACAATACCTCTTTGACCATTTTAAGTTCAGCGAATTCAATTGAACTTCAAATTGCTCTTCGGGGAAGCTTTCCAAATGACTTAAAAAGTGATCATATACTTCCATCAGAAGTTCGGCAGAGTTTATCCCCTTTTCGGATATGGCCATTTGGACAAGCTTGAGTTCTTGTTCGGAAAGCTTTCTCATTTATCAAAAGTTAAAATCCCAATTCCGGCTTCAATCCCGGATTGATGATGCGTTGCATACTCTCGACAAAAGCCTGAAGCTCGGCGAGCTTGGAGCTCACTTCTTTTTGCCCATCCTTGGTCAGGCTGTAGTATTTCCGGACCCGATTGTCCACTTGCTGGATTTCGGTGGTGAGGAGTCCTTCGGCTTCGAGCTTGTGCAAGGCAGGGTAGAGGGCACCTTCGGTGATTTTGATCTCCCCGGCTGTGAGTTCCTTTACTTTTTGTGTGATTTCGTAGCCATACATCTTTTCATTTTCTTCCAGCAGCTTGAGGATGATGGTTTGAAGACTTCCTTTGATCAGCGCGTTGCTTGACATGGTGTTAAGTTTGATTCGAATATATCAAAATCTTACATACATAAGAAGCTGAGGTATATTATTTTTTTCAAAAAATTTGCTGCTTGCCGCCATGATTTCCATCCGAAAAGCAATTCCTTCAGATCTAGCTGACTTGCTCCACATGGCCCGAACGGCCTTTTTGCAGGCATTTACCGCCGGAAATAAGCCTGAAAATGTAGAAGCCTATCTTGCTGAAGCCTTTACGTTAAATCAATTTGAAAAGGAGCTGGCCAATCCTGCTTCTACCTTTTTTGTGGCAGAATTGGAAGGCGAAATTATCGGGTATACCAAAGTCAATCAGGTACCTGCACAGACGGATATTCATGATCCAGAAAGTCTGGAAATCGCAAGGCTGTACGTTTTAGAGGAGCATTTGGGCAGTGGATTTGGGAAAAGGCTACTTGATACGGCCATTGACTTTGCGAAGCAAAACCAAAAAAAATACCTCTGGCTGGGCGTGTGGGAGCATAATCCCCGAGCGATCCGCTTCTATGAGAAAAATGGCCTTCGCATCTTCGGAAGCCATCCTTTTCCATTCGGTGACGAGATTCAGACAGATTACCTGATGCGCATTGACTTTTGAAAATAGACCTGATCAAATCAATGGAACATTTTTCCGGGAACAAACCTTTAAGTTTGTGACTTCTTCTAAAAATCAAGTCTCACATGATTAAGGTCGTTTTTCAAATTGTTTTTCTTCTCGGAATTAGTTTTACCATTTTGGCCCAGGAAAAAGAACCCACAGTAATTCTCATTTCTCTGGACGGATTTAGATACGATTATGTGGAGCGATTCAAGCCGGAGAATATCTCCAGATTTATCTCGGAAGGGACTCAGGCCCAATCCATGATCTCTTCCTTTCCCTCCAAAACTTTCCCGAACCACTACACCATCGCCACCGGTATGCGTCCTGAGCGGCACGGAATCGTGGACAATACCTTTTACGATCCTGAGAAAGACGAAGTCTATGCGATCGGCAAGCGGGAACTGGTGACGGATGGATCTTGGTACGGAGGCACTCCGCTTTGGGTGCTTGCGGAGCAGAACGGTATCAAAGCCGCAAGCTATTTCTTTGTAGGTTCAGAGGCCGCTATCCAAGGAGTCAGGCCTAGCTACTATTACGATTATGACGGGCGGGTGAATAACCTGACCCGTATTTCCAAAGCCTTTGAATGGCTTCAGATGCCGGATTCCATTCGGCCGAGGATGATTACCATGTATTTTTCCGACATGGATGATATTGGGCATCGATATGGACCAAGTGACGAAGAGCAAATCGGAGCCCGATTGAAAAAGCTGGATGCCGAACTCGGGGCGCTTTTTGAAGGGGTAAAAAGCTTGGATCAAGAGGTAAATATCATTATTGTGTCAGACCATGGAATGGTGGATGTGACTTTGGAAAATCGAATTTTGCTGGATCAGCTGGTGGACGGAATCAAAGCCCGAATAGTCAATAGCGGGGCTTTGGCGCATGTGTACCTTCTAAATCCAGGGGAAAAAGAAGCAGTCAAACAACAGCTATTGACAAAAAAGGGGCGATTCAAGATCGTTGATCCGGCTGATTTGGAGTACTATGGTGACTTATCTACTCATGCCGATCGGATTGGGGATTTGATCATTTTAGCAGACTTAGGCTTTTACCTTGCCAATGATCAAGGATACCTCGATGTGGTGGCTAGGAGAATGCGAATGGATGGTTCTACAGCACGTGGGGAGCATGGTTTTGATCCCAAGGAGAAAGAAATGCATGCCATCTTCTATGCCAAGGGACCTCAGATCAAATCGGGATTGACCATTGATTCCTTTGATAACATTCATGTGTATCCCTTGATTTGCCAATTATTGGGTTTGCCTATTCCTTCGGATATCGATGGGAAATTGGAAGTGCTACAACCTATCCTCAAATGAACAGAATCCCTATCCAGTCCCGAAAGGAAGTTGATTTTTTGGTTAGAAAGTTTTACGGGAAAGTTCGTGAGCATGAGCTTTTGGGGCCAATTTTCAATCAAATCGTCAAGGATTGGGATCACCATTTGATTCATCTGTCGGATTTCTGGGAAATGATTCTGCTTCAGACCGGTCCGGGGCGTGGAAAATTCAATCCGGCGCAGGTTCATCGGGAAGTTGATGTGTCGGTAAATTACACCATCGACCAAGCTCATTTTGGGAATTGGTTGGAATTGTGGTTTGCTACTGTCAATCGGTATTTCGAGGGGGAAACAGCAGAATATGCCAAGGAACATGCCCGAAGAATGGCTCATATGCTTTTTATGAGAATTTGGGAAGCAAGACAAGCTATCCCTCCCAGCAGCTAGCAGCACTAGTGTGGATTAGGTTAGTCTGAATTTTTGTATGGTGAAAAAGAAGGATAAAATTCCTAACTTTTAATGCTGATCGAATTTTATCAACCCATGCAAGCACGTCTAACCCTAAGGATTCTAGTTGTAGCCATAGCCTTTTCTTTTTCTCTTCAGGAGCTTTTGGCGCAAAGTGAAAAGCGGCTTTTTGATTCCAATGAGGTTCTTGAACTGGATATGTCCATATCCCTAAAAAAGCTAAGAGTTGAGACCAACGATTCTACTTTTATGACTCAGGATATCTCTGTCAATGAAGAGGGTACTTGGGAAACCTATCCTTTTGAAATCAGAACCCGAGGAAATTTTCGACTTAAAAACTGCTATTATCCTCCCACCCGCATCCGAATGGCAAAAGATGATGCCAAAGGGTCTATTTTTCAGGGAACCAGAAAGTTGAAATTGGTCCTTCCCTGTGCGAAAGGGAAGAATTCCGGCAACTATGTAGGAAAGGAATACTTGGCTTACAAGATGTATGAATTAGTCACTGATTACTATTTCAGAACCCGATTGGTCAAAATGAAGCTGACCAATCTGGATGATAAAAAAGGGGAGCAGGAGGAGCTTTTGGGCTTTGTGATTGAGGATGATGACGATGTTGCCCAACGATTTGACGCTGAGATCTCTGAGAAGAAAATTCCACCCAATATCATGGAAGATACCGCCACGGTTATTCATGATTTCTATCAGATGATGATTGGCAATACGGATTGGTCAGGGCTGTATCAGCATAATCAAAAAGTAATGATCGTAGGTCAAAAGACGATTTATCCACTTGCCTATGATTTTGACATGTGCGGATTGGTCAATCCTCCCTATGCTCAGGTTAATTCAGCAGTGCCCATTAGCAAAGTCACTGAAAGGCTTTACAGAGGATTTTGTAGGGATGAATCTTTATTTCAATATGTAAGGCAGCATTTTCTGGACAAGGAGTCGGAGCTTATGGGCTTGATTGACCAATATCAAGACCTGTATACTTCCGCAGATTTGAAAGCGATGAAATCTTTCGTTTCCGAGTTCTTTGTTATGCTGAAATCTGACAAACTTTTCAAGGATAGAATAGTCAGTTCTTGTAGGAATTTGGATGGGAGCTACTCTTTTTAGGAAAAGGACTGTTTTTGTGTCCAAAAAAGATTAGCGCCAAAGCCAAGTTGAAATGCCCACTGGAACCCTTTGGTTTACTCTTTATTTCCGGATGAAATGGAATTTGCAATAAATGCTAAAATCAAATTCCTGATTTATATTTTTAGACTGATTTTCCTTTCGGAATTAGCCAACTTAATCCAAGCAAAGGAAAGGTAATTCTACTGATTTTTGAATGATTGTTTTACCTAAAATCCAAACCAGTCAGGTATCTTTTTTCTACTTATTTTTTCCTTTCCCTGCTTTAATCCAATTCAATCATATCATTCCCGTTTCAAATGTAAAAGAGTAAAATATAGTGACTAATTCGTGAATGAAGGATTTGATTTTCTGTATGACTATTAAACATGGACATATTTAACCCCCAATCCTTACTGTTATGAAAACCAAGATGAATCTCTCAAAAATCATTCTTTCCGTATTTCAGGAATTTGGAATTCCTACCACAGGAAGTCAAAAAAAGAGAAAATTTTATTCAGAAATAGCTGTCGATCGAATCTATGTTGAAGGTATTCTCTTTGAATTAGAGACCCGATTAGGAGTGATCTTGGACGAGGAAGATAATTATCAAATCCAATCCCCCTTGGACATCATAAGGTCCTTTGAAAATAAGCTCTCAAAGATCCCGGCCAGACCAAATCTAACCCATCTCAGGAGGAGGGGGCAGGCTTTCCAACGCCTTCAGGCCTAACTTTTGGAATGAACCGAGGCACTCTCTTTTGGTAATTTTTGTATTCCGGATATTTGGAGGCGCTTATTTCTTCGCTGAAGTTGGAGCTCCCTTGAAATAGAATCAATAACAACATCGCTCCCACAATGGACCAGTTGATCCAAAGACCGGAAACTGCTACTGAAAAGAAGTAAAAGCAGACCCAGATTCCCTGCTCTCCAAGGTAATTGGGATGACGGGAAATTGCCCAAAGACCTTTGTCTAAAAAGCCCTTAGCAAAGTCTCCATGAAGCAGCTTTCCTTCCCGGATTAATCTCCATTTTTCACTTTGATAGTTCCAGTGCTGTTCATCTGCGATAGTTTCAAGGACTAGAAAAAAGAGCACTCCAGAAGTCACGATCAATTCCCAAATACCGAGAGCTGCCCCATCAAATTGCAAAGAAACCAGCATAGGGAGAGTAAAGAGAAGGATGAGTATATTCTGGTAGCCAGAAATGAAGAACAAGTTGAAAAGAGTCCATTTCCAACGGGGCTGGAATTCCGGTTTTTTCCTCAAAATTTCCCACCGGTAGTCTTCCTCACCTTCCCAAAACTTCCATCGATAAGCTCCTTTTCGGGCAAAGTTGTAGGTAAGTCTGACTCCCCAGGCAGTGACCAAAGAGGCCATCAAAATCATTCTGGGACTGAAATCCCCATAGTAGGCCATCACCCAAGCATAGATTATCGGCAGGATACTCCAGTATTTATCCACTTGGCTGTTGTTGTTGGTCAATTCCCCGACGATAAAGCAGTAAGCTATGGAAAATCCACAGATATACATCAGCACTTTTAGGACTTCCCACTCTTTCTCTCCCAGTGGGATTCCGAATAAATAGGTAAAAACAGGAACAACCAGTATGGTGAAAATCAGAATAATTGCGGTTTGGAGGATTTTCATGCAGTTGTGGATTTTTGATGAAAATAAGTCAAAACCTAAAAAAACCAAATAATAGGAGAAGAGAGAGTCTTCTCAAGGCTTACCGCAGAATTCTTTTGTCAAGTGTCAAAGGATAGGTTTTTGATTCTATCAAGTGAAAATCCTTCGAATTAGGATTGATTACAAAGTTTAAGGAGCTAGGGTCGACTACCGAAGGCACTCCAAAACAAGTGATTCCAGAGTTGAGTAGATTTGTGCCGTACTCCATTGAAGGTTTGGCTGCAGGGATCTTGTTCCAATCTCTGGGTAGTTCAGTTTCACCTGGATAAAAAATAAGATGGTCGGGAATTTCAAATTCCATGACAGAATAGAGCAAATACCGCTCTGAGGATAGGATTTCAGAGTCTATGGTAAGCCTTTCCAGTAAACAGGCAGAGATGCTTGCTCCTGTATAAATCGCTGGCGTTCCTTGGAGATTCCATCTTCCACCATACAGTTTGGCTCCTTCTCCACTTGCATCACAAAATGGAGTCAGTGCGATTCGATAGGCCTTCATTACTCAGACTGCAATTCCGTGCTGAAGTCTTAGGATCTCTGTCTTGAGAAGTGATATCCCTTCGGATACGTCGATTAGATCTAGGGGAATGCGATTACCGAGGGTAAAAAGTGGTCGCTCCATCCAGCGACGGAATCCATCCCTACCAAAATAATTGATCCCAATAGCATACAGCTCAGCCAGCTGATAGAGCTTTTCGGACTGACCTGTGTCAAATACTTCCTTGCGCTGCAGGGTCTTGGCAGAGACCCCCAAAGCGTCTGCCAAGGTCTCATAGTCTAGGCCTGAAAGTGCTTTGAAGCTTTCAAAGGCACTCTTATCCAGGCCACTTCGAAATGTGTCCAATCGGGAGAGTGGCTCGTTCAAGTCAGCTAAATCTATTCTTAGAATGTCTCCTACGCTCATTTTTGCTTTTTGGTAAAGGGCTACCGCCGGCTCACTTACTTTAGATAGTTTCTTTGCCATGGTATTTATCGGTAATTTGTCCATTAAGATAACGTAATTTGTCCGAAAATGATTCTTCTTCTTAACCTTTTTTTATCTAAGTGGATCAGTACAAACAGAGATTTTCCTATGACCTTGGATTACTTTTTATCACACCACATAGCGTCTTCCTGACTTCGTGATAAAAAAAAACCTTCCAATCTGGCCCTTTGCTAGAAGCTCACTGGAGCCTTTCTTGACGCTCAGTCCTCCCCGGCATTCCAATACGCCATCCGCTCCAATTTATCCACTTCGATGGAGTAGAAGCCGAACTCTTCCACGACTTTACCCTCGATCCTGTAGATCGCCCGGCCTTTGAAAGGATACTTTTTGACCACGGGAGGGAAGTGTACCGTGTCGATCCAGTCTCCATCCCGATCCAAAAAGGTACCGAAGTTCATTACATCTCCTTTGACTGTTCGGGTATATTTGACTGTGACGAGGTAGCCTAAGATCATTACATTTTTCCCTAAATACTGGGTCATTTCCCGGGCTTTGATCCCTTGGATACTTTGGTCTTTGACCAGGTGAAAAGGGGAGTCCAGCGGAAATTCCAAGATATCGATCTGATCCAAAATCTCCTGACGGATATCGGTCTCGTCCAGATCGGGCACTTCCGGGGGCTTTTTGCCAAAGCTAATCTCCCCGGTTCGGAATAGCTCATTGGTATGAACCAAGGTACTTCGTTTGTTTTGGAGAAAATGGGCCTCCCAGAGGAGTTCCTGTTTGGTCTTTCCTGTAAACCGGAAGCAAGTCATCCGAATCAGAATCAGCAGCTGCTCCAGGCCGATTTCCACACGGGACACAAAGTCCGCCAAACCCAGAAAAGGCCCATTTACTCTCCGCTCGGAAAGCAGCTTTTCCACCGCGGCTTTCTCCAGATATTTCATATGGATAAATCCCAGGAAAACGGTTTTTCCAGCGATTCGGGTCAGGTATTCACTCTCGTTCAAATGAGGAGCCTGGATGTCGGCTCCGTTCATCCGGAGCTCGTGGACGTAGAATTCGGTATGATAAAATCCCCCGAAATTATTGATCACCCCGACCATAAATTCCAGCGGGAAGTAGGCTTTCAGGTACAGACTCTGGTAGCTTTCCACGGCAAAGGAAGCCGAGTGTCCTTTGGCAAAGGAGTATCCTGCAAAGCTCTCGATCTGATGCCAGACTTCTTTGGCTACTTGATCTTCCCGCCCCAGCTTCTTGCAGTTGGCGAAAAACTTGTCCTTCACCCGCTGGAATTCGTCCTTGGACCTGGACTTTCCGCTCATGCCTCGTCTCAGTACATCTGCTTCGGCCAGACTCAATCCGGCAAAGTAGTGAGCGACCTTGATCACATCCTCCTGATAGACCATGATCCCGTAGGTCTCGGGCATGATGTCCCACATGACTGGATGGGCTTGTTTGCGACGCTCCTCGCTGATATGGCGCAGGATGTATTCCCGCATCATTCCGGACCGGGCCACTCCCGGACGGATAATAGAGCTGGCTGCGACCAGTTCCAGATAGGTATCGGCTTTCATCTTGGCCAAAAGCATCCGCATGGCGGGGGATTCCACATAGAAAGCTCCGATGGTATGCCCGGTGCGCAAATGCTCCTTGATTTTGGGATCCTTTTTGAATTTTTCTACTTCCCGGATATCTACTTTCACACCCTGGTTTTGGTAGATGATTTCCAAAGATGATTTGATGTGACCGAGTCCCCGCTGACTTAGGATGTCAAACTTGTGCAGCCCAATATCTTCTGCAATGTGCATGTCGATATGGGCCAGAGGAAAGCCCTTTGGAGGCATGTCCGTCGCGGTGTAGTAGTGGATGGGTTTGTGGGAAATCAGAATTCCGCAGGCATGGATGGTCAGATGCGAAGGCATGTCATGCAGCACCTGCGAGTACTTGATGATCAGTTTGCCAAACTGATCGGGTACGTAGCCTTCCTTATCAGCATGATGGATCAGAGACTCGATGTCGGTTTTGGGTAGACCAAATACTTTTCCCAATTCCCGCAGCATGGAGTTGTATTGAAAAGTGCTGTACGAACCCAATAGAGCCACATGCTCTTCTTGCTTTCCGTTGTATTTGCGGAAAATGTAATCCGTCACCTCATCCCGGTCGGTCCAGCTGAAGTCAATATCGAAGTCGGGGGGATTTTCCCGATAGAGATTGATAAAGCGCTCAAAATACAAGTCCAACTCGATCGGATCCACGTCCGTGATGCCCAGACAATAGGCCACAATACTGTTGGCACCCGATCCCCGGCCGACGTGGTAGAAGTTGCGCTGCTGGGCAAAGGTGATGATGTCGTAGTTGATCAGGAAGTAGGAGACAAAGCCCTTTTGCTGGATGAGCTCGAGCTCCTTGTCGATGCGTTTGGAAATTTCTGGCGAAAAATCCGGATAGCGATGCAGTGCACCTTTGTAAGTTTCCTGCCGGAGAAAGTCAAAATCTTCCCAGTCCGAACCCAGAATATCCCGTCGGTTTTTGACGGCTTGGAAGTAGAAGGAAAACTGGCATTGCTCCAGGAGCTTTTGGGCATTGACGAGTAGGTAGCTGTGACTTTCGCAGCGGGCGATCAGGTCCGCATAGGAGTAGAGCTGATCCGTAACATCTGCCTGCTCCTCAACGGGTAGCTTGCTCAGCAAAGTGTTTAGATCCATGCTGCGCAAAAGTCGATGCGCATTAAACTCAAGCTTGGAAGTAAAAGTAGCCGGCTGGAGCAGCACGAGCTTTTCCTTTCTGCGAAACCACGGCGAGGTCAGCAGCTTGTTGAGTTGGGCAGGATGTACGCCGATGTATTCATTTTCCCGTAGGGGAAAAGTCTTTTCCGAAAAAGGATAGATCACAAAGCTGTTTTCAAACTTGGGAGCCCGTGCTTTGAATTCCCGCTTGTGAACCAGGTGCTCGGAGAGGTGCTTGTTTAGCTCGAAAAAACCTTCCTGATTCCGAGCCAAGCCGATGTATTGCTGCTGGATACCATTGCGGAAGTCGATGCCGATGACGGGGTGGATACCGGATTTTTGGGCTTCCCGGATGAAGGGGAAAATCCCGGCAGTGCAGTTGATGTCTGTCAGGGCGAGGGCGTCGAGTCGTTTGCCCTTCGCCTCAGCGATCAGCGCTTCCACAGACATCGTCCCGTATTTGAAGCTGAAGTGAGAATGGCAGTTGATAAACATGTTTGAATTATGATTGGGTAAAACCTTTGAGGGTTTTGAAACCTCGAAGGTTTGGCATGGCCAAATCCGAGGAGTTGTGCTTGAACGAACTTTTCCAAAGTTCGAAACTTTGGAAAAGTTGATTCCAAGAGCATGTTTTGTCCTGCGTCTCGGGACGCTGGACATGCTTCAATGCCGCTTCTCCAGAAGCAGCATAGCGGCAACTTTTGGAAGCTGATTCTGATAAGCTAAATGTTAATTATTTTAACATTAATGTGTTTATAATGTAAACAAAAAGTATGTTCTCCATCCAAGAAAGTTGAGATTTTTGGAGAAAAATGTCGGGGTTATTTTTGAAGCGGCGACTAGGCTGAACAATTGCAAATCATCTAATTTTTCTAAAAAGCCTTGAAACTGAGGAGAAGCCTACTCAAAAGATTCAAGTAATAGTTTAATGTATTGGTTGGGCAGGGAATCCTTTTCCGATTTGTCATAAATCGTGAGCAAGTAGACACTGTCTTTCTTGATTGCAAAATGTGTGATTACTCTTCCTCCACCTGATTTCCCTTTTCCTTTACTTTTGATAGCCAAACGGATTTTATAGCAATTTTTAAAAAGTGGAGTGCCTTGATTGGGTTGCTGAGAAAGGCTTTTGGCCAGTTTGAGCATGTCATCTTTGAGGGAAGGATACTTTTTTGCCAGACGCTTTAATTCTTTTTCAAATTCAGGAAGAGTCTTGACATGATAGATCATAGTTCGGCCAATACATCCTGAACATTTCTGGCTTTGATTTTTCCTGACTCGACGTCTTTTAGTTCCTTGAATCCTTTTGCCACACTTTTAAGAATTCTAAGAGATTCGACGTCCATTTTTGAAGTACTAAATTTCACCTTCATGGCTTTCAAAACAGTAGTAATCGCTTTGAGCTGCTCTTGATCTTCTGGTTCGATTAGGATTGTTTTCATGGTTTATTTTACGGTAGGGGGCAATGGGTGTTTTTTTATTTTCAGACATAAGGTAAGAAAAAGATCAAATATTCATGAGACTCAAAATAGCATTACCACCTATTCAAATCCTGGAATGACTTGATCTTAATGTTTCTTTTTTGTATGAAAATCCCCAAACCAAAGCCCACCACAAAAATCGTCAGCGTGCCCATCACAATGGTCATATTCGTGTGAAGCGGATTGGCGAAGGTTTCGGGAAAGCCGTTTTTCACCCAAACCGTAGAAAGACTCATCCAGGCAATCACCAAAACGCCTAAAATCACAGCAATCAAGGCTTGTGGTTTTTGGGTTTTGGACAAAAGTCCCAAGAGGAAAAGTCCCAAAATCCCTCCGCTAAAGATAGAAGCCAAAGCCCACCAGGAATCCAAGGCACTTTCCACGCCATTGAAAGCAAAACCCACCAAAATGCTGAGTATTCCCATCCCCAATGAAGCCAGTCTCAAGACCAATAGAGAAGTCTTTTCCGAAGGCTTGGGATGGATGTACTTTTTGAAATGATCAGACAAAATCACCGTGGCAGAACTGTTCACACTGGTCGAGATCGTACTCATCCCCGCTGCAAAAATGGAGGCAATCAACAGCCCAGTGATTCCTACAGGCAGTTGGTTTACGATAAAGTGTGGGAAAACCTTGTCTCCGGCTATTCCTTTGGGCAAAAGTTCCGGTTGCGCTTGATAGAATCCAAAAAGCGCAGTTCCGATCATGAAGAAAATAAAGGAAACCGGCACATAGAGCAAACTTCCCAGCCAAGTGGATTTCTTGGCTTCCTGCTCGGTTTTGGCTGTGAGATAGCGCTGCACATAGCTCTGATCAATTCCGAAATTTTGCAGGTTGATAAATAGTCCATACACCAAAATCATCCAGAAGGTAGAGGTGGTGAAATCCAGTTCAAAACTCCCCAAACTGAACTTTTCCGATTCCTCGGCTATGCGAAACACTTCCGAACTTCCTCCGGGAATTTCCCAAAAGATCACCCCTAGACAAGCCAAAGCACCTCCAATTAGCACAATTCCCTGCACAGCGTCTGTCCAGACGACCGCCTCGATTCCTCCAAACATGGAATAGACAATCACACTGATTCCCGTAATCAGAATAATCGTCGGAATACTCCAACCCAACAATGCCTGGGCAGCCAAGGCCAAGAGGTACAATATGGCCCCCATTCGGGCGAGCTGGGTGAGAAGGTAGCAGGCCGAGGCATAGATTCTGGCCCAAGTGCCAAAACGCTCCTCGAGATAATAATAGGCGGATTCGCTGCCCAATTTCCGGTAAAGCGGGACAAAATACCGGACAGCAATCCAAGCTGCCAAAGGAATAGAGAGGCTAAATACAAATCCATTCCAATTGCCTGAATAGGCATTTCCAGGCAAGGCCAGAAAGCTGATGCTGCTGACAAAGGTGGCGAAAATCGACATCCCGATTGCCCAAGCAGGGAGCCTTCCACCTCCGGTGGTAAAATCTGAAGAGGATCTTTTTTTGAAGGAAAAAGAAACGCCAAAACCTACGATGGCGAGGAGGTAAACGAAAAAAACCAAAAGGTCTAAATCAGGCATAAGGATTTGTTTCGAGACTTAAGATGGGTTTAAAACTCGACTTACCCGGTTTTTGACCTCGAGAAAATTTTCTTTGAGCAAAGCCTTTTCCTCTTCAGAATAGGCAGTCAGGGGAGGTGCCAAAATCCCCTTGCATAGGCCTTCGAAACTCATGGCGGCTTTTAGTCCTTTCAAATAGCTGGATTTATAGCTGGCATTTTGATAGAGTTTTTCGCTGAGAAAAAGGATGGTTTCTTGGAGTTGGCCCAAGCGTGATTCGTCTCCCTGCTGAAAGGCTTCAAAAGCTTGGACATACAGTTTGGGAAAAAGATTGGCGCCTCCGGTGACTCCTCCATGACCGCCCATTTTCAGGGTGGAAGCAAGAATTTCCTCCGGGCCTACAAAAATCCGAAACTCAGGCATATCCTCGAATTTTTTGCACAGTTCCTGAAAATTGCCCAAATCCCCACTGCTGTCCTTGATTCCGATGATATTGGGATGAGAAGCCAGCACTTCCACTGTTTCAATGGCAATGCTGATTTTGGTGTGGGAAGGCATATTGTACAGCATCAGGGGAAGATTCACCGAGTCTGCCAATTGCAGGTAGTAGGCTTGAAGTTCTTCCTGCCCGATATTCATGTAGAAAGGTGGCGCTGCCACTAGGGCCGCAGCTCCTGAATCTTTGGCAATGCTGGCCAAATCCAAACTCTCCACCATGGAGCACCCGGTAATTCCCACCAAAACGGGAATTCTCCGGTTTACTTTTTTGCAGGTCAATCGAATCAAATCACTTTTTACATCCTGACTGATGCTGGCAAATTCACCGGTGGTACCCAGGATAAAGATCCCATGAACTCCGCCTTGCACCAGGTGTTCGATAAGTTTTTCAGTGTGTATCCCATCTAATGACCAATCCGGATTGAGGGGAGTAATGAGTGGTGGAATAATTCCAAAATAGGAAGCGCTGGATTTCATAGGCTGAAAAAAATGGTTAGAGGCTGAGGTGAACGTACTTGATCTTTTCCCGCTGATAAGTGTAGGAAATATGCACAGTACCGTCACTGGCTTGAATAATGGCAGGGTAGGAAAATTCTCCGCTGGGCTCATCTTCCAGCACCAAAAGCTCTTCCCAGTTTTTGCCATCAGTCGAGCCCAAGAGACTCAATTTATTTCTTCCTTTGGGAATTGGGTTACAAACCAGCAGATGGTATCCGTTTTTTAAGGTCACCGCGTCGATCCCGGAGCCGTTGTGGACCAAGCCGCTGGAACTCAATGCTGTCCAGCTTTTTCCATTATCCTCTGAAAAGGCCGTGGCGATGACTCCTTCTTGGGTTCGGGTCAGGACCTGAAGTTTTTCCCCTCCATGAAAAAGAATCGTGGGTTGGATCGCCTGAAAGGGGCCTGGCACTTCCACTTTCTTCCAGTTTTTCAAGTCCGCATTGGTAAATTCCATGTGGGTAGTCCAGATTTCGTTGGTTTCAAAGCTTGAAGGATGCAACAAGGTGCCGTCTGATAGAACAACAGATTTGTTTTTCACCGGGCCGAGGTAGCCGGGAGGGGTTTGGATGGCTTTGGACCAGGTTTTTCCCCCATCCGTGGAGGTTTTATAAAGCCCCCACCATTCCCTAGGATTGGGGCCTACTTTGTAGAAAAGGACAATTTCCCCATTGGTTTTTTGGTGCAAGACTGGGTTCCAAGTTGGATTTCGGAAGTCTTTGTTTTCAATTCCGTCTGCCGCTTCCCGTGGAGTGGACCAGGAACCGTTTTTCCTCAGGGAGGTGTAAATATTCACATCGGGATGCCGCTCATAGGTGCCTCCAAACCAAGCGGCCAAAATCCCATCAGGAGTTTCCAAAAGGGTTGAAGCATGGCAGGAAGGAAAAGGGGCTGTTTCGTAAATAAATCCAGAAGCAAGAATTTCAGGTTTTGGTTTTTCTTCGAAAACCAGCAGACTCAAAAGTCCGAAAAATGAAATCAGGGAGTACATAGGCTTGGGTTAGTTTGGGTAGCAAAATGGAATTGAACCTAACAAAAAAGCCGGACATTTTTTGAAAACTGTCCGGCTCTGACCTGAGCTTTTCTTGAAGATTTAGAATTTTGGATTACTATTCGCGTACACGGTTTAGCTTGGTCAATGGGTTGATCCCCATTTTAATCTTGTTTTTCTTTTCCTCCCAGTAGAAGAAAGTCTGAAATGACCACCTCGGAGATGTACTTTTTGTCCCCGTTTTTGTCCGTGTAGGAACGATTGGAGAGTTTGCCTTCGATGGCTACTTCTGAGCCTTTGTCCGTGTATTTTTCAAGAGTTTCAGCTTGCTTTCCCCAGACCACCAGATTAGTCCAGGTGGTATCCGTGATTTTTTCTCCCTGAGCATTCCGATAGACCTCTTGAGTAGCGATGCTTACCCGGCCTACTATTTTTCCGGATTCCAAGGTTTTGATTTCGACTTTGTCGCCCAAGCGACCGATGAGTTGAACTTTGTTTCTTAGCGCGTTCATGATGTTGAATAGTTAGATGTGAAAGATTTGTTTTGCGTTTTCGCCAGAGGAAAACTGATGGGTCAAAATTGGGGAGAGATCCAGGGACTAGTCGGTAGTTAAGCAGTTGTATTCGATTGTAGTCGTTTGTTGTCGGATAATCTCCGTTTTTTAGCCCTCAGGGCATTTTTTTTAAAACAGGAAAAAAGTCTAAGCATTCATCTCCATCATTTTCCTAAAACTTGACTGGTGGTTTTTACCCTCCTTTTCTTTTTCGGATATTGGTTTTCCATCCAATCTCCCTCTTTCATGAAGACGCTACTCGCCTGTATTTTCGCCACTCTTTGCTGGGTTTCCTGCACTTCCCCCGATCCCCAGGTCGGGAAAACGGAAATCACCAAGTGGTATGGAGACAAAACCGGGGCGGTTTCCATCACTTTTGATGACGGAATTATCAACCAACTGACGATTGCCAAGCCAATATTGGACAGCCTTGATCTTTTGGCTACTTTTTACATCATTACCGGAAAAGTAGAAGGATCGGGCAAGGGAAAATTCATCGGAAGAGATCCGGCTGAGATCATCAAAGAGACAGCGACCATCCCGACTGATTCCAGCAATTTTTTTGAAAGAGCATCATTGATTGCATTTACCGGTACAAGTGAGGCCGAAGATTACCACGCCCGGGCAGGCTCTCTTTTTGAACAGGGAAGGGTGGACCAAGCCTATGCCCTGATTGATGAAGGCTATGAGAAAATCCGGAAAGGAACCATCCAGGATACCGATGATGTGGTTTTTCACAACAATGTGGAAGACACCACCACCTGGGCGCAATACAAGTCCTACTCAGATCAAGGTCATGAAATAGCTTCCCATACGGTAACTCATCCCCGGCTTGCTGTTTTGGATGAAGCCAATATGCTTTATGAACTTGAACAGAGCAAAGCGGATTTATTGAAATTCATAGGTCCTGAGTCAGTATTCACAGCGGAAGGGCCCTACGGAACAGAAAATGAAAGGGTCATGGAATATGCTCACACAATATATCCAGCTCTCCGAAATCGCATGCCGGAAGAATGGCTGGAAGAAATCAACCGGGGCAGCCAAATGACTCCCGGACAATCTGAAAAAGAGTATGTTCAATGGCAAAGAGGACCGCTTACCCGTACTGATGTAGCCCAGATGAAAAGTTGGGTTGACACACTCATGAATCACGACCACACTTGGCTGGTTTTGGTGTATCATGGTGTGGGGAATCTGGGTTGGGAACCCAAAACCCGTCAGGAATTGGTCGAGTACTTCTCCTATATCAAGGCAAAAGAAGATCAGGTTTGGGTAGCGCCTTTTCGGGAGGTAACCCAATATCTCAGAGAGAGGAAAGCCACTCAGGTGACTACAGAAGTCCATGCTGAGAGGATTTCGATCAGTCTCAGTTCAATTTTGGATCCACAGATCTATCGGGTTCCCTTGACTCTTAAAACCTACATTCCTTCGGATTGGAAAAAAGTGCAAGGAACTCAAGGGAAGAACAAGCTGGATTTGGTCTTTGGAAATGATGAGAAGGGTGATTTTGTAGTTTATGATGTGCCTCTTTCTCAAAGAGAAGTGGTATTGGAGCAGGCAAACTGATCTGATTCAATCTCCATATTGATCATTCTTTATAAGTTTTACTCACAAACTCCAGAAAAATCCTCCAATCCTCCCAAGTCAGGTCGTGCTTGCCTTCCCGGATATGGTAGCCCACGGATTCAAGGTGAACAGGCCCGCTCAAGGCTTCAAACTCCTGTTCAAAAACCGCCTTTTTCCCATAAATCTCCGAAAACACCCGGCTGCCTAGACTTAGTCCCAGATATTCCCCTTTTGGATCCGCCCAACGATCTTCTCTCGCACTGGAATAGTAAACTGCCCTCGGAGCAATCAATCCGGGCAGCATGTGCTGATCCAAAGGAAGAGCTTCTTCCCGCTCATTGTATTTTCGGAAGTTGTCTGCAAACCAATAGGGAAAACGCCGATTGATGGCTTCGACAGTTTCTCCGTACTTCCTTCGGGAAATAGCCGCACCTCCGCAACCTGACTCATTGGCATAGGTGATGGCCCATCGGGGATCATTGGCGGAAGTCCATAGAGCGGTTTTGCCGGTTCGGGAGTGGCCCACCAAAACCGATTTTTTGCTGTCAATTTGAGGATGCTGCTCAAAATAATCCATGGCACGCATGGCAGCCCAGCCCCAAGCACCGAAGGCTTTGAGGCCATTCGGCTGACCGATTTGCTCAGGATAAAGGGTGGAAATGATGCCTTGTTGATAGGATTCTGTTAAATCAGGAGCCACGGTTTCTGCATGAAAGGATGCCGTGGCAAAACCTCTTTCAATCAGTTTTTTCACCGGCCAAAAAGACTCATCTACCAACTTGCCATCGGGATATTTTGGAAGGTAATTGATCAGTAGAATTACAGGAAATGGGCCTTTACCTGACTTGGGAAGAAATAGATTGACTCGCATGGTATGGTATTTACCATTTCTTCGGACGGTAATGTTGATTTCTTCCAAATCTGCTGATTCCGGGTAGGGGTTTAGACTCTCTTTGACTTTTTCAAAATTCATGGAGTCAAAATCCTTGGGAATTTTTCCATACACCTCTGACTCAAAAAGCTGGAATATCTCTGGCCTTCGGACTTTTTCCCACTCTTCTATTGTTCGAATCCATTTTCCTTTTTCACTCAGAAAAATATCCGGAAGGACCACAGCAGGTACTTTGCTTTCTTCGTAATTGGGTTCTTGTTGGGCCATAGCAGTCAGGCTGGTCAGGGTGAAAATCCAAATCCAAACACTTCTCATAATCAATTGCCGGAAGCTATGGGTGAGACAAAGGGCTCGAAAGGATAAGTCCTAGGAAGGACGTCAATTCCGGTAGTAACTTTGAGCGGATTTTCTCCTCCGTACGTCAATTCCACAAAATAACCTCGATACCCTGACTCCGGTGTGTTCATATTCACGGTCAATTCTCCCGAATCAGGAACAGCAATGTCCTCGGATGTCCAATTGGGACCAAAGACATCGATCCGGAAATCCCTAGCCATTGGGTTCAGTGCCGACCAGAGTTTGATTGCAGCGGGTTTATTGGCTGGATCAAAAGTGACTTTGATCTGATCTCCCTCAATTTTCCAGGAGTAGTTCGGTCTTTGGGCTTTTTTCAGGATGGAATTGTAAAATGAAATCAGATTGGGCAAGGCGTCCGATTCTCCCACATCGTGCCCAAAGTTGGGAACATACATCACGTGCTTTTCTCCGGGTAGGCTATCCCAATAAAACTTCCAGCTGTCCGGCTGAAAAAACTCATCACCTGCCGCATTGATCAGCAACTTGGGCATGTCATAATTTTTGCGGAAAGAATACGGCTCGGTGATTTCCAGCATCCGGTCAAATTCCGGAGTTCCCACCCAGTTCATCACGCCTTCCCGGACATAATCTCCCACAGCAGGTGCCCAAAAGCCGTAATTTCTCCAATGGTGTTCAAAAGAAGGAACCAAGTTGAGCAAGTCGATCACCACCGGAGCTATGGCAATCACCCGATCGTCTGTAGCAGCGGTGGTCCAGGTGGTCCATCCTCTTTTGGAAGCTCCTCCGACCATAAAGGAGTCGATGGGCTTTTGGTAATTCTTTTGAACTACCTCTGAGACGGCATCCATGGCAAGCTTGGCAGCCTTGGTCATGGGGAATCGGGCCAGCCAGATGGCATCTTCGTCTTTGGCCCCACCTTCCAGGAATTTTCTCCAGCCATAGGAAATGATCTCGTCCTCATAGCGCTCTCCAAAGGTGTCATTGGCAAACGTGATCGGCTGAAAGGGGACATTGTGGATTTGGGCGACCACCGAATTGGTACTTGTGGCAGCGGCTAAAATCAACTCATTGGGTTCCTCGGGCATTTTGGAGTTGGTGCTGCCCCCGCCGATCCAGAGCATGCCTGTGCTGTAGGGAGTGTCTTTGGGAATTACCATAGACACCCAATGCCACCATTCGGTTTGGTCCACGATATCGGGGGTCAGCCAATGCTGGGAGTACATCTTTAGCACATGGTAGTCAAATTGCTCTCCTGGTACAGAATGGATGATTTCGTAGCGAAAAGTCGAGTCCTCTGCCTGAACATAGTCTTGGAGAAGGGTTAAGGATCTGGGAGGGGTTTCAGGAAATTCTTCGGATTTTTTACAGGAAAAAGTCAGGCATAGCCCTAAGGCAAAGAGCATTGCTTGGCTTTTGGTCAGAATTAGATTTTTCATCTGGGAAGGTTTTTGGGTTAATATTTTTGAAAGGAAGATTTACACATGGGAAGAAAAACACCTGTGGAATGATCCTGATGGTTATTTTTCAAACTCCACAATGAATTCAGAAAGGTATGTTCCCAAGTCCGAGTACTTGAAAAAGAGTCTGGCACGTTTTCCCAGTTTAAGGCTGGTATTTTTCTCAGCAATGTCTTCAGCAGTATTGAGAGGCTGAAGAGAAGGATACCAAAGTACATGTCCTGGCTTTTGGACTAACAGCTGAGGGCTGGTCCAGGCTTGGGAGTTGCTTCCTTCACCCAAATCCCGGTGTGGGTTGAAAGAAATGTAGAGTTTGTCCCCTATCCAAGATTGGCCCTCCACATGGCCCATCAGCATCACCCAGCACTCTAGGTAGGTATTCCAGCTCACCGATGGTCCCCAATGAAATCCACCTTGAGGAGAAGAAGCCGGTCCTCCTCCTTTTTCTTTTGGAATTTGGAGGGAAGAGATAGGGCTTCCTATGCCATCCCAATCTGCCGAAAAACCCTTTCCATCCCAGCGTTTGGCCTTGCCTTGGGGATTCTCTAGATCTGAGATTTTGATCCTGGCCACGCTGATACATTGGCCAGAAGCTTCTGTAACTGGTGAATAGGTGCTCGCTTGGTATACACCTGGATAGCCATATTCTCCATAGAAAAGATAAAGGTAGTCGCCCACTGCTACTGCACTGGGATCTCCTACTCCTCCTGCGAAGGTCTTGGAGATGTTATGTGGCTTTAGGATCATTCTTGGCTGCTTATCTTCCAGAAACAGCCCCTTGTTTTCCCAATTCCAGCCTCCGTCGGTAGATTTCATTACGCCGATTCTCGGGACAGCAGCCGGAGTGATTCGATCGGTAAGACCCAAAGGCCAATTTTCATTGATATAGCCTTCTCCAGTATCCGGATTGAAGGGGAGGGTTTCGGGATAGTTTTCGTTGTGGTAAATGGCAAAAAGGGTACGACCGGAAGGGTCCCGGGTATCCTGGTAGACCGTCTCAAACCAAACCGCCCCATGAAGCCCGGGTTGACCTACCGGGGCATTTTTTGGCAAGGTAGGGGCAATGTATTTTTCTGCAGGCGTACTGAATACCTCATCGGCATTGGCACCTGAGGCAAATTTCAAATCCTCTGCAAATCCCCAAACTGGGTCCTCTCCATATTTGCCCGGAAAAATCCTCAATGTATCACCCACCCAAGCTTCCGCCATGTTGCAATCTACAAAATTGTTGAAGTGGAAAGTATCCGTCGGGACCAGTCGGAAGGAGGGGAGGGTAAAGTCAGGGACATCGGCTGTTTTTTCCTGAGTTTTGGGGGCGCAGGCGAAAAAAGCCAAGCAGAAGACGAGCATTTGAGCCCGAATTGGGAGAAAAGTATTTTTAGGGGCCATATTTACACTTAGATTTGAAATTGATTCAATCTAATAATTTCAAGAGACAGAACCACCTCTTTTCGCTAAGCTTTATGTATACCCTAATTTCGATCCCAAATCGGCACCGTTTATCTTTTGTATTCTTGTTTCTGTTTTGGGGGACTGTTCAGGCTCAAGTGCTTACCTCTCCAAGCCAAACGCTGGAAATGAAGTTTTCGCTTTCCGATCGGGGAGAACCTGTGTATCAGGTTAATCTGAATTCCCTTCCGGTAATCCTCCCCAGCACTATGGGATTTGACCTGAAAGAGGATGAAGTGGATCTTTTGAACGGATTCGAAATTACCCAAACCGAAACTGGCACTTTTGATGAAACTTGGACTCCGGTGTGGGGTGAGGAAAGCCAAATCCGAAACCATTACAATGAGCTGATGGTGGAATTGACCCAAGCAGCTACTGGCCGCAAAATGGTCATTCGTTTCCGGGCATTCGACGAAGGTTTGGGCTTTCGTTATGAGTTTCCTTTGCAGGAAAAGATGGGGTATTTCGTGATTTCAGAGGAAAAGACCCAGTTTGCGATGACTGGAGATCATACCGCCTTTTGGGTTCCTGGGGATTACGACACGCAAGAATATGACTTTACCGAATCAAAGCTATCTGAAATCCGTGGCCTGATGAAAACGGCCATCACGCCCAATGCTTCTCAGACGCCTTTTTCGGATACAGGTGTTCAAACTTCCCTGATGATGAAGTCGGCAGATGGACTTTACATCAACTTGCATGAGGCGGCTTTGATCGATTATCCGGCCATGCACTTGGAGCTGGATGACGAGCGGATGATTTTTACTTCCCATCTCACCCCGGATGCGATCGGAGACAAAGGATACCTCTATACGCCGGCCCAGACTCCCTGGAGAACGATCATCGTCGGCAAAAAGGCGGGGGATATTTTGGCTTCGAGAATTACTTACAACCTCAATGAACCCTCAAAAATCGAAGATACTTCCTGGATCAAACCCATGAAATATGTCGGGGTTTGGTGGGAAATGATCACCGGAAAAAGCTCCTGGTCCTACACCAACGACTACAAAGCCATCAAACTGGGGGAGACGGATTACTCAAAAGCTACACCGAATGGTACCCATGGCGCGACTACTGAGAATGTGAAAAAATACATCGACTTCGCCGCTAAGCATGGCTTTGACGGGGTATTGGTCGAAGGCTGGAATGTAGGCTGGGAGGATTGGTTTGGCAATTCCAAAGACTACGTGTTCGATTTTGTCACTCCATATCCGGATTTTGACCTGAAGGGGATTTCTACTTACGCCAAAGAAAAAGGCGTGCAAATGATCATGCACCACGAGACTTCTTCCTCGGCTCGCAACTACGAACGGCACATGGATGAGGCCTACCAGTTGATGAAAGACTATGGCTATCCTGCTGTGAAAAGCGGCTACGTAGGAGATATGCTCCCCCGGGGAGAATACCACTACAGTCAGTGGCTGGTCAATCACTACCAATACGCCATCGAAAAAGCGGCCGAATACCAAATCATGGTCAATGCCCACGAAGCGGTTCGTCCGACCGGAGTGGCTAGAACCTGGCCCAATCTGATCGCCAATGAATCGGCAAGAGGAACGGAATATCAGGCCTTCGGAGGAAACAAAGCCAATCACGTGACGATTTTGCCCTTCACCCGGCAGATTGGCGGACCGATGGATTACACGCCGGGAGTTTTTGAGATGGACGTATTCAACGGTTCCCATGTCAATAGCACCCTCGCCAATCAATTGGCGCTTTATGTGACCATGTATTCCCCGCTACAGATGGCGGCAGACTTTCCTGAGAATTATGATCGATTCCCGGATGCTTTCCAGTTTATTAAGGATGTGGCCTTGGATTGGGAAAAGAGCCTGTATTTGGAAGCTGAACCAGGTTACTATTTGACTATCGCCAGAAAGGCAAAGGGAACAGGAGAATGGTTTGTGGGGAATGTCAATGGATTGGATGGACGAATCGGAGAAATCAAGTTTGACTTTTTGGATCCGCAAAAGACCTATTTAGCGGAGATCTATGCAGACAAGGCTGATGCCCACTTCAAAACCAATCCTCAGGCCTATGAAATCAGAAAAGTGTCCGTCAACTCAAAATCAGTGTTGAAAGAGTATTCCGCACCGGGAGGAGGTTATGCCATCCGAATCCGCGAGGCAAGCAAGGAGGAATTGAAGGGGCTTAAGAAATTGTAAAAATGAAAAAGCGGCTTTTTTGCCGCTTTTTTCAATTTCTCCATTGGATGGGTTTAAACACGATCTGCCGGTAATTATCCCGCTCATAAATAATTCCGAGGGTGTTTTCATCCAATTTGACCAAGTCCGAATAGGCCGTCCAAGGGAGTTTTTTTGGATCTGAAGTAAAGTCAACCGGGATCACATGGTCCCAAGTCTTTCCCGAGTCGTAGCTGATCTTGATGGTAAGGTAGTTTCGGTCTTTTTCGTCAGCATTATTGGAGTGGGCGAGGATGGTCTTTCCTTCTTTTTCTCCCAAATCCAAAATAGATCCCTGACAAACCGGATCGGGCAGTTGCTCCTCAAAATACTGTTCCTCCCAAGTTTGTCCCCCATCAGAGGAGTAAGAAATAATACGCTGACGGATATCTCCTTTTTGATTTCTCGAACTCAGAATCATCCTTCCGTCCGAGAGTTCAGCGGCTATGGATTCATTGGAACCGCCAAATTCCAAGGATTCAGAAATCCCATAGGTTTTTCCTCGATCATCGGTAAAAAATCCATGGGCTTGGTAGTCCGACCAATCCTCTTTTGGTCCACCTTGAGAGTGGTTGGCAGCTACATAAATCCGCCCTTTGTAAGGGCCATTTTGGAATTGAAATGCATGACCGGGAGTGTTCGCATAGTGTCTCCAGTCTTCTGGGAAGGTGTATTCGGTATTGAATTCCGGAAAATCAGGCCGATGAACCTGCAACGTGATGTTTTCAGGCTCGGTCCAGGTTTTTCCCAAGTCATAAGACTTGATTAGCCAAACCTCCCGGACTCCTTTTTTGATCCGCACATCGTATTCATGATTGTTTCCGGTGTTGTAAAAAAGAAAAATCACTCCCAGCGGGTATTCAGGGTCCTGGAGATCCACCACAGGGGCCGGGTTGCCAGCCTGCAGGCTGTCGTAGTCTACCAAAGTCTTCAGTGGGGACCAGGTGTGCCCCCCGTCATGACTTTTTTTCATCACAAGATTGATATCTCCAAAGTCATCGCTGCCGTTGACCCGGCCCTCCGCAAAGGCAAACAGATCTCCGTTGGGAAGGGAAATAATCGCCGGAATTCTGTAAATGGCATGACCTTCCTGTCCTCCTTCAAACACTGGCGTTTCCTGGGCTTGGAGATTTTGCTTCAGAAATAGGCAGAGCCAGATTAGGCATAATGATTTCATCAATAGGCTATTTTGGGTGATCCAAAGAAAGCAAAAAATCAGAAATATGGCCTTCCATTCAAATTATTGTCTTTTTTTCCTTGGATCTCGGGTGCCTGCATAAGGAGGAAAGAGTTGCGCTCAATCCAAGTCTCCAATTGGCTCGTCCAATCACTCAACTAACCCAACCAATCAAAATCACTGGTATTCAGGGTTGACTTTTGAGAAATTATTCAGAAAAAATCATGAAGAAGCTTGGACTATTTTTATCGTTTATTTTTCCCTTGATGCTGCTGCTGTCATGCGGAAAAGAAGAAGACCCTATTCCGCAGACTCAGGGAAATCTGAAGTTTAAAGTGGATGGGAAATGGATCGAATATGCCGCCGGGAATCAATTGATGGGATTTGCCTTGGATCCATCAGGTCCGATGTATTTAGCCACTGCCAGTATTTTGGGAAATCCTGTAGATGGAACCAAAAACTTTCTGAGTATCAGTGTGCGGAATGAATCCAATTTCCAGACCGGGATCGACTATCAAATGCAGGATCTGATTACCTACAAGGGTGCACCGATGGTCCGCATCCTTTTGACCTATTCCGATGAGATCGGGCAGCTATACAATGCCGTATTGGTTCAGCAAACTATTCCTGGTCTCAAAGTAACGGATGATGCGACGCTGCGATTCACGAAAATCGATTCAAAATGGGTAGAAGGGACTTTTTCCGGAGTTTTGCTAGGGCCGATAAGCAGCCTGACCGGAAGAGGAAATACTGAATTGCTGATCACAGAAGGGCAATTTTCCCTTCCCATGCTCAGCAGTATTCCTTAAAGCTTGAAGCTTACCCCAAGGTTGAGATAGGCAATTCCATACCCTATTTCCGCAAAGCCGGCGAAATTTTCAGAAAAGTAATACCGGGCTCCTCCAAACAGGGTGAGTCCGGTAGAGTTGCCGTAGCTTCCCGAACTTCCATCATTGAATCCGGAATTATCCTTGTAGGTATAGTTTAGGATGTTGTAGCTGACCAAAAGGCCTCCGTAGACATCCAATTTTTCATTGGGGATTTGAGAAAAGTGAAAGGCTCCTCTCACCCCGACAATCGTATAATTCCATTTGGATTCAGCGGTAAATCCCCCACTGCCGGTGGTATACCCGAAGGATTTGTATCCAACATACCCACCCAAACTGATCACGCCAGTTTCGCCTACCACCGCGATGCCCTGCTCGTACATTAGGCTAAGGGCTGGAACCTGACTGCTATAATCGAAACTTCCCAAGGAACTTCCGATGCCTATTCCCAGAGAAATCACCTTGTCTTCCTTGGTGAAAGATTGGGCATTCGAATAGGCCACAATGAAAAAGACAAGGGCGAGGAGGTAAAGTGCTTTCGTTTTCATGGTTTGTTTTTTTATCTAAAATCTATTCCTCGTTTAATCCGCTCAAGTGCTACCGATTAATTGCCCTGAATTGTTTATTTTTTGTCTGAATTCCCCAATTTTTTGAAAATTGACTATTTTGAGACTTCTCTACTTTGATTATGAAACTGTCTTTTTTTCTTTTTGCACTGATTTTTTTCCAAGCTGAAGCTTGGTCCCAGACAGCTGTTGACTCCCTGCAAAAGATTTTGTCTCAAACTTCCAAGAGGGATACTCAGCGGGTACACCTCTACAATGAACTGGCTTGGGAATGGGCAGGTACCCAGCCCCAAAAGGGCTTGCTTTATGCAGATTCGGCTTTTCTTTTGGCTGGGGAGCTTCAGTTTGAGTCAGGGAAAATTGCCGCCTTGAATCGAAAAGGGGTAAATTATTGGTACTCCGGTCAGGATTCGTTGGCTATTCAGGCGTATCAGGTGGTGTTGGATTATCATCTCAGCAATGGAAATCGAAAGGGCCAAGCCACTACGATCAATAACATTGCACTCTTGAATTACAATCAAAATGAATTCAAAGCAGCCTTGGAAGCCCATCATCGGGCTACGGAGATCTTTGAAGAATTAGCCCTTCGCAAAAATCTCATTAACAGCCTATCCAATGAAGGAGTGGTGTTTTTGGCGCTGGGGGATTACCCGAATGCCAAAAGCCTTTTTCTCAAAGCCCTTGCCCAAGCCCAGGAGGAGGATATTTGGGAACTGGGTAATTTGTACAACAATTTGGGGTTGGTGGAAAAGAATCTTGGTAACCTTTCCCAAGCCGAAGATTATTACAGGAAAGGGCTTGAGCTCTACCGAAAGACGGGCAATCGCTCCTCTGAAGCTGGCATTTTGGGCAATCTCAGCTCCATCAAGCAGCTCCAGAATCAACCTGCTGAGGCAGAAGATTTTCTCCAGCAAGCTTTGGCACTGAATAGGGAAATAGGAAACCCCAGAAAAATCGCTTCGGACCTCAGCAATATGGGTGCCTTGAGAATTTCATTTGGCCAGTACCGAGAGGCAAAACTAGCTTTGGACAGCGCCAGAGTCATCTACGAATCTGTTTCAGAGGGGCTTTTGCTTTCGGCAGTTTTGCTGCAACTGGCTCAAGTAGGAGATCAATTGGGCGACTCCCCCCAAAAAGGATATTTGCTGGAAAAAATGGCTTTGGAAAAAGCCCAAAAGACCGGCTCCCTTGATGCACAGCAGCATGCATGGCAGGCAATTTCCCGGAGAGAGGAGCAATTGGGCCTGTATCGACAAAGCCTGGTTTCTTTCAAAAATTACAGCCTATATAAAGACAGTATTTTCAATCAGGAAAATGAAAAAAAGCTTCTCAGGGCTCAGTTGGGCTATGAATATGATCAAAAAGAGAAGGAAATGGCGGAGGTGTTTGCCATGGAGAAGTCCCTTCTTGAATCTGAAAGAAATCAGGAAAAGCTGAAGGCAAGCATGATGCTTCTTGGGATTTTGTCCCTTTTGGGTATCGGAACCTTGGTGTTTTTTCTCGTGAAAAGACAGAATCAAATTCGCCAAAAAGAGCTGGAGGCCAGCTTCAGAGCACAAATGGTCGAGCTGGAACTCAAAGCCCTCAGGGCTCAGATGAATCCGCATTTTATCTTCAATGCTTTGGGCTCAATCAGTAATTTTCTGCTCAAAAATCAGCCCGGGGAGGCTGACCGCTACCTGACCAAATTTTCCAGACTGATTCGGCGGATTTTGGAATATTCAGAAAAAAGAGAAATCAGCCTACATCAGGAATTGGAGCTTTTGGAGGATTATTTGGCTCTGGAAACACTCAGGATGGGAAAACCTGTAGATTTCCTTCTGACCAATGCTGAAGGACTGGACTTGCAAAAAATCGCCATTCCCCCCTTACTTCTTCAACCTCTGGTCGAAAACAGTCTTTGGCACGGAATTGCCAATTCTCCTTATCCGGGAGAGATTCAGTTGGAAATCACCTCGGAGAAAAATTCGCTGATTCTAACCTTAAAAGACAATGGTTCTGGAAAGGACGATGTGGTAACCCTTCCCTACAAGGCCACTTCTATGGGGCTCAGTTTGGTCAAAAACCGCTTGGAGCACCTGGACGGGAAAAAAGAAGGAGTTAATCCCTCTTTGTACTATGAAAAAAGAGAAGACGGATTTGAAGTGAAGCTTCGGATTGCCAATTCCCTTGCCCTAAACGTATGATCAAAGCACTACTTATTGAAGATGAAAAGGGCAGCGCAGAGCGCCTGCAGTATTTTTTGGAAACGGACCACCAAGACTCCATTCACCTTTTGGCCTGGAAGGATTCGGTCCCTCAAGCTTTGGAGTTTTTGAAAAAGGAAAAAGTCGATCTGATGTTTCTGGACGTCGAGCTGGGAGCGCAGACAGGATTTGAATTGCTCAATCAACTGGGGCAAATCGACTTTCAGATCATTTTTACCACAGCCCACCAAGAATATGCACTGCAGGCCATCAAGCATGCCGCGATGGATTATTTGCTCAAGCCCATCGATCGGGAAGAGCTGAAACTAGCCGTGGAAAAGGTCAAGAAAGAAAATGGCAAATCTGTAGATGCCTTGGAAAAGCTGCTCAAACAGTTCCATTTTCAGGAAAAATTGGGTCATAAAATCGCCCTGCCCTCTTTGGTGGGGATCGAGTATGTATCAGTTCAGGAAATCCTCCGCTGTAAGGCAGACATCAATTATACCCACTTTTTTCTCAAAAACGGCCGAAAAATCACCGTTTCCAAAACACTTAAAGAATTTGAAATCCAGCTCCTACCGCATGGATTCTTCCGGGTTCACAATTCCCATCTGATTAATCTAGCAGAAGTCAAGTTTTACCAAAAAGGGAAAGGGGGCTCCTTGATCCTCTCTGATGGTACGGAGGTAGAAGTGGCCTCCCGCAGAAAAGAAGAACTGATGCAGGTTTTGGGAAGTAGCTAATCTGGATTCAGATCGGAAAAGTATCGCTTGAGGATGTACTCCGGCTGCCATTGATCCGGTTTTCTTCGAAGGGTATCCGGATTATAGACCATCGGCTTCAGGACATAAGCCGTCAAGGGAATGGTATCCCCAAATTCCTTTTGGGATGCTTGGAGCAGGCCCATCATTTTTACTTTTTCGGAATCAAATCGGGGGTCTTCTGCCAGGTTGTTCATTTCCTCCGGGTCATTTTCCAAATCAAATAGTTGGGTGAAGTCCCGTTCCGGATACCGGATAAGCTTCCATTTTTGGTCACGGACAGCTCGGACAGTATTGCGGTATGCAGTAAATAGGGACTCTCTGACTTGCTTTTCCTCCCCGGAAAGGATTTTTGCCAGACTTTTGCCATCCAGACCCTCTCTTTCTGGGATACCGGCTAGCTCTGCCAAAGTCGGATAGAGGTCATGGATGTAAGCAAAGGCATCAAATTCTTTCTCCTGTGGTATTCCCGGACCTTTGAGGATCAGTGGGACTTTCATGCTGTGCTCGTAGAGACTCTGCTTTCCCAGCAGCCCGTGACTTCCTACGGCAATGCCATTGTCTGCGGCATAGACAATGATCGTGTTGTCATATTGGCCGTTTTCTTTGAGGGTTTGGATGATTTTGGCAATCTGGGAGTCCAAATGGGTAACCAAGGCATAGTAATCCGAAAGAATCATCTGAATCACCTCCGGTTTTCTGGGCCATCCCGTCAGATTTTCATCCCGCACGGTCAGATCGTCAAACTGGAAAGGGTGAAAAGGCTGGTAATTTTTGGGAAGGGGGATTGACCCATCGGGATATTTTCCGATCAGTCCCAGTTCCGGTGAATAAGGGTCGTGAGGAACTGTAAAAGCCACATAGCAGAAAAAGGGGTTGCTGGCATCTTTTTGAGAATTGAGAAAATCAATGGCTGTTTGGGCAAAAACCTCGGTAGAATATCCTTTTCTGGTAGGCTCTCCCAATTTCCCGTCAGGACCATAATCTCTAAGCGGGATGTCGTAATGATTGGCCATACCACCGAGGTAGACATTCTTGGCCTGTTGAAAACTGGCTTCGAAAGCCTCTTTTTCGTTATGCCATTTGCCGGTACCAAAGGTGGTATATCCTGCTTTGGCAAAGTCCATGGTCATCGTTTCTACTCCGTTCAACCGATCGTAAACGCGGAAGAGACTTTGTCCACTGAGCAGCATAGCCCTGCTTGCCATACAGATTGCCCCGTGATTACCTCCCATGACATAGGCATGGGTAAATCGGCTGCCTTCCCTGGCCAATTGGTCCAAAGTCGGTGTTTGGATATAAGTGTTCCCTGAAATTCCCAATGCATCTGCCCGCTGATCGTCGGCAAAGAGGAAAAGAATGTTGGGCTTTTGAGGTGGAGTTTTCTCTTGGCAGCCTAATAGGCAAGCAAGAAGAAGTACGATCAAGAGTCTTTTCATTATCAATAGGTTTTGCCTAAGTCATTTTGTTGGACTTCAGCGATTTTTTGGGTTAATAATCTTTGCATTTCCTTCACTACAGCTTGAAAGCTGTCCAGGGATGCCAAGTTGGTAAATTGTCCTGGGTCTTGGTACATATCAAATAGTTCCAGCCCGTTTTCTCCCTCCTTTCCATACTGAATATAGGCCCAACGATCTGTGCGGATGAGATAAGTATCTCCTCCCTGAGTGACAGAAAAGGCAAAATCACGGACAGCTTCTTTTTTGCCTTGCAAAATCGGCAACAGACTTTTTCCCTGCAATTGCTGCGGGCTTTCCAATTCCGAGAATGCCAAAAGGGTGGGATAGAGGTCTACCAATTCGGCAAAAGCCAAAGACCGTCCGGAAGCAATTCCCGGGGCCCGAATGATCAATGGGACTTTTACGGATTCCTCTTTCAGGGATACTTTCATCCAAAAGTCATGCTCACCCAAATGGAAGCCATGATCGGAAGTGAAAATCACGATGGTGTTTTCTTCCAAACCTTCTTGCTTCAATGCTGCCAAGATTTTTCCCACCTGAGCATCCATAAAGCTGACCGAGGCATAGTAGGCTGCGATGGCTTTCTGCTTTTGGGAATAGGTCATTTCCCCATTTTGGGTGGTGATGTAATTGATTCCTTTTTCGGGAATATCCTCCCAATCACCTGCTACCACGGGTGGAGGAACGATTTTTTCCCAAGGATAAGGTTCAAAATATTCCTTGGGAGCCACAAAAGGCACATGGGGCCTGACCAAGCCTACCGCCAGAAAAAAGGGCTTGTTCTTATGTTTTTGGATCAATTCGATGGTTTTTTCGGCAGTTTTGCCGTCAGATTGGGCTAAATCTCCCCCAAGGGATTGGACAAGGGTCATCACATTGCCTCCTTTTCGCTCGATGCTGCCGTCCGGGTTGTTTTGGACCAATTCGGCCAAGCCTTCAGATCTCCATTCAGGCCCTTGTGAGTTGAATCGCTCGGTCCATGAATCCGGGTCGTCGGTCCCATCGCTTCCGTTTTCGATATCGATGGGTACTCCCATGTGGAAGATTTTACTGACTCGGGCAGTGTAGTAGCCCTTTTCTTTGAAAACTTGAGCCATAGACTTTTTGGAGGGCCCGACTTGCTCCCTCCCACTGACGTAGCCGTAGGTCTGGGTGGCGGTAGGATAGTATCCAAACATAAAGGAAGCCCGGGAGGGTCCACAGACAGGATATTGGGAATACGTGTTCTCGAACAGGAATCCTTCTTTGGCCAATTGATCGATGGCTGGAGTATTTACTTTTGAGTTGCCATAGGCTCCCAAAGCCGTGGTGGTCAGATCATCCGAGACAATCAATAGAATATTTGGTTTTTTGCTCTGAGAAAAAGCCGAAACCGAAATAATCAAAAGAAATTTGGCCAAAATCCATTTCATGCTACAATCCTATTGAGGAAGGGCAAGTAAAATGATTTCTTTTTATTCTCCCTGCCGTTCAGACAAAATCTACTAAAACTCCACTTTTAGACCTTAATTATTTTTATTTAGATTTTTTCCAGATAAGTATTGAATCCAATTCTCCCCTGTTGTACGTTTGTGTTATTATTTAAAATAAATCCAAATAAATATAGATATGCGTTCGATTTACGGAGTTTTAATCTTCGTTTTCTTTCTTTCTTCTACCGCATTGGCTCAGAAGAATAAAGTAGAAGGTAAAGTCATTGATCCCCAAGGGACCCCGGTGTCAGGTGCGTCTGTTTTGTTGAAAGGAACCGTGAGAGGAGTACAGACCGACCTGCAGGGAAATTTTGAGATCAAGGATTTTCCCGCTGGAAAGTACGACTTGGTGGTAAGTCTGGTGGGGTTTGAATCTCAGGAGAGATCATTTTCCATTGGAGAAAAAGAAACCAAAAATCTGGATATCACCCTGACAGAAGAGGAATACCTTCTTTCCGAATTCAGCATTTCAGCAAGCCGTGGGATTTTAGGACAGGGAAATATGCCTGAAGTCAGCGATTTTCAGATCAATGCCGGAAAGAAAAACGAGGTCATTAAGCTTGCTGAGATCGATGCCAATTTGGCGATGAATAACAGCCGACAGATTTTTGGAAGGACACCGGGGATTTCCATCTGGGAAAATGACGGTTCCGGGATCCAACTCGGCGTAGCTTCCAGAGGCCTCAGTCCTAATCGCTCTTGGGAATTCAACGTCCGAATGAACGGATATGACATTACTCCTGATCCCATGGGCTATCCTGAGGCGTATTTCACTCCTCCTATGGAAGTGGTAGAGGAGATTCAGATCATTCGTGGAGCGTCTTCTTTGCAGTACGGTCCGCAGTTTGGCGGCTTGATGAACTTTGTCCTGAGAAAGCCGGACAAATCTACCCGATTCACTGCCGAGTCTATCAATACAGTAGGTAGCAATGGCCTTTTCAGCACTTTCAACTATATCGGTGGAACAGAAGGAAAGTGGAACTACACCGCATATTATCAGAAAAGAAGAGGAGAAGGGTGGAGAGAAAACGGGTTTTTCAATACCGATCACGCACATGTTGAGGTCAACTATGCCGCTAGCAATCGACTTAAGCTCGGGTATGAAATGACCTATATGACCACGGAAACCCAACAGCCGGGGGGGCTAACTGATGCTCAATTTGGAGAGAATTCTCAACAAAGTTCAAGAAGCAGAAATTGGTTTAATACTCCTTGGTTCATTCCTTCGCTTTCTGCCGAATATTTGGTTTCACCCAATACCAAGCTGAGTTGGAAAGCATTTGGGACCTTCGCCGAAAGAAATTCAGTGGGCTTCATGAGACCTATTAACCAAGAGGATGATTTGGGAAATAGGCAGGTAGACCGTGATTTCTACACTACTTACGGCACTGAGTTAAGACTGCAGCACAATTACCAGCTATTTGGTCAAGAACAAACCTTAATGAGCGGATTACGCTACTTCAATGGCGCCATTGACAGAAAGCAATTGGGTACCGGCACAACGGGCTCTGAAATGGACTTTTCTGTGGTAGACGGAGACTTCAGAAGGGATCTCGACTTTACCAATATCAACCTGGCTGCCTTTGCTGAAAATGTACTTCGGTTCAATGAAAAACTACTTTTCACCGCCGGAATCCGATTGGAAAATATCCAGTCCAACATGGAAGGTCAGCTGAATATAAGCAATGGAAATCCTCAGATTTTAACTCCAGCAACCCGGACACGAACTTTTGCACTGTTGGGTCTGGGTGCAGAATATCATGTGGGAAAAAGCACAGAATTTTACACCAATTTCTCTCAAGCTTACCGCCCGGTGTTGATCTCTGATTTGACTCCTCCGGCTACCACGGATGTGATCGATCCCAATCTGCAGGATGCTCGGGGGTACAATTTTGACTTTGGCTATCGAGGCAAAGTCGCTTCTTACCTCAACTTTGACCTCAGCTATTTCTTCCTGAACTATGACAACCGAATCGGTACCCTTGCTCAGGCAAATGCTGATGGAAGTATTTTCAACTTCCGAACCAATCTGGGAAGATCTGTGAGTCAAGGTTTTGAAGGCTATGTGGAGTTTGATCCGATTACCGCGTTTGTGGGGAGTTCCAGATATGGGTATTTGCACCTTTTTGCCTCTGTGGCAGTCATCAATGCTACCTATAAGGATTTTGTAGTCACCTCGGTGAGCAACGGAGAGATTGCTGAACGGAATCTAGCAGGAAATGAGGTAGAAAATGCCCCAAGAAACATCAACCGATTTGGAGCTACATATAAATATGGTAAGTTTTCCATGACCTGGCAGATGAGTGACATCAGTGAGACCTTCTCCGATGCTTCCAACACAGTAGAACCTAATGCTGCGGCCACAGTAGGTTTGATTCCTGCCTACCAAGTGCAGGACCTGTCGGCTAGCTGGAATGTCTGGAAGCAGCACTCGTTAAAAGCAGGAGTAAACAACCTAACCGACGAACGCTATTTCACAAGAAGAGCTGGAGGGTATCCAGGTCCCGGAATCATGCCTGCGGATGGAAGGACCTTCTACCTGACGCTGGGATTGAAATTTTAAGATAAATAGATGGATTTTGATAAAACCGTTCTCATCAAGAGGACGGTTTTTTTGTTTTCGTCAATTATTCTTTGGATGGAGGCTTGGGTACAGAGATCTTTTTTACTTTAGCTATACCAGCTTAAGGTAATGTCTATGAAGAGAGTTTTTCAAATAATTCCTATCGTCCTGCTGATTGTGTCCTTTTGGAGTTGCAAGCAGGAAGAAAAGCCAGCCGAACGTCCCAATATCATTTTCATCATGTCGGATGATCATGCTTACCAAGCCATTTCGGCGTACAGCAATCATCTGATCGAGACCCCGAATATTGACCGAATTGCTCAAATGGGGATGCTTTTCACCAATGCCACAGTGACCAATTCGATTTGCGCTCCCAGTCGGGCGACGATTCTGACAGGAAAGCATTCCCACCTCAACGGCAAAGTGGACAATCACTTTCCTTTTGACACCACCAATGTGACTTTTCCTCAGCTTTTTCAGGAAGCAGGCTACCAAACGGCCATGTTTGGAAAGCTGCATTTTGGCAACAATCCCAAAGGCTTTGATCAGTTTAAGATCCTGCCCGGACAGGGGAAATATTACAATCCGGACTTTATCACCAAAAACGAAGGAAATATCCAAGTGGAGGGCTACGTGACGGATATCATCACGGATATGACTTTGGATTGGCTTCAAAATGAGCGAAACGCGGATAATCCTTTTTTACTTTTCTATCTGCACAAAGCTCCCCATCGGGAATGGCTGCCTGCTGAGCGGCATTTGGCGGAATTCACCACGCGTTCATTTCCCGAGCCGGCTACTTTGTTTGACGATTATTCCGGTCGGGGAAGAGCTGCTCGCGAAGCAGAAATGAACCTTTTGAAGGACATGCATTGGGCTGGAGATTCCAAAATCTATCCAAGTGTCATGGATGAGTTGGGCATAGAAGAGACTTCCAATTGGGGCAAAGCGGCCTTCGAAGGAGAGGTAGGAAGACTTAATCCATCCCAAAGGGCCGTTTGGGATCAATACTATTGGCCGATCAATGAGGACTTCAAAAAGCGCTATCCGAAGATGACCGAGGAAGAAAAAATGAAGTGGAGGTATCAGCGCTACATGCAAGATTACCTGGGTACGATCAAGGCTGTGGATGAAAACGTAGGAAGGGTTTTGGATTACTTGGAAGCCAATGGCCTGATGGAAAATACAATCATCGTCTACACCTCTGACCAGGGTTTTTATCTGGGTGAACATGGCTGGTTTGACAAGCGGTTTATTTACGATGAAAGCTTCAAAACCCCGCTTTTGGTTGCCTGGCCGGGAAAAGTGGCTCCCGGATCCAAGTCCAATGAAATGGTTCAAAATCTGGATTTTGCCCAGACCTTTTTGGAGGCTGCAGGAATTCAAGCCCCAAGCGATATGCAAGGAGAAAGCCTGATTCCGCTTTTGACAGGACAGACAGATAAATGGACTCGGGATGCAGTCTATTATCACTATTACGAATACCCATCGGTGCATATGGTCAAGCGGCACTACGCGATCGTGACCAAGGAATACAAGCTGGTGCATTACTATTTTGATACCGACGAATGGGAACTGATTGACCGAATCAAAGATCCTCAGGAGCTCAACAATGTCTACGATGACCCTGCATATGCCGAAATCCGCAAGAATCTTCACACGCGGCTGGATGGATTGAGAGAAAAGTATGGGGACAATTCCCAGATTTCACAGCGGTACCTTCAGGAATACTTGGATTATCTTGAGGAAAACAAGTCCTATGCCGGAGGAAAAAACATCGAGCTTTTGAATAAGATTTTTGAAGACCGAAGAAAGGAAAAGGGCAATTGAGCCACTAGAATAGCCTATGAAAAATGTCTTGAAAGTATGGATTGCCGGAGCGTTCCTTGTTGGTTTTGCATCCTGTACTCCAAAGGAAGAAGCTAGAACAGACCGGCCGAATATCATCTTCATCATGTCGGATGATCATGCCTATCAGGCCATCTCGGCTTATGACAATACCTTGATCGAAACCCCCAATATCGATCGGATTGCCAAAATGGGGATGCTTTTCACCCAAGCTTCCGTTACCAATTCAATTTGTGCACCTTCTCGAGCCACCATTCTGACCGGAAAGCACTCCCATCTCAACGGGAAAATCGACAATCATTTCCCCTTCGATACCACCAATGTCACTTTTCCCCAGCTCATGCAACAGGCAGGCTATCAGACAGCCATGTTTGGAAAGCTTCACTTTGGCAACAATCCCAAGGGCTTTGATCAATTCAAGATTTTGCCTGGACAGGGCTCCTATTACAATCCCGATTTTATCACCAAAAACGAAGGGAATATCAAGGTAGAGGGATATGTGACGGATATCGTGACCGACATGACTTTGGATTGGCTGGAAAAGGAAAGAAATCCAGATGAACCTTTCCTACTGATGTATTTGCATAAGTCTCCCCATCGGCCTTGGCTGATGGCAGAGCGTCATATGGAAGAGTTTACTCAAAAGACTTTTCCCGAGCCGAAAACATTATTTGATGACTATTCCAACCGACCTGCAGCAGCAGAAGCGGAGATGAATATCCTTACCCACATGGGTTGGTCAGGGGATAATAAGCTACGGCCTGAGATTTTGAAAGAATTGGGAATTGCCGATGTGGGTGGCTATGATACCAGCCGGTTTATAGGGCAGATGAATCGGTTTACCCCAGCTCAAGCAGCAGACTTCCGGAAATATTACGATCCCATCAGTGAGGATTTTAAACAAAGATATCCCACCATGTCCAAGGAAGATCTCATGCGTTGGAAATATCAGCGTTACATGCAGGACTACTTGGGTACAATCAAAGCCGTGGATGAAAATGTAGGTCGCCTGCTGGATTATTTGGAGGCCAATAATTTGATGGAAAACACGATCATTGTATACACCTCAGATCAAGGATTTTATCTAGGAGAACACGGCTGGTATGACAAGCGATTCGTCTATGATGAATCGTTCAAAACCCCTTTGTTGGTCGCTTGGCCGGGAAAAACCGCGCCAGGTTCTCGCTCGGATGCGTTAGTCCAAAATCTTGATTTTGCGCAGACCTTTTTGGAGGCTGCAGGGATTCCAGCTCCGAGTGATATGCAGGGAGAAAGTATGATTCCCCTTCTTACCGGAAAACCAGAACAATGGACTCGGGATGCGGTGTATTATCACTATTATGAATATCCTGCCGAACACATGGTCAACAGACACTATGCCCTAGTGACTCAAGAGTATAAGCTGGTGCACTATTATTTTATTCAAGATTACTGGGAGCTAATTGATCGAAAAAAGGACCCAATGGAGCTTCGAAATGTCTACGAAGATCCTGCCTATGCAGAAATTAAGGCAGCCCTTCACAAGCGTTTGGAAGAACTTCGGGTGAAATATAAAGACAGCAGCGAGATCAGCAATGGGTATATCGATCGTCTACTCAATGACGCCTTGGAAGGAAAAGTCTGGGGAATCAGCAGGGAAAGAGCAAAGGAGATTAAAGAGAAAAGAAGAACAGTAGGCAACAAGTAAGCTTATAACAAGTTGGTTCAAAGAGGAATTACCTGCAAGGTGAACTGTGAAGAGATGAGATTGTCAGATTGCTGAGTTGTAGTCTTGGCGTAAATCCGACTGCTAATTCCTTTTTCGGATTAGCCTTCCGGATTTTTCCGCAATCCTAGCCTCATAAATCAACTAAAATTTCATTTATATATTTTCTTTGGTAAATTAATCGCATCAATCCACACTTTCGGCTATTTGTCATCATCAGTGTGGTCCTTTTCTCTAAGAAAAAAATCAAAACGCATCAAATCAGATTAATCAGAAAGATGGTCAATATCACACCAAAAAGTACTACCCTTCGAAAAGCCATTGCCCAAGCTATCGTCAAAGTAAGCCATTCCGAAACTATTCAGGCTATTCAGGAAAAGACTGTACCCAAAGGGGATGTTTTGGAATGTGCCCGAGTAGCAGGGCTTTTTGCAGCTAAGCGGACAGCAGATATGATTCCGGATTGTCATCCTTTGCCGATAGAATACACTTCGGTCAGCTATGAGGTTAAAGAGATGGAAGTGAAGATTTTGGTAGAAATCCATACGATTTATAAAACCGGTGTGGAGGTCGAAGCCATGCATTCGGCCTCTGTGGTCGCCCTCACCATGTACGATATGCTCAAGCCAATAGACAAAGGGGTAAGTATTGAGCAGATCAAGTTGGTAGAAAAAACAGGAGGTAAATCGGATCGAATAGGAAAACCTGGTCGAGTCATACAAGCTGCTGTTGTTGTTTGCTCGGATACGATTTCAGCCGGAAAAGGGAAAGATGAAGCAGGAGAGGTCATTCGCCAAAAGCTGACGGATTTGGGAGTTCAAGTGATCGAGAAAGAGATCATTCCCGATGATTTCGATCTGATCCAAAAGCAAGTCAGGTCTTATCATGAGAAAAATCTGGATTTAGTGATTTTCACCGGGGGCACCGGTCTGTCCCCGAGAGATGTCACACCGGATGCTCTGGAGGAAATTCTAGACCGGAGGATTCCCGGAATAGAAGAAGCAATTCGATCGTATGGGCAGCAACGTACCCCTTTTGCCATGCTCTCCCGATCTTTAGCAGGTCAGCTGGGGGATATGATGGTCCTTGCCGTGCCAGGATCTACCAAAGGAGCTTCAGAAACTATCGATGCCGTTTTTCCAGCCTTTCTGCATGTTTTCAAAGTCTTGGAAGGGCAGAGGCATGAGTGAGTTTTGCTTTAGATCCTTTCTTTTCTCCGCTTCTCCACAAAGGTTTCCAATCGCTTCAAGGCTACTTCCATCTCATTCGGCCTGAGGCTAGTAATGACTGCCCGGTACCACCCTCGCTGCTGATGACCAAAGCCCTGTGGAGGGGTAAGCAATAAAGAGGTGGTATTGAAAATATCCAGCCAAAGTTTTTCCTCTCCTGCATATGATTTTTCTTCTAAAAATTCGGACAAATCCATCCAAACAAAGAGGCTTCCCCGTGAAGGATTGAAAGGGATATGCAGGTTTCTCAGCCCTTTGGTAAAGGAAAGGTAGGCTTGAGTCAGGAGGGTTTGAAATTCCTTGAAAAAAGAAGCCAAAAAAGCGGAGTCATCCAAAACTTCCTGCATGACCCATTGGGTATAATTGGAAATGCAGTGACCTGCACCGGCATTTTGATACCCTTGAATCAGCGCTGTATTGTGCGAGTGAAGTAAGCCTATCCTAAAGCCGGAAATGCCGAAGTCCTTGGAAAAGGAATACCAAAAATGAAGGAATGGGCTTTGAAATTCCTGCATCAGCTTGCCAAAAGAAACGAATGGGGCCGGGTTGGGGTAGTCCGATTTCAATTCCGGATGCCTGATGTCGATTTGGGATAAGGCGTAGATTTCATTGACTATGAGATGGGTTTGATTTTTAATACACCACTGGGCAATTGCTCTCAGGTGGTCTTCCCTGTATATTTTCCCTGTGGGATTGTCAGGTGAAGTCAGAATCAGTAGTCTAAATTGACTTCCCTTATCTTCGATTTCGGCCCTCGCCTGATCCAACAGGCTGATTTCAAAGTCATATTCGCTTTCATTGAATTCTCCCGGAAGTTGCAAATCATAGCGTAGCACTCCCGGTAAATTGCCAATATCCCCAGTGTAAACTGGATAACTTGGAGCAGGAATGACGGCTGTATCTCCGGGATTAGCCAATAGGAAACTGGTCATTTCAATCACCGAAGTAGCACCCACAGAGAGCGCAAGACTGTCTGGATCTACTGGGCAATGGAAAAGAAATTTGCTCAAAAACCCTGCTGTCGCCTTCCTAAAGGATGGGGCTCCGTTGGAATCGGTATAGTTGGCCACCCAATCGGGGATATCCTTTTCCCGAGTCACTTTTTGAATTCGTTCACGCAGTATTTCCCAGCAAAGCTGGTTTTCTGCGATGTTCATCGGAAGTGTGCCTGAGGGATTTGTTTGGGGATGATACAGGTTTTCCATCGCTTCGGAGTAGATTTTCAAATCTACCCGGATGGGGTTTTGTGCAGCTTTTGATCCTTTTTGAGACAGAAAAGAGGCGTCAGGCATAGTTTTGTACAGCGAAAAGCAGAGGGATTAAAAATGTATTTCTTCCAAGGTCTGAAATACAATGTAACCCAATAATCTGGTTTTCTTCAATTATGGAGAATGAACTTGCCTTTTCTTCTTGCCGACACTTTTAAGACTTTGGATAGTCAGCTCTAATTTTTTATTGAACCAGTAGTTTGGTGGTCAGCAACTCTCTGTTTGAAGATAGGCGAAGGATGTAAATTCCTTTTTTTACATCTGGACTAAGAGTTAATAAAGTTGAATTCGATCCTGCTTTTGTTTCAATGGTTTGATTTTGAATCAATCTGCCAGAGTCTATACTAAACAATCCTAAATCCATAGGTCCACCAACAGCGGATTCAAATACCAAAGTCGTTTGGGAAGAAACTGGATTGGGGCAGGCCTGAAGCTGAAGGGGATTGGTGTTGACCAATTCTTTTTCTCTGGCAAAATTGATTGATTTAAGCTGTACCTGAAGTTCATCTTTACTTTCTACAGTGAAAGACAGGATAACCAAATCATTCAACTGTACAGGAGTATTCATTTTTGGGGATTGAAAAGAAGAAAGCGGCAGGCTGTAGGTTCTGGAGTTTGGACTGAGGGCTATGGTGTAGGAATAGTGATCTTCAAAATTTTGGACTGACTTTTTGATGAGCCGAATAGTCAAACTTCCAGTTCCGTAGGCTTCAAAGTTTAGGTAATTAAAAGAACTTAAGTCGGCAGTAGCTCCGCCACCTTTGACTGTTTTATATACGGTGGCATAATCCGTACCACTAGATTCAAACTGTACATTTCTCCAGACGGGATAGGTTCCTTCTTTGGCTTGAAGTTCATTTTGATTCTGAATATCAAAAACCCTAACCTGACCCCCTGATGGAACAAATGAAGCCCAAAGACCATCACTTTCATAAATGTAATCCTGCTTGGTTGAGGAGAGTAATTCCAGAGAAGACTCTGCATAGTCCTGAGCATCCCATTCGATTTTCTGAATTCCCATGGGAGTCAATGCCACTTCTTTTGTCTCTGTCAGCATTTCATTTGAGCTTTCATTCCTTTTGGAAGTGGAGATCAACTGGACAGAGGATTGGTGAGTTCGATTCCAAATAGTCAATTCCACCTTGCTGGGATCACTGGATTTCCTCACCGATTTGCTGACGAAAATGCCGGGCTGAGTTTTCGCTACGGTTTGGAATATAGTCCCTTTGGATTCAAATGACTCAATTACTGCTTCCACCATGCGTTGAAGGACTTTTGCATCAGCACTCCAAAGCTGAAAGTTGAAAAACTTCTCTTCTGGCTGATAATCCTCCAGCAACCAGGCAGATTGAAGGTGGAATTCCGAGCCATTTTGATTGAATCCAACAGAAAAAGAGATTGCGTATTCGTTGAGACCTGAAGGTGGGTTTAATAAGCTTCGGATGAGTTTATAGTTTCCAACTTGAAGACTGTCAATAGCCAGCACTTCAGATCCTTTGAGGCGGTCACAAACGTACTTGGAATGCTCGTAAATGACTCCGGAAGTTGCAGTGGCAAAGAGAGTGGCAAAATTATTTCCCTCCTTGAGGTAATCTACCGAAACCACTTCCTCTGCATTGGTGATGTCCAAAAGCTCAGTCGGGCTGGTAATATATCCAGTGTACTCTTCCCCAAGCTGATCTTCATTGGGAATAAAAGAATCCAGTGTGAATCCTTGGGTTCTAGCCGTTCGGTAGTTTTTTAGGCTAGGCTGTCTTTGGTAGTTCAATACCATATTCCCTTTCTGGTATTTTGAGAAAATTTGCTCCACTACTGCCGTACCCAAACTTTTGCTTTCTAATCCTCCGTCACTTCCAGAACTCACCCTGAGGTTTTCTTCCCCAATCAATTGGATATCCGTAGCATTACCGTTGGTCAGGGGATAAGAGCAAATACATATCGGTAGATTATCTTGAGGATCGGAAAATTCAATTGTGATGACCCCTGCGGTAGGCAGGTTACTATTGTGGAAATTATAAGAAACCTGATTTGAATTAGGTACCCCCGGAGGATTGAAGGGGCTTCCTGTGTCATTGTTCCCAAATGTCCAATCCAGCCTTGTAGCCCCGCTTGTATCTGTGATCCAGCTTTTGGTGACCACAGGAGGAAAAAGAATCTGACCTCCCCAGCCAAAAGTGAATGTCCCTTCATAGTTTTTGGTTAGCGCATTTAAAAAATAGCTACTTACAGGACTGATATTTGAAGCAAACTCGGTTATTCTTTGTCCGTTGCCATTGTTTCTTTTGTAAATCTGAGGACATCGCTTATTATCGACTTCCTGGGCAAAAGTTGAATGCGAAATGATAACAAGGATTATCCACTTAACTGCAAATAGTAAAGGTTTGATCAGGTGATTTTTCATAATTGATCTTTCTAGCTATTCCAAAAAGATCAAAAGATGATCCTGTTTTTTAAAATATTGAAAATCAGGTATTTAAAAATTTAATCTAATTCCATTTTCAGGAAATAGCGAGATTATTTTCCAAAATATGGAATAATTATTTTTTAAATGTGAAGTATTTTTGCAAAAGAAAGTTTACAGTAAGGACAATTACTGTAGATGCAATTTTTGCCACTGTGGGTTGGGCATTAAAAAAAACTATCAAGCCCTTAAGAATGAGATAATCGCTCCCCAAGCCTTGAGAAACCACCAGAATGTATTTGAAAAACTGCTTTCCGGTTTTTTTTCTGCCCGTATCCACGGTTTTGAAAGCAAAGTTTTTGCTCAGCCAAAAACCGGTAGGAATAGTGGCAAAAAATGAAATGATCAAAGCCAAGGTATAAGAAGCCACATTGTAGTCTCCCACATCCAACCCACTTTTGGGAAGTATAAATTCATACAATACAGCAAAGAGGAAAATATTCAGTGCGGTATTGAGGGCGCCCACAGCCAGGTAGGCGTAGACATCGTAGGCTAGCCATTTTTTGAAGATGGGGTAAAAGAACTGAAGAAATGCCTCAATTCCTTTGCTCAAAGATAGATTCATGATGGTTTAGGCAGGAGTTTTTGAATGTGACTCAGGTACCATTGGGCCAGTTCGTTCATGGGTAGGCCCTTTGCAGCTTTGAAGTTTTGATCTTCAATTTTCTTTCGTTCTTCTGGATTATCAATCAAAGAAGCGACTGCAAGGGCCAAGCTTTCGGCATTTTCTGTTTCAAAATAAGCTCCTCCGTATCCTTCTTCTTCCACTACCCGCTCCAGGTCATCTATTTTGGGAAGGATACAGGCTCTGCCGTAGCTTCCAGCCTGATGAAGGATGCCTGAGCTTCCTGTAGTGGTGGTATAAGGGAAAATGACAAAGGTGCTGTCCCAAAAGATCTTGGATACCATTTCTTCCGGGATATAGCCGGTATACTCCACATTAGGTAGATGTGCATACTTTTTCTTCAATCCATCGATGTAGCCTTTGACATTGGGATTGTCTGTGCCTGCCACGGTAGACTTGAATTTCAGATTGGGATACTTTTTCTGAAGAATCTCCATGGCATCGATCATTACTTCCGCCTTTTTATAGGTTCCAAATTTCCCAAAAGCCATCAAATTGATCTCCTCGGGTTCATCTGGGAGGTAATTTCTTTCGGGAAGTTCAAAGTTGCCGTGGGGGAGTAAAACCACATTTTTCGCCTTGTATTTCTCCTTGAGTATGGTCACATATTGGGAGATGGTCACTCCGACCAAGTCGGCTTTCAGGATGAACTTGGTCAGTTGCTCCCCAATCCAAAGGAAAAGTTGTCCTTTAAACTTGCTGTCGGCCATGCCGATCGTATCCAATTTAACCGTTTCGGTGATATTGTGTAGGATGACCACAGAAGGGATTCCCAAAAGCTTGCACATCCAAGGAGTCAAAAGTCCCAAGGCAGCAGGGATTTTACCTGCTCCGAAGGTCATGAATTGAAGGTTCAAAACCACTGCATCCGGTTTCAGCTCTTTGAGTTTTTTCCGCAGATGCAGTACGGTAAACCAATTGTCAAATTTCCAGCAAGGAATGATATCCAAACCTTCTTCTGCATATCGAGAGTATTGAGCGTTATCCTCGAGATGATTGGTCAGAATGTAAATTTTATCGATTCCTTTCTTTCCCAGAAAACTTCGGGTCAGGTGGTATCCGTACTCGTTCAGGGTCACTTGACTTGGTGGATATGGGGTGATGAAGGCCAGTTTCATATGTTAAGGTTTTAATGGTTTTTCATTGATGATTTTTAAGGCATCCAAGCGCCAATTGTCTCCCTGAAAATACAGGGCCATGGCGATTGAGGCCTGAGTTTGAATGCTGTCTCCCGAGGGGAGGTGGTACTGAATTACTGCTGAAGAATCGATTAGCTGACAAGCCAATCCATCGCGGGACCAATTCTTAATTATCACCAGGTGGCTGATGTCTTGTCTTTTGACCGCTCCAGAAAGCTGACCGGGATAGGCTTCCGACAGGCTTTGATAAAACCGTTCGGTAAATCTGTCCTTACCGGGTTTGAGATCATTGCTTTCATAGATGTAGTTCAGGTGCGCCCAAATCGCTACTAGATCTTTTTCCAGAGTTCTCAACTGATCATCGGTGGGCTCCACACTGGATTCCACTCTCAGGTTCATTTGAGTCTGATGATTAAATGCCCTCTCATCAAATCGAAGGAAATAGGGTGGTTCGGGTTTGACTTTTTGCAAGCTTGCCAAGGAAAACAACAAGATGCCGACGAGCACAAAAAAGGAGATAAAAATGTATCGTGTCATTGCTTCTTGAAGATTAAAGTTTCAGAAAAAACCTGGGCCACATTTGCGTGAACACTAGCCCCTTCAAAGCGCTCTGCCGAACAACGAACTCTTACAAATCCCTCTCTTGTCACTTCTTCAATAATCCAGGTTTTACCGGAATTCCGAATGGTAAAAGTGAGTAAGGTTCCATTGGAAATCTGATTCTGAAAGGCGTCCCTCAAGGGGCCTGCCAGGACGGTGAATTCGTTTTGAATTTCATCAAACTGAATGGTCATCGGGATGGACTCAGGTGTGCCGGCAGTGATGTAAAAGCTGGATAGTTGGGTATCAGACTCACCAGCAAAAGTTCCGACTTTATCGCTCTGACTGATGTACCTCTCTTCGAAAAGCTCCCCGTTCGCCAATGGAACCAGATTTCCCCCTCTACCAAAGGAATAGCGCATTTGCTGCTGCACGAGACTGCTGTCCGTGTTCAGGGTTTTTGGGCTGCGAATGTCTTCCAATTTCCCATTTCCGAGTTCGGGATTGAGGATTACCGGAAAAGCAAAGGATTTTTCTTCCAATTCCAAAACGATAAAAGCCTGTCCTACCACAAAAGAACGGTCTTTGGGATAGGCAATCCTCAGTTCGCCTTCTTCTACTTGATAATCTGCCGGGATAGGCTGAGAACTCGTCTGAATGAGGACTGACCAGTCTCCGGGCTGAACTTTAAACTTCAATATTCCATCCGATTCCCTCCATTCTTGAATAGGATTGATCCAAGTAGGCTGATCGACTTCGGGGGATTGGCAGGAAAAAAACCAAACCAACAGGAGTAGGGATAGGGTCTTTTTCATTGCAGATAGATTTCAGGTGAAATAAAGCAGTGAGGCAAAAGCTGTATTTTTTGTTCAGTATTCCAGCTTTTGAGGACGAGGCTTCGCTCCTGCCCATTGATCTGGAGGAAAATCGGGATATCCTCTACTACCACACTCTCTAAGGCCTTTTTCTCCAGTTCTATCTGGAAGATGGAGCCCAATCCACTACGGATGGACCGAGGGTGTGTTTCCAATGCTACATGGATGATTCTTCCCAGACTATCCCGCTCAGCAATCAGAACTCCCGGAATAGTGATCTCGGTCGTGAGCGGGTTTTCCATTTCTATTTCGAGTAGGTAGGAATTGGGGTTTTCTTTTTTGATTTCAAATCCTGTCCGGATTCCCCGGATATAGCCTCTTTCTGTCACGTCTGTTTCTGCTTTCAGCGTAATGCTTTGGATAGGATATACTTGGGTGGAATCCTTAGCCAAGGGAATTTCGAAAAATGTCGTGGCTTTTGGGGCAAGGTTGTAATGCATTTTTCGCTCAGGATAAAAGATCGCCAGACTGTCGTTTTTAAAAGTTACTTCAGCTCTAAGTGCAAGGGTGATGGGGTTGTTGTCTGCGTTGATAAGTTCTCCGGTGATAGAAGTCAATCCGTCTCTTTCTACCAGATTGGCTTGATAAAATGCCGCAAAGGGCTTTTTGATACGATCGTCTTTTACAGTCGGAAAAGCGGAAATGACCCTTTTACCCATTTTCTTAAACAGGGTGTAATCATAGGAAATCACCTGATTTTCGGGAATCTCCAATTCCAGTTTGGGAGGAAGGATGGACCAATGATTCCCATTTTTTTCAAGTACAAACTCTTCCTCCAAATTCCTCGGCCCCAGGGAGGTTCTCCAGGTTGTATTGACTTGGTATTTGATTCGGTTTTCATCGAGCTCCAGAGTGTCTATTTCCAGCTGATTGAGTTTGGCATAGGAGGGAAGGAGTCCTCCGTCTTTCACTGATTTTTCCAATAAATATTGATCCAGATTATAATCTGGACCGGATTTGAAATAGGAAAAAGCTTCCTCAAATCGCTGAAAGTCCAAATGATCGTAGAAGGCATAGATGGTTGATTCTGGGTCTTTTCGCTGATCGACAAGCAGCATTTCATAGATTAGATAGGTCAAAAAGCCGGAGAAAATCAAAAAAGGCATCCAAGCTGAGAGGAAAATCACCGGCTTGGGATAGCGCTCCACCATCTCAGGAGAAATCATTTCAGTCTGAGATTTTTTGAAATGAAAGAGGTAAAGGAAGGTCAGCAAAAGAGCTACTGCTACTGTGGTGAAGGGTAGTATTCCCCAGGCCTTTTTCAGGATGGGGTGAATGTCTTTGGGTTGAATAGGCTGGATTGTAGATATGTTTCCTTTTTCCCATACCATAATTCCATTTTCCAAGCGGATAGTTCGATTCCAACCCGTATAAAACAAAAGCGGGTCGTAGTATTGATCATTGCTGAATACATACTTCAGCTGGTATTTTTCCGAATCGGTCAGGAAGTCAGTCAAGCTAGCCATGCCTTCTTCAAAAAGATACTTGGCATTTTCCAGACGCTCCACTGCTCGGGAAGTCATTTCAGGAAGCCTTCTGGCTGAGTGGTAATTTCCATCGATGGTAGCTGCCAATGTATTGGCACTAAGCCAGGCCATCTGATCTCCAAAACCCAAAGTCAGGTAGCGCCAACGCATGTGATCGTCCCGGTTTAGAAAATTGAGAATGGGTTCGATTTTCACTTCTCTTGGCTGCAGAGGGCGAAAACTGGCTAAATGAAAAATGTAAATGATAAAGAGAAGGTAAGAGAAACCACTCAATCCGGAAAGTAGGAAGTGGGAAGTTTCTCCAAACCTGCCTATCCAATATTGTCGGATCGGACCTGACAGGAAGGATACCAGAAAGTGACTGATGTAAGGGATGGCAATGATCGAAGCCCAAAATCCAAATCGGTCCAAGGTCAGGATATTGAAGGCATTTTCCCCCAGCATCAGTTTGGGAAGTGGGGTAGTGCCTCCGCTACCGAATAGCAGGCATAGGAAAAAAGAAACCGCCCAGCCCAAGTGTCTTTTATGGCGGGTTATCAAAAAGGTAATGGCTGGCAGTAGAGCCAAGATCAACAGCAGAGGGATGATATAAAATACCAGTCCTGAACTGGTCACTTCCAAAAAATTATCCCGTGAACCATGGGGAATAGATACTTGACTGATCGGGTCAGTTTTGCTCCAATACCAGTAAGGGAAAATCAATCCCACGGCCAAAATAATTGCAATGATGCCAAAGAGTAAGATTTCAACTTTCTTTTCCCAAGCAGCCATTAAAAGCCGGGGAACAAATTTTTTGAATAGACTCTCTTCGGCCAAGCCTTCCTTCCAATCGACTAAGGCCATCAGCATGGCAGGTGCAATGAAAAAGACCATTCCAAAAATCGCCGTGACATGATGAGAACTGACCACTACAGCAATAAATGACAGAGAAAGGACCAAATACCTCGAATCTGAACTTTTCAGGTATTGGTAAAGAAAAGGAATCGAGTTGAGCAGAAGAGCCAAGCCAGTCAGAGTGGGGACTTGTCCGTAGACATGAAGGGTCTCTACCAATGAGCTCAGAATGACAGCAAGAATGGCGGCAACCCCAGCTGTTCTCTTGTCATAAAACATTTTGGTAAATCGGTAGACTCCAATAATTAATGCCTCATAGACGATGATGGCATAAATGGCGAAGGCAACTTTGAAAGGGAAAAGCTTGCCGATAAGGGCTACTGCTTGATGAACAAGCGGGGGGTAGCTGATCGTGAGAAATCCCGTATACCAACGGTATTCCCAGGGCTCAAACCAAAAGCGGGAATAATGATCCGCAAAAAAGATATGCACGAAGGCATCGTAGGTCTGAGGCAGTGTGAAATAAACAATGATGCCATGGGTCAATAAACCAAGGGAAAGGGCTACCAAGAGCAGCCTTTTCCCTATAAAATCTTCCCATAGCATCGTTTCCTGAATTTTCAAATTAGAGAAGCTGGATTTCCTTAAATATAAAGTTCTCCTTTGACTTCTTTCACTCGGGCAACATATTCTTTGATTTGCTGCTCGTTCTCTTTTTTGCAGATCAACAAAGCCTCCGGAGTATTGACCACGATCAGATCCTCCAGACCTCCGATTACCATGAGTTTATCTTCGTTGCTATGAACTAAGCAGCCCTTACTATCCACTAGGATGGTGCTTTTGCTATTGGATGCATTGAGGGATTCATCTTTGGAGAAGTTTTCCCAGGCACTATTCCAAGTCCCTAAGTCATTCCACTGAAAATAGGAAGGAATCACAAACACGTTCTCTGCTTTTTCCATCACGGCATAGTCAATAGAGATCGATCTGCATTCTGCATAGGCCTTCTCGATGGCTGCATCCTCTTCTGGAGTATTCAAAGCCGGAAGAGCTTCTTCAAATAAATCGTAGATATGCTTCACGTGCTCCCAGAATGCATGGACAATTTCCTCTGCTCTCCAGATGAAGATTCCCGAATTCCAGAAATAATCTCCTGACTTTAAGAATTTTTTTGCTGTTTCCCGATCTGGCTTTTCTGTAAATCTCTTTACCTGAAAAATTCCTTCCTGCTTACTCTCTAGGCTTTTTTGGATATAGCCATATCCAGTATTGGGGTGATTGGGCTGAATTCCCAAGGTGACAAAAGCCTCCTGAGATTCGGTGTAGTCCAGTGCTTTCAGGCAGGTTTCCTCAAACAAGTCCAAGTCTCCGATCAAATGGTCACTCGGAGCTACTATTAGATTTGCCTTTGGATTCATCTTTTTCAATTTGAAAGAAATGTAGGCTACGCAGGCTGCGGTATTCTTTCTTTCCGGTTCGCCCAGGATGTTTTCTGCGGGTAGGTTTGGAAGCTGCTGCTTTACGATTTCCATGTATTCTCTGGAAGTGACCACATAGATGTTTTCTTCTGGAATGAAATCAGCGAATCGATCGTAGGTAGACTGAATCAGCGTTCGTCCGGTATTCAAAATGTCCAAAAATTGCTTTGGATAGCTGGACTTACTCATGGGCCAGAATCTGCTTCCTACTCCTCCGGCCATTATTGCGACGTAATGATTTTGATTTTTCATGGGTATATTTTTTTAAGATTGATGGATCAAATGGATTGAACTGAGATTTTTTTGGTTTTGCTGGTATAAATTTTTTGTGGCTTTGATTTGACATGATACTGGTAGTATAGTCCCAGAAGCTGTAGAGGAATTCTGATGGTGTCCTTGAGTTTGAGTCTGGAATCACCTACTTCGGTCCACTGCAAAAGGGGGTACTCCAATACTCCGCGCTGAAGTGTGGTCTTACCGAATTTTTCCTGAAGTCTCAGAAAAATCTCCACATCAAACAGCCAAGGGGTCTGGAAGGGAGTCTTGAAGAGGAAGGGAACCAGATTTCTTTGAAATATTTTTGCCCCGCACTGGGTGTCCTGAAAGTTTGCTTTCAATATAGTCTTGATGATTTTCTTGATCATCTTGCTGGCAAATGAACGGCTATCGTCTCGGTTGATGGCTGCACCCAATCGCTGGATTCTACTTCCGACTATAGCACCGAATTTTGGATGAGCTTCTTTGAATTTGGCCATTTGAAGCCATTCCTCTGGTACCGTAGCCAAATCTGCATCCAGAAATCCAATCAGCTTGGAATCGAAATTTTTATGAACGAACAGCATTCCATATCGCACCGCCTCTGCCTTTCCTCCGTTTTTTGGCATATTCAGCACGCAGACATTGGATGGAGATTCTGTTTGTAAACCTCTCAATACCGCCAGCGTTCTGTCTTTGCTTCCGTCATTGACAAGGCAAAGTAGAACCTCTGGATGTGCAAGAGCGAAGGATTTAAACTGCTGGTAAGCAAAACGCTGCTCTTCATTGTAGCAAGGAACTACGATGGCGTATTGATGCTGAATCTCCGGCTGGTACTTCAAAGCATCTTTCAATAGCTGATTGAGTTGAAGAGCGTTTTTGGTTTCGGTTGTGATCATGACTGTTTCGATTTCGGTGTGCCAACTTTTATTCAAAAGCATTTCCAAATTATTAAATAATTGAAAATCAATTGTTTGTAAATTTTAAGAAAAAATTATTTTCCAGATATTGGAAAAAATTCCATTTTATGAACAGGATTTAAATAGATTTCCTATCTTCCGTAGAATCAAAAGATAGCCATGGCACAGTTCAAAATATTCATAGTTGAGGATGATCCTTGGTATGGGCAGATTCTTCAATATCATCTGAGTTTGAATCCTGATTACGAAGTCAAGCTTTTCGAAACGGGTAAAGAATGTCTGTCTCGGCTTCATGAGAAACCGGACATGGTGACCGTTGATTTTTCCTTACCTGATATTTCGGGGGACAAGTTGTTTCAAAAAATCAATGCCTTTGATCCTGCAATACCGGTGGTGGTAATCAGTTCTCAGGAAGATATCTCGGTGGCGGTGGGATTGCTAAAGGCCGGAGTAAGTGATTACCTGGTCAAGGATGAAGCTACGAAAGACTTGCTTTGGAATTCGGTCATCAAGATCCGTGAAAACCAATCCTTAAAGAAGGAAGTGGAAGTACTCAAGGAAGAGCTGGGGCAGAAGTTTTCCTTCGAAAAAACTATTATCGGAAAGAGTTCTGCACTGACCAAAGTATTTGGCTTGATCGAAAAGGCAATCAAGACTAATATCAATGTGTCCATTACTGGTGAGACAGGGACTGGAAAAGAGGTTGTAGCAAAAGCCATTCATTACAATAGCGAGCGGAAGAAGAAAAGCTTTGTTGCGGTCAATATGGCTGCTATTCCCAAAGATCTGATCGAAAGTGAGCTTTTCGGATATGAGAAAGGGGCCTTTACCGGAGCTGTTTCCAGAAAAATCGGAAAGTTTGAAGAGGCGGTGGGCGGTACCATCTTTTTGGATGAAATCGCCGAAATGGATCTTAATCTACAGTCCAAGCTTCTTCGGGTTTTGCAAGAAAGGGAATTGACCCGAGTGGGAGGAAATGAACAGGTCAAGCTAGATGTGCGAATCATCACGGCCACACACAAAAATCTCGCAGAGGAAGTCAAAGCCGGAAATTTCAGGGAGGACTTGTTTTTCCGGGTCATGGGTTTACCGATCGAGCTGCCTCCATTGAGAGATAGAGGAACAGATGTCTTAATTCTTGCAAAGCATTTTGCAGATGACTTTGCCAAGTCCAATAAAATGTCCTCGATTTCCTTTTCTCAGGAGGCTAAAAACAAACTCCTCCAATATCCCTTTCCGGGAAATATCCGGGAGCTGAAAGCAGTAGTAGAGCTGGCTGCAGTCATGGCTGATGAAGGGACAATCGATGCCAAGGATTTGAGTTTCTTCAGTACTCAGAAGGAGAAAACACTCTTTTTGGAACAGAAGACACTTCGGCAGCATACCTGCGATATTGTTCAGCATTATCTAAATAAATATCAGGGGGACGTATTGGAAACAGCCAAAGTTTTGGACATCGGCAAAAGCACGATTTACAAAATGATTCAGGAGGGCGAAGTCAAGACCGGATAGTCTTAAAGTTGGAATTTTTTCCAGTTTTTGGAAAAAACCAGTATTGATTTAGTTGAAAAAGTCGAAATACAGACTCTAGGGGAGGGTTTTTGGAATGGCCCGATTTTTCAATAGATAAAGATAAAGCGCTAACATCATGTACGGACTAGTCAACAAAGCCATTCAGGACCTGATCACCACCAACTATGGTGAAGAAAAGTGGAATACCATCAAAGAAAGAAGTCAGATAGATATCGATTACTTCATCAGTACGGAGCCCTATGATGATTCAGTCACGTATAAACTAGCCATTGCAGCTTCTGAGGAGTTGGGGGTGAGTGTTGACGAGGTCTTATTTTCGTTTGGGGAGTGGTGGATTTTAAAGACTAGCCTTCAAAAATATGGCGGACTTATGAAAGCAGGAGGGAGTTCAGTCAAGGAATTTTTAAGCAACTTGCCGGCTTTTCACGACCGGATAATGATGATCTATCCCAAGCTGACCCCGCCTGAATTCAAAATCGAGGAAGAAGCTGAAAACAGCCTGATTGTCCACTACTTTTCCAAAAGAGAAGGTCTGGTGGGATTCATGAAGGGCCTGTTGTCCGGAATCGGCAAAATGTATGAGACGCCGGTAGAAATAGAACATATTTTTGGAAAAAGTACCGGAAAGGAGCATGAAGCATTTAAAGTAAGCTGGTGAAAACAAAGGCAAATCATATTTCCATCAGTCAAAACCAAATGAACCGGACTTTCCCTTTTCATTTTGGGTTTGATGAGTTAGGGAAAATTCTTTTTATAGGTCCAAGTTTGGAAAAAATGTTGGGAGACATTCGAGGGCGCTTTTTTAAGGATCTCTTCCAATTTGAACGGCCAAAACTTCTAGGTTTTAATGTGGAGGATATGACCCAATCCTTGGATCAAACTTTTCTATTTAAAGCAAAGGTTGGGAAAAACGCTCTTTTCAGAGGACAATTTGATTATTTCAAGGACCAAGGCTTTTTGATTTTTCTGGGAACTCCTTGGTTTTCAAGTATCGAAGAGGTATCAGAAAATGATCTCGCTATTTCAGACTTTGCTCCACTGGATCCTTTGATCGATCTCTTGCATTTGATCAAAAATCAGGAATTGGTGACTGATGATCTTAAAGAGCTCGTTCAGACGATCAACAATCAAAAGCAAGAACTGGAGAAATTGGCCTATGTGGCAAGTGCCAATGCAGATGGAATCCTCTATACTGACTCTGAGGGGAGGATTACTTACGTCAACGAGGGTTTTATCCGTCAGACAGGCTATTCCAAATTTGAGGTTATCGGTAGCACACCCATTGAAATCGGACGTGGTCCAGAAACAGAAAAAGATAAAATTGAGGCTATGCTTCAGGCATTTTTCCGTCAGGAGAGCTTCAAGCTGGAACTCAAAATGTACCGCAAGGATGGCACCTTCTTCGAAGCAAGGATCAATGGGCAGCCCATCTTAAATTCTCAGGGAAAATTCCTTCACTTTTTTTCCCAAATCGAAAATGTGACGGAAGAAAAAGTGTCCAAGAAAAGAATGAGAGACTTCGAGGACACGTTCCGAAAAGTACTGGAGTTCTCAGGAGACAATGTTTGGGAGCATGATTTCAACACAAACAAAACTATTTTTTCCAATAAAAAGAACAATTTCCTTGGGTTCAAATTTGATCAGAATACCAATCTGGCTGAGCTTTGGTATAGATCGATATTTGAGGAGGATCTTCCTGTTTTGTTAGAAAATGATCAAAACTACAGAAAAGGGCTGATCTCTTCCCATCAGCTCGAATACCGGATTAAATCTCAGGATGGCACCATCAAGTGGGTAAAAGATAGGGGGATCGTCATCGAGAAGGACGAATCAGGAAAACCCCTGAAAATCATCGGCACTCACTCCGATATCACAGAGCAGAAAAATGCCCAGCAAGAACTGATCAGCGTAAACAAAAAGCTGGGAAGTGTGCTCAATGAACTCAAGGATGTGATTTGGTCTGTAACCTATCCTGACCTCAACGGTATTTTCTTTACCCCATCAGCAGAAGAACTTTTTGGATTGGATATGGACACCTTGATGAAGGATAATTCCTGGTGGGGAAAAATAGTCTATAAGGAAGACCTTCCGGTGTTAAATGAAATCATTTCGGAAGTAGTTGAAAAATCAGAATACGAGAAAAAATATAGGATTCAAACCCCGGATGGGCAGATAAAATGGGTCCAGAGTAAAGGCAAGCTGATCTATGAAGACGGGGTTCCTATTCGGATGAATGGAATCTTGGTCGACATTACCGAAAAGAAAAAAACCGAGGAGTTGCTTGAAGCCCAGGAAGAGCTTAAAAATATTCTGATTGAGCTATCCTCGACCTATATCAATATGGACCTGGATGAGGTGGATCAGCAGATTCAGAACTCCCTCAGAAGAATAGGTGAATTTGTGGGGGCGGACCGGGCTTATATTTTCAAGTATAATTTGGGAGCCAATACCTGCTCCTGTACCTATGAGTGGGTGCAGCATGGAATTTCCGAGGAAAAAGAAAACACGCAAAATGTGCCCTTGGAGGCCCTTCCCCAATGGGTAGAAGCTCACGAAAAAGGAGAACCGTTTTCGGTAGAAGATGTGTCGGTATTGGATCAGCAGGGCTTGGGAGAGTTAAAAGAGATCTTAGAGCCTCAGGGGATACAAAGTCTCATTGCCATTCCTATGATGTATCGAAAAGAACTCTTGGGTTTTGTAGGCTTCGATTCAGTCAATCAAAAACATTCATATTCCCAAAAAGAAATCGAACTGCTTTTTGTTTTTGCCCAAATGCTGATCAACGTGCAGATGCGAAAGCAATCAGAAACCCGCCTTTTTCATCAGGAAGAAAAGTTCAGAAACATTATTTCAAACATGAACTTGGGGCTTTTAGAGGTGGATTTGAATGAGAATGTACTGCATGCGAACAATACTTTCTGCGAAATGTCAGGCTATTCCTTGGAAAATCTCGTCGGATCCAAGGCCACTGATCTGCTTCTGGATGAAGACTCAAAAGAAAAACTGCTGAAAAGATCCAAAAGCCGAATTGAAGGAATTTCTGATTCTTATGAACTAAAATATCATAGGCCAGATGGGGAAGCCCGCTGGTGGTATATCAGCGGAGCTCCAAACTATAATGACAAGAATGAGCTGATTGGATCGATCGGTATTCATCTGGATATTACCGAACAAAAGAGGCTTGAAGAGGAGCTGATTCGACAGCGGGAAGAAGCCGAAAAGTCCAAGCGTGCCAAGGAAATATTTTTTGCCAATATGAGCCATGAAATCCGGACTCCGATGAATGCCATCGTTGGGATGAGTGAGCAAATGGCCAAAACTAAGCTGGATGAAAAGCAAAAGGTCTTTTTGTCTACCATTAATAGTTCTGCCAATCACCTGACGGTGATCATTAAGGATATCTTGGATCTTTCGAAGCTGGAAGCTGGCAAAATGACCTTGGAATCTATCGGTTTTGATCCTAGAGAAATTCTCAGCAAGGTAATTCAGATGATGAATTCAAAAGCCGAGGAGAAGGGCCTGAACTTAGATATTTCCTCCTGCGATTCAAGCCTTAATCCTATTTTGATTGGAGACCCTTATCGGATCAATCAGATTTTGTTGAATTTAATTTCCAATGCGGTCAAATTCACCGAAAAAGGCAAAGTCCAAATCTCCTGCAAGGTGCTGGAAGACCGGTCTGATTCGCAAGTTGTTTCTATTCAGATATCTGATACAGGAATTGGGATGGATACTTCTTTTATTAAAGGGAACATTGAAAAGTTTTCACAGGAGGACTCTGCAATCACCCGAAAATACGGAGGAACGGGCTTAGGACTCAGTATTACCAAAGAACTGGTGGATTTGATGGGAGGTGAGTTTGAAATCAAATCCAAAAAGGGGATTGGCACTCAAGTCACCGTAAAGTTTACCTTCCAGAAGGGAACCGAGGAGGATATTCCAATGGAATCCCAATTGACCGTGGATTTGCAAAAGCTCAAAGGAAAACGAATCCTGATAGTGGATGATAATGAATTCAACAGGCTGGTAGCAACGACAGTTTTGGATCAATTCGAAATGGAGCTCACTACAGCAAATCACGGGCAGGAAGCAGTGGGCATTTGCAGGGAGAAAGACTTTGATCTTATCCTTATGGATATCCAAATGCCCATTATGGATGGGGTCAAAGCCACTCAAATTATCCGGGAAGAACTCAAAAAGACTGTTCCAATCATCGCTTTGACAGCTTTTGCCATGAAAGGAGATGAAGAAAAGTATACCAAAAAAGGAATGGACGGTTTTTTGGCAAAGCCATTCCAGGAAAAAGATATTCTGAGGGTGTTGGGGTCAATCTTTGATCTGGATGCTAAGGAAAGCGTCAAACCAAAAATAGATACAAAACCAAAAGAAAAACTCTACAGCTTGGATGAGCTGGAGGCAATAGCGAAGGGTAATGAAGATTTTGTATCCAAAATGCTGGAACTCTTCCAAACCAATGCTAAGGAAGGTATGGAGCAGTTGAAGGTAAGTTTTGAAAACGGGGATTTTACTCAAGTCAAAAGAATTGCCCATAGGATCAAACCCTCAATCAAAATGATGAGAATATCGGAAATCTCGGAGGAGGTCTCAGAGCTCGAAAAAGAAATAGAAGGACAAAAGGATTCTCCCAGGATGAAATTCATCATCATGCATATGGAGGAGATTCTGAATGAAGTATTGCAAGACCTAAAAGAAAAATAACATGAGACAAAAAGAAGAAGTATTTGCCCATGCAGAAAAATTGATGGATAAGCTGGGATTCCGGGTAATTAAGGAAGACCGAAATCGGCCTTGGGGAGGATTTTTGGTGATAGAGGAAAGTCAAGCCCCAGCTTTTGCCAAGCAGTTTTTCCCGGAAGAGGATTTCGAAGCTTTAAAAATTTCTGAAAAACTCAGTCCCAAGATATTGCTCGTAGCCCCGGAAAAAAGACTTAGCTGGCAATATCATTTTCGCAGAGCTGAAATCTGGAGATGTATTGATGGGGAAGTGGCAGTGGCTACCAGTCTAACGGATGAGGAATCAGAAATCAAACATCTGAAAGAAGGGGATAAGATCAAGCTGCAACAAGGAGAGCGGCATCGTCTGATCGGGAAGGAAGACTGGGGTGTGGTTGCTGAAATCTGGCAGCATACCGATGCTTCCCACCCTTCAGATGAAGAGGATATCGTTCGACTTCAGGATGATTTTGGGAGATAGTAGTCAATTTCTTATTCCAGAAAACGGAAAAAGTTTCCAATAACCGGAATTTCAAAATTCAAAAAGTGCCTCAGATGGATTCTGGGGCACTTTTTTGTTTTGGCACCTAAATGGAAATAGATGGTTCAGAGCTGAGTAATTCTAATCCGGCAAAAAAGGAAAAAGAAAAGGCTCATCTGAAAAAGAACAAATAAACTTTAAACCATACCATGAGAGATTTAAAAAACATGAGAGCCTTTATCGTAGACGACGATCCATTTTGGACTGCGATTCTCCAGCAACTATTGGAGGGATTAGGCTTCAGCAAGATTTCTACTTTCGAAAGCGGGGAAGCTTGTCTAGACCATATTCACCTCAATCCCGGACTGATTTTCCTGGACTATCAGATGGGTAATGCCAACGGGCTTGATGTACTACAGCAAGTAAAAGCCTACTACCCAGGAATCGAGGTAGTATTCTGCACCGCTCTGGAAGATCTGGAAGTCGCCATCAGTGCGATTGAATTTGGCTCTGCAGAGTATTTGCTCAAGGCAAATGCTACCGAGCAAGCCTTAGCTGATATCATAGAAAATTTCCACAAAATCCACACAGTCTAAAATAGCCATGCCTTTTACCTTTTCTCATCCTGCAGCAATAGTTCCATTTATCAAACGGTCTGAAAACTTATCGGTATCCGCTTTGGTGATTGGTAGTATCGTTCCTGATTTGGAATTCTATTTCAAATTGAGGTTGGATGAGAATATCGGGCATAAAGCAGCAGGTATTTTCCTTTTCGATTTCCCGGTGGCTTTGCTTTGTTTCTTCTTGTTTCAAGGTTTGATCAAAACCACCTTATTTCAGTTTAGCCCGGTATTTATTCAGCAAAGAATTTCCTTTGCAGCGCTGGCAAACACGGATTGGAAAAAGGCAAGCAGAATCTGGATTGTTCTTATTTCTATTGCTATTGGTCTTGCTTCTCATTTGATCCTTGACTCCATTACTCATCATGACGGAGGATTGGTAAGCCGCTTTTCTTTCTTGTCCGGCATGATTCACTTAGGAATCATCTCCATGCCTCTTTATCATGTACTTCAACTGGGCTTAAGCCTTTTGGGATTGGTATGGGTGATCCGGGAGATGATCAAGCTGCCGGTTTATCCTAAAGTAGCTTTCGCAAAGAGCAATTTCCCTTTTTGGACATTGCTTTGGGTGGGAGCTTCATTGGCAGTCTTAACGAGGATCTATTTCTTCCCTGAGTTTATTTCTTTTTGGGATGGATTTATGATGTGTGTTGGGGCAGGACTCTATGGGCTTATTTTCTCCTCTTTGGCTTTCTGGGTGTTCCGAAAAGTTTTCTCAGGGAGTGACTGCGAGTTCGATAAACTTATCGATACCGGAAGTATTGATCCAATTTTCGAAATCAGATCCCTTTCTGTAAAGAAGAATCAATCTCTTTCCCTTTTCAGCCAAAGTGTAATGGAAGTGAATGACCTCGTTGATGAATCCCAGGTCATTATCCGTCAAGGCGGTGACATCCAAGTAAACCGTGCTAAAATCGCTGCCAAGAATTTCACTCAGGTGGCTCCTCAGGGTTTCGGTAGCAGCTCCTTTAGCCTCTCCACTCAGAATCATTCTAAGAGCGGGTTCACCAATCCCGGCAGCAACAAACTTATTGATCTCTATATCCATAGTCTCACTTATTTGAAGAAATATATTAATCCTAAGAGTAAAGTGTTGGGTGTTCTTCTATTTATTTTTTCAGCAGTACCCGGAACTATGGCTATTCAGGCTGCCAATACCATGGATCCTGCACAAAGGGAGGCAATTATACAGCAGGCTTCCAAGCTGAGAGCTGAGGAAAGATTTTCTGAAGCAATCGTGGAGTTGGACAAGATTCTTTCTGCCAATCCCGATGATGCCCAAATCCTTTTGTTCAAAGGTGATCTTTGCCTTCAAAACAAAGAGTTTGATCGAGCAGTGGAGACATATGACGCCCTTTTACCGCTAAACTATGAACTGACTGTAGTTCGGATCAATAAGTCCTACGCCCTATTCATGAGTAAAAAACCTTCCAAGGCACTCCAGGTAGCTCAGGAAGCCTGGGCTCAAGATTCCCTTCATCAGGGAGCTATCGTCAATCACTTCAACGCCATGCTTTGGAACACCAAAACAAGTGCAGCATCGGATTTTTTGGATGCTAATAAGGAGGTGTTGAAGCAGGATCAATACTTGGTGATGAAGGCAAGATTGGCTACCAGCTCAGGTGATTATCGTTCCGGCTTGGCTTATTATGATACTTTGGTCAATGCCTTCCCGGTTTCCCATTACATTCTGGAGTACGGGGAGGTATTGATCGGTAAAAGAAGATGGCAAGAGGCAAAAGCCTTGGTTGAGGCAAAGGGAGCCGAACTGAGTGAGTCTCAGCGTGCCCGAATAGAAGGGCTTCTAGAGCAAGCCAGCCTGCAGACTGCAGGACTTCAACTGGGATTCTTTGAAGATATCGGAGGTAACTCCCGATTGGACCAGTCTATTTTCTGGCAGAATGAAAAAGATCAGCCTGTACAGGTTGGATTCAGGGCAGGTGCAAGCCAAGTTTCATCTCCTGAAGGGCAGACTACCAAATCTTCCTTTATTTCCGGAAAAATTGGCTACAGGTGGAGTGCTGCTCTTGAGTCCAAGGGAGAATTAACCTTGCAGCAAATCGCTCCTCAGGTTGGGGATTCTTATAGAGGATTGACGGGAAGGGTAGAGACTGTCTATCAGCCCAATGACCGGAGAATGGTGGGCCTGTTCTATCAGTCAGACATTCTCAATTTTACAGCTGATCTTTTGGGAAAAAATATCAGAAGTCAAGATGTAGGATATATGGCTCATGTGATGTTGGATGGTAGAACTGGAATTTTCTCTCAAGGAAGCTTTGGAGCCCTTAATGATCAGAATACCCGGATGCAGTTTTTCGGGTCTATTTACCGCGTATTGCGTACCGAGCCTACGCTCAAGACGGGTTTGAATTTCTCAGGATTGACCTACAGTGATTCCGAAACCACACTATACTTCGCTCCTGATCGTTTTTTGAGTACCGAAGTATTTTTGGACTACAGCACTCCGATGCCTTTGATTTCCAAATTGGCTCTTCAGCTACAGGTGGCAGCAGGATTGCAAAAAATAGAAGATCAGCCTTGGGACTCCACCTTCAGAGGACAGGTTGAATTCAATTATAGAGTTTCAGGATTCGATTTGGGATTGAGAGGTCAATTCAGTGATGTTGCGGCCTCATCCGGTACAGGTTACCGATTTCATTACCTCACATTCAGAGTTCAGAAGACATTTTAAGACAGTAAAAGAGGACGAGAAGTTGCTAATCACCCTTCCCCTCGGGAAGTCTCACTCGCTTTCGGGTAAGTTGGGACTTCCCTTTTTTTCTTTTTAAATTCCTTAGCACTTAAAATATCCACACTATGAAATTCCTGAAAATCGCCGGATTAGTTCTGGTTTTGGCTATTGCTAGCCTTTTGCTGTATGGACTATTTGTCCCCAATCAGTACAGCGTCTTGGAAAAAGTCATCATTGACCGCCCGATAGAGGAGGTTTATGCTTTCACCAAAAACCTGAAAAACCAGGACCAATACAGCAAATGGCAGCTGATGGACCCTGAAATGGAGCATTACTACGAGGGAGAGGATGGTACCGTCGGCTTTGTCTCGGGATGGAAAAGCCAAAATCCAGATGTCGGCCACGGCGAGCAGGAAATCATTGCCATTCAGGAAATGGAGCGGATTGATTACGAATTAAGGTTTTTTGAACCTTTTGAGGCAAAAGATAAAGCCTATATGACCTTCAGCTCTTTGGGACCTAACCAGACCGAAGTGGCTTGGGGATTTGAAGGGAATATGGCCTATCCCATGAATCTGATGATTCCACTGATGGGAATGGAGCAAATGATCGGGGATGATTTCACCGTTGGGCTGGAAAACCTGAAGAGACTTCTCGAAAAATAAGTTTTCTAGTTTCCGGTAAGTCTGGCAACCATAATCCCCGATTGTCCTTTATTGCCGGCCAAGTAATCATGGAGAGGTAGAGCGGAAATCTCTACTTCTTTGTTTTTGGAACTGGCATGAAGCAGATGCACCCGGCCATTTTGCCAGACAGCAAAGCCAACATGCACCACATCCAGATTGGCCATGGGGGTGGTGATTGCAATCAAATCACCGGATTGAATTCCTTTTTCTAGGGATTGGATTTTTTCTTTTGGGATAAAAGAGTAAGCATATTGACTGATCTGAGTCTCCGCTTCGCGAATTTTGGCAAGGTTTGCAGGTTCGCTGAGTTGGGGGTAAAACTGGGGATTTTCCGACATAAAGGAAGGACTGTTGGGGTAGGGGCTGCCTCCGATTTCGGCTGTTATATCCTGAATGATTCCTTTTTTCTGGTTGGCTACGATCCACTCGGTGAAATAGTGAAGTCTGCTCGGATAGCCTTCATTCTTTCCGGATCGGTAGCGGAGTTTCTCTAGTTCTTTCTCGAATTGCTCAAAGCTCAAATCCTGCATTTCAGTCATTCTTGCCAAGGTCACCACCGCCTCAAGAAAAGTAGTGCAATCCACTCCCTGCAGGTTGATGACCAACTGCTCCGGACCGGGGATTTCCAGGGTTTTTTCGACATAGGGGGTTCCCAAAAAATCTCTTCCTATTTCTACCACCCATTCCTGAATTGACTGGTTTTTGGCGGTTTCACTCGCGAGATTCTCCAGTTCTTTGTCCAAAAGTTGCCGGCTTTCCAAGGAACAAACGGTTTGGGCAGAGAGAAAAAGTGGGCATAAAAAGGCGAATAGCGCCAGAATTGGTTTCATAGGGTGAAGATTCGATAGGGGAAGATATTTCTTTTTTAACTTAAATCTGAAAAGAAGCGGCTTCAAAAATATTTTTACCAAGGCTATGCCTTTCTTGGGTAGAGTACTATTCCATCTGATTTTCAGAGTCTTTTTTATAAAATCATCGAATCCTTTTTGCATCCTACAAATCAATTATTTCGACATTTTTAGTGTTTTGTCAGATAGCGAAATGAAGGAAGACTCAAATTTCTACTTGGTGTTTTTTGAGGGCGATGTGATCGTTCCTGATTTTTGATAAAAAATGAGGTTTTCAATTGGGGCGGTTTTTAGACCTGATAGATATTTAGTCTTTTGAAATGGGATAAAGAAAGCGACTCTTTGAGCCGCTTTCTTTTCCTTTTCCATCAGCTTAAAACAAATTGAACTTTAGGCCGACATAACCGGTGATTCCCGAGAGATCCGATTGATTGAAGTTTCGGTAGCTCATGTTGCCGACGATTCGGTAGCCAGCTCCAGCGTTCAGAGATAGGAATTTGAGAAGGTTGATTTCCAAAAGTGCAGAAGGCTCAACTAGGAAGAAGTTGGCTTCTCCAAGTCCGGTATCCCCGATTTCATTGTCCATCTGTACCTCACCATAGCCAAAGTAAACCGGAAATGTCAAATGCACTAATTTGGAAGCATTCAAGGTGTATTCTGCAAAACCACCCGCTGTCCAATAGTCCATGTACACATTGGGTACAGTTTCGCTTTGTGGCTTTATGTCATTCATCGAAGTGCTGAAATAGCCCCCAAAAGAAATTTGGTCCTTGATGCTTACTCCTGCGCGCAGATTGAAAAGGGCTGCACCTGCTCCATCCATTTGGGTGAATCCAAAGGAAGGTGCGATAAAAAGGCCTAAATTTTCTGTGGAGATTGGGTCCCCTTTTTTGAAAAGGGTTTCAGGTTCTGCTGAATTTTGGGCTTGGGTCATCAGAGGGGCGAAAGCAGAGATTAGGATAATTCCCAAGAATGCTACTTGTTTTTTCATTTTTTGTGGAGTTAAATAGTAGTAGGTTTAAGATTGTTTTTTGTCTAAAATTCGAATACCAGTCTTTCCAAGTCCTCATCATCATCCTCAAAGGTCAGCCGGTTGTTGGATTTACCTCGGAAGTACCAATCGTCTGTTAGTTTATTCAAGACGGAATTGGAAGGAAAAGCCATCGCTAATTCCGTCTCCCCGTCATCCCTAAATACCCTGTAGGTTCCGGATATGACCTGATTTCCCTGTGTGGCTGTAACCGTCCCATCTGTTTTGAAATCAAACCTAAAGCCATCCACATCAGAAGTTTCGTCTTCTCCATCTTCGATAAATTGGACTATTCTCAATCCAGAGGACGTGGTGAGATCATTGGAAAGTTGGCTTACACTGATGTCCGAGTTGTTGGTGTCTTCATTTCCGTCCAGATTGCAGGAATAAAGCGCCAAGAGCAGAATAAGGATAGGAAGTTTATTCATATAATGAGCTTCTAGTTAACCATGGATTTGATGTATTTTGAAAACTTTATAGATAGGTATTTTTATAAATCATAAATAAAATTTATGACATAAGGCAAAATCATTTGAAATTTTTACGGATGATGTTTTCTAAGGTTATTGGTTTTTTAAGATTTTGAGAAGGAGGGAATTTGAAGATTACTCGAGGAAAAATTGAATTTTGGATTTATTCAATTTTCATGGTTGAAAAGAATCATTAGATCAAGCTTGGGAATAGGGAAAAAAGAAAAGTAAGTGGACAGGTTTCAAGTTAAAAATGAGGTCATTTATCCAAGGACTCAACTCAATTCCAAGACTCTTTCGCCTAGGTTTTCTTTTCGCAAAAGGACTGTAGATTGGTTATCCCTGAAAATCGGTTGGATAGAAATTTAGTCCATGAAATTTTCTTAATTTCATCATCTATCAAATAACAACCCGATGAATCTCCCCAGTATTTTCAATGATGTAGTCGGTCCGGTGATGCGCGGACCTTCCAGTTCTCACTGTGCAGCTTCCCTGAGGATTGCCCGAATTTGTCACGATTTGATGGGAGGGAGGATATCTTCTATTGAAATCGACTTTGATCCCGATGGCTCTTTGGCAACCACTCACAAAGATCAGGGATCGGATATGGGCCTTTTTGGAGGGTTTTTGGGTTGGGAGGCGCACGATGAACGGCTGGTAGATTCAGAAATGCATCTGAAGGGAGCTGGGATTTCTTACACTATTCGAATCATAGAATTGGAAAACAAGCATCCCAATGCTTACCAAATAACACTCACCAATCCTTGGGAAACCCATCGTGTGGTCGCTATATCTACTGGTGGAGGTATGATCGAAGTGGTGGAAATCGATGGGGCAAAAGTGTCACTTGCAGGTGATCGATACATGACTTTGGTCTACGCTGACTCTTCAGATCAGGTGATGAACTACCTAAAGCAGGCAGGAGATTGGGATAGTTTGGAGGTACTTAAGGGAACTTCTTCCATGGTCTTGCTGACTGCTCAAGCTCCTTTGGATGCGATACTGAAAGAGGAGCTTTCCCAAATCGAGGGAGTGAAAAGGATCAAAGAAATCCGTCCGGTACTTCCTGTTCTTTCGTCCAAAAATACGCAGGTTCCTTTCATCACCGTAGAGGAAATGTTGGCGTACAATGCCGACAAAAACTTATCCCTGTGGGAGTTGGCTGTGCGTTATGAAAGTCAGCGGGGAAATATTTCCCAAGATGAGGTGTTGGCGAAAATGGATGAAATCCGCAAAATCCTCAAATCTGCCGTCGAAACCGGGCTTCGGGGCACCCACTTCGAGGACCGGATTTTGGGCCCTCAATCCGTCAAATTCAAATCCCTGATGGAGCAGAAAAAACTCATGGATGGGGATGTGCTGAATCGAATCATCATGTATGTCTCGGCAATCATGGAAGTCAAAAGTTCCATGGGAGTGATTGTGGCAGCACCCACTGCAGGTTCCTGTGGAGCTATGCCTGGAGCTGTGTTGGGCGTGGCAGATTCTTTGGGACTTTCTGAAGAAGAAACAGTCAAGGCCTTAATGATCGCCGGATTGATCGGGGTATTTATAGCCGCTCATTCCACATTTGCAGCGGAAGTCGGAGGCTGTCAGGCCGAATGTGGGTCGGGAGCCACCATGGCAGCGGCTGCCTTGGTGTATCTGGGTGGGGGCAATCTCCAACAAAGTTTATCCGCAGCTTCTATGGCTTTGCAAAGTTCACTGGGCATGATCTGTGATCCGATCGGCAACCGGGTAGAGGCTCCCTGCCTCAACAGAAACGTGATGGCTGCTTCCAATTCGCTTTCTTGTGCGAATATGGCCTTGGCGGATTATGACCATTTGATACCTTTGGATGAAGTGATTGAGACGATGTATGTGGTTGGGAAAAGCATTCCTAACGTATCCACCCGGGCAACTGCGTCTTTATGTAGTGTGATTTTTTGCTAGAGATTGTTTATAATTTTTGGGCAGGAGTTCGTGTATTTTCTGGATGTTGGTGTCCATGACATTGTCGAAGACGTACTTGAGCCAGTGCTGAGGGTTGACTTCTTCGGTTTTACACATGGCAA
>NZ_BTPD01000011.1:0-153587 GCF_036245625.1 Algoriphagus confluentis
TAGAAATACCAGAAATAGGCTATGACCGAAACCCTTTTAAAATAAAGCACCTGTTCCCATGAAACAAATTCCTGGTTTTTTAACAATCACTAAGATCCTTCCCTAACTTGGCTCCCAAAAGTCGCTAGATTAGCGGATAGATTTCCGAAATAATTCGACTTATTCAGAAGTTAAAGGTGGTTTTTGCCAATTACTCAATACCTAACCTATGCGGAAATTTTTAACACGGCTTGATGTAAGTCCCCAATTCCTAGCCGGAATTTTTCTATTTGCCTATTTGGAATCCATTCGAAGTAGAGTTGGACCCGGGCAAGTAATCAACTGGTATGTGTTAACTCCCGAGGCTGCCATTTTCACTTTTTTAGAATTCATCCTACTGATTATAATCCTACGCTATTCATTCCGCGCTGGATATGGTGAATTCGTATTTCCAATTCATTGGTTTAAAGCCCTTCGCTCTTTTTTGCTTGGCATGGGTATTTTTCTGATTGTGGTAAACCTGATCAGCATGGGAGTTTCTTTAATTTTTGATACCTGGGAAAGGAATTTCAGTCCTGAGATTCTTTTGCCAAATACCGTATCAAAAATTCTTGAATTCATTGTTTACGGGGGGTTTTATCTCACCTTCCTTTTATTTAAGGAAAATAAAAAACACAATCAAAAAATTAGCAGCTATAAATTAGCTGTATCTGAATCGCGATTTGCTCAACTTAAGCAACAGCTAAATCCACATTTTTTATTCAATAACCTCAATATACTCGATCAATTAATTGAAGAAAACCCAAAAACCGCTTCAAGTTTTCTTCATAATTTTTCGGAACTGTATCGGTATGCATTGGATAAATCAACAACAAACCTAGTAGACTGGCAGGAAGAATTAGAGTTTGCCAAAAACTATCATAGGTTAATTAAAGAAAAATACGGAAGTGCCTATCAATTAAACCTGAGTTTGGAGCATCCCAAAGGGAAAATACCCCCACTTACCTTACAGTTACTGATTGAAAATGCAGTACTGCACAATTTTGGAACTGAGGAAAACCCTGTATTCATAGAACTTTACATAGGAAAGAACATTCGGGTAAGCAATAACCAAATCCCATTTAAAAATCCGAAACATAAAGGGGGCCGAGGGCTTCAAAATCTTAAAGAACAAATTCAAATGCTATCAGTGGAAACGATAGTCATCCAACAAACCAACGAAAATTTCTCAGTCACCCTTCCATTGATTCCGAATTAATATGATCAAAACACTACTCATAGAGGATGAATTACCTGCTAGAAAAAAATTACTTCGCTACATTCAGGAATTAGATCTACCCATCAGCGTGATTGCCGAGCTAGAAACTGTAGAGTCAGGAATAGAATTTTTCAAAAGTAAACCGATTCTTGATCTTATTATTTCGGACATAGAGCTTAGAGACGGAAATGCATTTGCTGTTTTTGAAAAAACTCAGATTTCCTGTCCGATCATTTTCACTACTGCCTATAATGAATTCTGGATGGATGCATTTGAGAGCAACGGCATTGCATATTTGATCAAACCTTTCAGTAGGGAGAAATTTTATCAGGCTTGGGAAAAATTTATGCGAATCACTCAAAACCCTGAAAAGAATGAATCGGTAATCCAACAATTGAACTTTTTAATTTCAAGAAATGAACAAACTCAAAAAGCTTACAAGTCTAGATTAAACATTCCAACGATAAAGGGAAGCATAATTCTAAAACTCGATGAAGTCCGCTATTTTTCAGCAGAGCATGGGATACTTTTTGCCATAGACCAGACAGGAAAGAGACTACTTTTAAAAGAGGGAACACTGAAAGAGATTGAAGATTTTCTAGATCCTTCAGCTTTTTTTCGGATAAATCGAAGTCAAATTATTCACAAAAAATTTGTTGTAGGAACTGAGCGAAATTCGAAAAACAATTTGGACATCAAACTTGAAGGAACTCAGGAGATGCTTATTTGTAGCCAACGCCAAATTCCCGTTTTCTTAAATTGGATAGAAGAATAAGCCATTGAGCTTTTCCGCACCATGATAATAAAAAGTAAAGACTATACACTTTTTTAAAACAATAGAACATTAATCATTTACATTAAAAAAAGGAAGCCTAAATAATTGCTCACCTATAGAGTTTGCAAAGAAATGGGCGTTAACAGTGGATAACTTCTCTGAAGTTACCCACAATTAACACCCTTAATAGTAGTAATAGTCTCTATCAAAACCTGATTTTGTCTATTTTAGAATTGTCCAAAAAATGATAAGCCTTCAGCGGCACCCTATTTCAAATACAGCAAAATGCGTCAGAAGAGGTACTGAAACCCGCCAGACGCAAAACCGCTTTTAGTGGCTGACCTTTTGCCTGTCGTGTCAAAATGTGTTTTGTTTAACATTCATCATCATTAAAGCTGAAAAAATGATAATATCCTGTATGAAATGGATTACCAACGCAATAGATAGTCCTTTGGTTTCTATTGTCGCCTTACACAAAATGTAACCTAATACTCCCGACATTAATATTCCTACAAACCCGTTTGGATAGCCGAAATAATGCGGTATTCCGAATAATACACCTGAAATAATCAATATAGTTAATTTGGGATACTCATTGAAAAGTCCTCCTACAATACCAAAGCGGAAAATCAATTCTTCGGTCAATGAATTGGTAAAAGAAAACAACAATACCAATGGAATAAAGCCCCATTGAAAATTATGGATGCTATTGGTATATTTTACAGCCAAGAACATAAATATACCTGTCGCTATACTTACAAAGAACAGCAATTGAAGTCCGTTTACTCTCCAAGAAGATATGCCGTTTATTCCAAGCCATTTTTCTTTTTCGGCAAGGGTGTCAAGTTGTCCTATGTTTATGAATTGTTTGCTTTCGGGGTTTAAAATCAGAATAGTTATCGTTGCCAAAATTCCGACTATCAAGGCAAAAGCCTGATATTTTGCCAAACCATTTATAAAACTGTCAGGATGAATTTGCAGATTGATTTGATTGGTAAAAGTTCCTGCAATTACTAACAAGGTAGTTGCAATTCCTACGATTAAAAGCGTGTAAAACATTTTCATATCAGATTTATTTTCAACAAAGGTCTGATTGAAAAACACTTTTTCAATTACCATACGATAACTAATGCTTTGCTGTTTGTTCTTTTCTTATCCTGCTCAAACTTTGGGGCGTTACACCAAGATATGAAGCAATGTATTTTTGAGGCGTTCGCTGTATTATTTCGGGTTGTCTCGTTTGCAACTCAATGTATCTTTCTGTAGCCGTCTTTGTAAGTATGCCTATTTGTTGTTTTTGTTTGTGAATAAAAAGTGCTTCGGAAGCAAAACGGCAGATTTTATCTCCAAACTCCGTGTTATTGCTCAACTTGTCAAAATTGGCTTTAGCTATTCTAAATAGTTCCGAAGGTTCAAAAGTTACCACTTCAAGTGGTGTGGGTCGCTGGTCAAGAAACGACATATAATCACCAAAAAATTCTTCATCATAGCACAAGTCAATACACACAAAGTTATTATTATTCCATAGTAAAATTCCGCCGCTCCCTTTTAGTATAAAGCTCAAATATTTTTCTGTCGTGTCTGCATTTTTTATGATTTGGTCTTTTGTCGTTGTAATAACTTCTCCTAAGTCAGAAAATGATTTCCACGCTTCAAGAGGAACATTGAAGTATGGGTCAAACGCTTGTTTTATTTTTTCTTCAATTCTCATTTTCTTTTGTCATAAGTCAGTCAGTTGAGGTCTGCACGGTGGTCTTTCAGGGTTGCCACTAACGTTTTGCCGCTTGCCGCAGTGGGGGATTTCGGAGCAGTTCACTGTCAACCAAGCAGAAACTTTGATAGAAGCACAAAGCTTGATTTAACCACTGCACCGACACTTTTGGGTAGGTGATGTTGCACTAATCCTGGGGTAGTTTCTCAGATAAGCAGCCGGAAAGAGGTAACTTTTTGATTCATTCTTAACCGTTTTCAATCATGAAAAAAAGAAAACCTCCTCCAGACCGCTTGCACCAAGATAGCGGGATTTGCTGAACTACTAGCCAAGTTTGAGCAAAAAGTTACCATGGCGGGCAAAAGTCAAAGAACGGTTACCAACTATGGCCGTCATCTGGCCAAACTTGCTCTTCATTTCAATGAATTGCCCACGGAGGTCGACCCTGACCGGGTCAATGATTACCTGCATCTATTCAAGCGGGGACACAATACCCCTTCGGATTCCTACTTCAAGTTCACTGTCTATGCCCCTCTAGGCGTAGTATCTCATCAGCCACTTTGAAGTCCAGTTTGGTGCTGGGTGAAGTTTTCCAGCCCTCCATGCTGGCCCAAGGTTAAAATCTTCCAAAGGGAAGATTTCTTAACACCTTGTCCTACCCTAATATCCTTTCCAATTTGCAATTGGCTATATTTCTTTAACCCCTGTATCATTAGCAAATTACAAATTTGTTTGGATAGGAGAGGCTGTCTCAAAAGTAGGGACAGCCTCCGCTATTACCGGGTAGGGATCCGATTAGAATCTCAAATATCCTGTTCTCAGGCCTCCCATTTGAGTTTTGAGACAGCCTCTAGCCAACGGTACTTTTAAATTCCAACTCAAACTACACTCGGCGGGGATGGTGAAGTCAAACAAATTATCTATATCCAAAATTGTATGTATTTAAATAGCCAGAACTAAAAAAAATGTATTATCTGCAATTATAGTCTAATTCAGCCACAATTTTTGTTCCGTCTTTTTTAAATATACAAACTATTAGTATATCCAAGTCCTTTGCAATAGAATCCCCAACTGAAACCTTTTCAAATCCATTATTCCAATCTAAGTCAAAAATATAGCTCTTATGAACACCTAGACCATTCTCTATTAATATCGCTTTATAATTATGATTTTCTTTATCATGAAATTTATCGACAACCTCTCCAAAAAACATCTCTTTTTTAGCCAATTCTTCAGATTTACACAAACTATTGTTAGCAATATTTATTGGATAAATTTTTGCAATTTTTATAATAAAAAAAACTACAAACATAATCACAAAAATAATTATAAAATATTTTTTCATTATCTAAAAGGTAAATATGTATAAGTAAATTGTCTTGAATACCCAATTGGGGAACCTATTGATCCTCCTCCCGTCATTTCATAATAACTCTTTCCATACCCAATCGAATGCCTCTGTAGAAAATTATCTCCTCCATAACCTATATGATATATCCCATAACTAACGTTGTCAGATGAGCCATACCCTCTATAATTCTCAACCCTAAAACCATCTGGTGAGTGCGATTTAATTGAACCTGCCTCAAATCCTATTGAAGCATCAAACCCAGCTGATTCTCCAAATGAAATATAAAAGGTTCCATCATCAGTTCTATCCCAAACCCAGCCAAATTCTAAAGCATATCCACTAATTGGAGTAATATTAATTGAAATCCCAATTTTTGAACCAAGACTTAATTCATATTTTTCTTTGGATTCAACTATCCTACTTGCATTGACTTGAAGTGATGGCAAGGAAAGACCTACTGCCTCCATACCTGTGGCTAAGTTTTCATTTACTTTCAATCCAGCCTTTCGTCGAATATCATTATTTAATTGATTTCTCCATTCTTGCTGTTGTCTGGCTCGTTCCTGATTTTGTTTTTGCTTGTCTTTTCCTCCACCATTTCCTGATGCATGCACATTCCCATTTTCATCTACATCCACATACCCATCATAGGTCATCCCCCCATTCGGCTCGATGGGTGCCATCCCATCCGGATCGATAAATCTTAATGGATTGTTGAAGGCATAATTGTATGGAGAATACCTTCGCATCTGCTCCGCCATCGGATCCACCACAAACCACCGACCGATTGCAGGATCATACATCCTCGCCCCGTAATCATAGATATTCACTCCCAAGTGGCCGTTTGCCTCCCGCCCTGCATGCCGGCCCTTCGCTAGATTAGCCCACTGGGCTAATCCTTAACGCTCAGTCCTCATTATAAAGATAAGGATTCACCTTGATTCCTCCATATTGGTAACCAAGTCCAGAAAGCTCCACTCCCCAAGGATCATAGTGCGTCTCCTGCACGATGAGCGGACCGGTGCTCATGATCCGGAACTGATCGAACCAGACGTTCTCGGAGGTTTCGTTTACTAGGAAAGTCTCAATGTATCCATCCTTTTTGATGGCCAGCTTTTGGATCAGTTCCTCGTGTTTATTTCTTGCCTTCTTGGAAAGAACAACCTTACCTTGTTCATATAAAACGGAATCCGAGTCATACAAAGCATAACCCATATACGCCTCAGGAGCTGGCTTTTGCTGAAGTTCAGTAATCACTAGTGCGATCACATTGGCAATGGCCAATTCATTTGGACCGGTAGCCCGCAGGTTTTGACCAAACTCAGTCAGCTGCTGGACCAGTTTGTGACAACCTGAAGAAAATAAACATTGAAAATTCTCTTGTTTCAAAAGATAGTACCTACGCCTAGTCCTAACCATGATTCTACTCGCAGAGGGGGGGGCTCGGGTTAGAGGTACTTTTCAATAAGCATTAAAAAAACCCCTATTTATCAAATAGAAAGGCTTTATTTCTATGTTCGTATCTTTGTCGGACGACAGTAATTTATTATTCTAAAAACTCATCGCAAGTTCTAATCAATTTATAAACTTCACCAAAAGAAAATTTTAAATCAAATGAGTTACTACTTTTATTAAATTCTTTATTTTCCAACTTGAAACCATCATAAATTTCTTCATATATCCTTATTAAATAAATTGAATCATCTTCTTTAATTTGTAATTCCAATGCACCATGATCAGAATCTACTTCAATAATTGAAATGATTTTTGCATTCACAATTTTTTTTCTATGAAATGAACTATATTTTAGACATAAAGATTCTCCCTGCCTTAATCTGACAGGATCTATAATAACACTATAAATTAATATAAAAAATCCAATTGATATAACGAACAACATTAATATTAAATTTATCTCAAACTTTCTCATTTCATTAAATTTGTCCTATTGATTTTATAGATTAATCCAGCATTTCCAATTTTGAAACTTATTGGAATATAGGGAATACCTAACCCGATTGATCTTTCTTTATATATTTCGCCCATGCTAGAGTTTAAATAACCCCGGGTATGTCCTCCACTTCTTGATTCTGAGGTGAAAAAAGCTCCAATGTCTAATTGACTACCAACTCCTTGATAATCTGAAAGTCGAAATGGTAGATTTTTTTGAGTGGGTATTATTTCTGAAGTATTAGCACCCAATTCCAAACCAAAACCAAAGTTTCCGGAAACAGAATAATACTTACTTGATTCACCAAAACTATCAGTAACTGTACCAAATTCTATGGACATTCCTGCAACAAAAGCAAATCCAAATGAAAATGAAGTAGTATATCCATTTTTTGGTCTTTCGATATTCCCATTAACTACCACTTTTGGAAGAGAAAGACCTGCTGCTTCCATACCTGAAACCAAATTCTCATTAATTCTCAATCCAGCCTTTCGTCGAATATCATTATTTACTTGATTTCTCCATTCTTGCTGTTGTCTGGCTCGTTCCTGATTTTGTTTTTGCTTGTCTTTTCCTCCACCATTTCCTGATGCATGCACATTCCCATTTTCATCTACATCCACATACCCATCATAGGTCATCCCCCCATTCGGCTGGATAGGAGCCATCCCATCCGGATCGATAAATCTCAAAGGATTGTTGAAGGCATAATTGTATGGCGAATGCCTTCGCATCTGCTCCGCCATCGGATCCACCACAAACCACCGACCGATCGCTGGATCGTAAAGCCTCGCCCCGTAATCATACCAGTTCACTCCCAAGTGGCCGTTTGCCTCCCGCCCTGCATGCCGGCCCTTCGCTAGATTAGCCCACTGGGCTAATCCTTAACGCTCAGTCCTCATTATAAAGATAGGGGTTTACTTTAATTCCTCCATATTGGTAACCAAGTCCAGAAAGCTCCACTCCCCAAGGATCATAGTGCGTTTCTTGGACAATCAAAGGTCCGGTGCTCATAATCCGGAACTGGTCAAACCAGACGTTCTCATTGGTTTCGTTGACAAGGAAGGTTTCTATATATCCATCTTTTTTGATGGCAAGCTTTTGGGTCAGTTCCTCGTGCTTGTTTCGGGCTTTTTTGTTTACGACACCGCCCCTGCAAGCTGGCCCCTCGCTAAAACAGTCCACTGGACTGTTTCTTGACGCTCGGTCCTCCTGCTCATACAAGTTGCTATCTGCATCATACAAGGCATAGCCCATGTACGCCTCAGGAGCTGGCTTTTGCTGAAGTTCAGTAATCACCAGTGCGATTACATTGGCAAGGGCCAATTCATTGGGACCTGTAGCCCGCAGGTTTTGACCAAACTCAGTCAGCTGCTGGACCAGTTGGGTATTCGCCCCGGTTCGGATAAAGGACACCGGATGGAGTCGGGTCTTTCGGGGATCGACTTATTTTCCAAAAACTCCGATTTTTAGACTATCTCAATGTTACACCTCTTGGGATCGAGAGAGAAGGCAGATATTTTTAATCTGCTTGATTTAATAGCTTAAATGAGCTGGCATAAAGTGAAATTTGCCTAGTTGCAAGTCGTGTAAGGACTTGAGCAAGTCATATTTTGTGCAACCCAGCCACCACTACATGATATAATACTATCATTGATTTTTACTTTAACCAAATCTTTTTTGAACTCTATTACCAGCATAGGAGAGGTAAAATAATCAGTAACAGAACAAATAAGTTCTCTTTTATTAGGTTCTTTATAAACACTTAAAGTATCTGAATAATTTCGAGAATAAGTCGCTAAATAAGATTTATTCAATATCCAAACGGTTATTGTTTCTTTCATTGCTATAGCTTGGACTTTAAACCAATCATTTTTTTGATCGTAAACTTCTAGACTATAATAAATCTCTTCAAGTTCATTGTTCTGAATTTGTCCTATCTCGCAACCATCAACCTTATCAAAAAACTTTACTTTATCAAATCCGAGTATAAATGCATCTCCTATTTTTTCATTTTGTCCACCCAGGCTAGCACAAGAGTTGACTAAAAGAAAAAACACGTTAATTAAAATCAAGGAATTTTTCATCTCTTATCTCGTTTTAGGATCATTTTAAATTGGGATACTCCATTCAATTGTTGGTTAAATTCATCCCAACCATTTCCTGAATCATTAAGCGAAGGACATATTAAAGGACATCCTTTAGACACCCCTCCTCCTGCATATCCACTATTATTGGCACGGTATATAAAAACACAATCTAGGTAACCTGGATCTCTTGATGGATACGCAGGATTAATACCTCCCCGAGCTGGCACTTTCTCCTGCGCCGGTATATCCCGCCCCATCAATTGCACTCCTCACCATGTGCCGGGCAAAAGGTAACGCTTCGCTTTTAATCCGCTCGCTGTTTGCTCGCATGTTCTGTACAACTGGGGGGATTAAGAAAAAATCCAGTCTTTATTTTTAAATAATCCAGACAATAACAACAGGCCAAAGCTAATCCCGTAGTATATAACAATCACAAATACTGGATGAATACCCTTACTTGAATCTCTTTCCCTTTCCTCGTACTTCTGTACAATAGCTTTATAACGAAAATTAAGTAAATAATAAAGCAATAATACAATTATCAATATCAATACAAAAGGATATTTATATTCCTTTTTAAAGGAGATACTAATGATACCAAAACCCTCCAAGAGAAAAGAAATTGTGAAAACATTAAACATCACACATGCAACCACAAAGATAATTCCTCCTAATACTGGCAAATCATCAAAATTTTTAGACCTAAGAGCTAATTGATAACCCTTGTAAAATAAATAATTATAAACACCCATAAACCATCTATTTATCGCATTCGATTCTCAATGTAATTATAAAACTGGTTCCCCCAAATGTAGTCTGCAACGCCTATTCCTGCCGCCAAACCCCAACCGACAACTGGAACAAAAGTTGCGCCCGCAGCTACTCCAAACACCGCGGCACGTGTACCAGCACTATAATACCTACCACCATCTATATCACCATAAACTTGATAACTTGTAGCTACTACGCCTGCAACCCCAATTACCTTTCCTCCTACACGAACATAGTTTAAAACTCTGGATGTAGTATTTATATTGGCAATAGGAGTTCTTACTGTAATCTCTTTATTCATCCCATAAATTTGTCCTCTCGGCATATATGCCCCACGATTGTCTAAAATGCCTTTTGCCCCTCCTCCAATCGGTTCTCCTATAGTTCCCGCTAAACCGACATTATCAGCCAAACCAAATTCATATTTCTCTTTGGATTCAACTATCCTACTTGCATTGACTTGAAGTGATGGCAAGGAAAGACCAACTGCCTCCATACCTGTGGCTAAGTTTTCATTTACTTTCAATCCTGCCTTTCGTCGAATATCATTATTTACTTGATTTCTCCATTCTTGTTGTTGCCTGGCTCGTTCCTGATTTTGTTTTTGCTTGTCTTTTCCTCCACCATTTCCTGATGCATGCACATTCCCATTTTGATCTACATCCACATACCCATCATAGGTCATTCCCCCATTCGGTTCGATGGGTGCCATCCCATCCGGATCGATAAATCTTAATGGATTGTTGAAGGCATAATTGTATGGCGAATGCCTTCGCATCTGCTCCGCCATCGGATCCACCACAAACCACCGACCGATCGCTGGATCGTAAAGCCTCGCCCCGTAATCATACAAGTTCACTCCCAAGTGGCCGTTTGCCTCCCGCCCTGCATGCCGGCCCTTCGCTAGATTAGCCCACTGGGCTAATCCTTAACGCTCAGTCCTCATTGTATAAATACGGATTTATTCCCGCGCTTCAAACTGGCCCCTCGCTAAATCAGTCCACTGGACTGTTTCTTGACGCTCGGTCCTCCTGTTCATACAAGTTGCTATCTGCATCATATAAAGCATAACCCATATACGCCTCAGGAGCTGGCTTTTGCTGAAGTTCAGTAATCACCAGTGCGATCACATTGGCAAGGGCCAATTCATTGGGACTTGTAGCCCGCAGGTTTTGACCAAACTCAGTCAGTTGCTGGACCAGTTGGGTATTCGCCCCGGTTCGGATAAAGGATACCGGATGGAGTCGGGTCTTCCGGGGATCGACGTATTTACCAAAGACTGCGGTTTCTATACTATTTCCTTGTTGAACCTCTTGGCTACGGGAGAGAGATTAAAATAATTAATTAGAAGCTACATATATTAATAATGTATTATCTACATTATTTAAAAGAGAAATAGAATAGGACATATTTTCTTTATTGGAGAATTGAACTTCGTAAATACCATTTGATTTTTTAGGTAAAAAGGAATTTATAGGACCATTAAGAACTTCTTTAATTGGCAATTCTTGATAATTTAGGGATTTAGCTCTATTATAAATTTTATTGAAAGCTTCTTTTTCCAAACTAAGAATAATTAATGAATATCCATTTCCATTAAAAGCATTCCATTGTTCTTCATACTTTTCAACCCTAGCATCACGAGGCACATGCAAGCCACTAATTAATCTAGCTATTTTTTGAGGAGTTCTAGGAGGTAAACTATCATAAAAGAAAATATACACAGCAAGAATCACTATGAGAATCCCAAAAATTAAAATAATTATTTTCTTCATAAATCAAGGAAATTTTATCTTAAAAGGTTTAGCGCCAACCATCTGGCCATCCAGATTGACTAATCTTGTTTTGATTTCCGCATCATATGGCCTAACTCCCCATGGTTTTGGATCAAAATCAAATACGTCATAGAACCCAATAGGATTATTATTTAAATCATAATATAACGTTGAACTTCCTAGAGAGTTAGCATGTACAGTTCCATAGAAGGATATTACTTTAGCATTAACCTCCTTCCCATTTAATTCTATTTTTTTACCTTCTATTTTATCAGCACCTATTGCTTTTGCAAGACTTGCGATTTCCTCAAATTGGGATTGGGTTAGGGTCATATCACCCTTTCCTAACCAATAGCGCTCAAACATATCCTTTCCCGCTTCAGTGCCCATTTGATTCCTGTAAAAATTACCGTACCCAGGTAAATCCGGCCTAGTTTGATGTTGGAAAGTAGCTAAATTTCTATTAATTTTTAACCCAGCCCTCTGCCGGATTTCATTATTTACTTTATTTCTGGATTCTTGTTGTTGTTTGGCTCTTTCGGCATTCTTACGCTGAATTTCTTTTCCTCCACCATTTCCTGATGCATGCACATTCCCATTTTGATCTACGTCCACATACCCATCATAGGTCATTCCCCCATTCGGTTCGATGGGTGCCATCCCATCCGGATCAATAAATCTCAAAGGATTATTAAAGGCATAATTGTATGGCGAATGCCTTCGCATCTGCTCCGCCATCGGATCCACCACAAACCACCGACCGATCGCAGGATCATATAATCTCGCCCCGTAGTCAAATAAGTTCACTCCCAAGTGGCCGTTTGCCTCCCGCCCTGCATGCCGGCCCTTCGCTAGATTAGCCCACTGGGCTAATCCTTAACGCTCAGTCCTCATTATAAAGATAAGGATTCACCTTGATTCCGCCATATTGGTAACCAAGTCCAGAAAACTCCACTCCCCAAGGGTCGTAGTGCGTTTCCTTCACAATCAAAGGTCCTGTACTCATGATCCGGAACTGGTCAAACCAGACGTTTTCACTTGTCTCATTTACGAGGAAAGTTTCAATATATCCGTCTTTTTTGATGGCGAGTTTTTGAACCAATTCCTCGTGTTTGTTTCGGGCTTTTTTGTTTACGACACCGCCCCTGCAAGCTGGCCCCTCGCTAAAACAGTCCACTGGACTGTTTCTTGACGCTCGGTCCTCCTGTTCATAAAGAACGCTGTCCGAATCTTACAGCGCATAGCCCATGTACGCCTCAGGAGCTGGCTTTTGCTCAAGCGTCTCGAACAATCGGATAAAACCTTTTTTTCAATTCAACCCTACCGGAATCAATAGGAAGTTCCATATTAGGAACAAGTAAGCTGGTAATGGTAAACTCCTCACCATTTTTTAATTGGATAATAGAGTAATTGTAATTATCCCATGGAAACCACTGCATCCGGTTTTCAGCCAACGGGAAAGATTTAAACCGCTTTATCCGTTCAATATCACTTAGCAAAAAGCTTGTTGACTCCCCTTTGTGGTTAATTGTGACTCTTTGTCCTACGGGATAATAAAAAAAAATATCACATCTGTTTTTCATGAAATAATTAATGTGAAGGATTAATTGAGGTACAAAAAAAAATAAAAACAATGCGGCAGATAGTAGGACAAATATCCAAGTATCTCCAGACCCAAATCTATTTATCATATAAAAAGGTAAAATGAAAGATCCAATAAAATAGATTAAAATTGGCCAAGAATTTTGAAAATGATATTCAAAACTTATTTTATATGTATACATTCCTTTCAATTTACCTTGGTCTCCAACCATTTCTTAACGCATTATTAAGGTCATTATGAAATTTCCAGAACTGACTGCTGATTTCATTCCTTATTGGCCGTGTCATATCCCAAGCTTTTTCTCCCAAAAAAAACAAGCCTCCAAGCGCTGCTCCAGATGGCCCACCTAGGTAATATGATGCTGTAAGGGAAGAACCTGTCCCAATCATACGATAGCTGTATCTTGCTCCATTTAAGTCCCCCTGACTGTAACTATAGGTGTCAACAATAGCTGATGCACCAGATAAATATGTTCCTGTATTTGATAAACCTTTCCCAATAGTTCCAAAAGAATTCCATCCAGTGAACGGTCTTGTCGCTGATGTCATTGGCTGATTTCCAAATAAAGAAAAGTTCCTTCCAGTTAATTGATAATTTTCGCTCAAACCTCTCCTAAACCCTTGATTATAAAGACTAAGAGCTCTGTTTTCTCCCATTAGCCACATTCCTTCCCCAAAAACACCCATCACTGTAGCATAATCCCCTAAACTATAATCGTCCCCATTCCCAATCCTAGAAGCAGTAATGGTAAAAGTTGGTAATGTGGGACATTTTTCACAATTAGATGAATTTCCAATTTCATTGGATAATAAATTATCAAATGGGTTCTTCCCTTCAAAATTAGGTAAGTCATTAGAAACATATAATTTATCTTCCCAGGTATTAAAGTGAAAACTATCATCAATCAATCCGTTTCTGGAATGCATATCAGCAGACATCATCCCATCCGGATCAATAAACCTGATCGGATTATCAAAGGCATAATTGTATGGAGAATGTCTTCGCATTTGATCCGATAATGGATCAATGACAAACCACCGACCGGTAGCTGGATCGTAAAGTCTGGCCCCGTGGTCATAGATATTCACTCCCAAGTGGCCGTTTGCCTCTTTGTCCAACATGCTTTATCTTTGCTAAATCCGTCCAAATTGATATACTAGTCTCCTACATCTACTTCCTATCATAGCCAGGTAGTTACAAATTAGGTCTGAATTACTTCGTTTTAAAAGCTCAAACTACATACAACAGAGAGGAAGAACCAATTTTCAAATGATTTTCAGTTAAAGATTTATCCATGCTCTAAATTCCTGATTATTGAGTGTTGAAACTCCAATTGCAAGTAATCCAACAACTAAAAAGGTTACCACTATTATCCTTATCCTCTTCTTCTTTTTTTCCGGAAAACTTAAATCTCTAAAACTCTCAATTTGATGAATATATTTCTTATTTCTTATAAAAATCAAATAATTAAATAATGCTATCAACGAACAGGAAATTAAAACTATGAAACCATTTAAAACATTATAACCCACTACAATGTTTACCAGCCCCATGATGGTTACAAAAAGTAGTACATCAATAATAAAAACATATAGAAACGCATACTCTTGAGGAGATGACTTTTCTTTTATATCATGTACTGAGACCCAATATGCACAAAAGAACAAATGAAAATAAAATCTCATTCCAATTAACTACTTTTTTGACATGTCATAAATACCGTAGGCAAACCTACCCAAAAAATATACACCAGCTACAGGAGCCCCCCAACCAGTTAGTCCAACACCAGTCATAATTGTATCTGCTGCAAACCATCCAACGGACTCATTTGAGAAATCGTTGTTGGCCATATCGGCAATCCCCAAGACTAGCCCCACTCCAATCATTCTCTTAGAACCCAATTCAATTGCATCAAGCATATTTACATTCCTTATGATATTACTCGCTAATACAGCCTGACGACCGGTCTTATAGCTTTTACTAAAGTCTCTAATCGATTTATATTCTTTGAGATATTCTTTGGTATGCTTAGCGATTTGGCCAGCTCTCGCGTCTTCATAAACTCCGGCTCCATAAGCAAATGTTGACATCATTGCCAGGGTCACATCTGTTCCAATTCCTGCCTGTTGAATCCCTGATTGTGTTTGATTGCCAAAACCATTACTCCCACCTCCAAAGAAACCTGTAATCCTAATTCCTTCGGAGCTATTTTCTGTCATCGGAGTCCTTGAGATGATGTGCCATTTTCCATCTTTGTATTGAGAGGCCCCAAATCTATTTTGAACAACTGCCCCCTCTGCATAGATATCCTTAGTCTTTTCTCCATCGCTACATCCATTTGGACATCTTCCATCCGGATCGATATATCTTATCGGATTATTCCATCCATACGCATACGGTGATTTGTCAATTTGAAGTTCATGATTAGCCAACGGATCGACAACAAACCACCTCCCAATCGCAGGATCATACATCCTCGCCCCGTAATCATACCAGTTCACTCCCAAGTGGCCGTTTGCCTCCTTGCTGTTATAAAGATAAGGATTCACTTTGATTCCTCCATACTGATATCCAAGGCCGCTTAACTCCACTCCCCAAGGATCATAGTGCGTCTCCTGCACGATCAACGGACCGGTACTCATGATCCGGAACTGGTCAAACCAGACGTTCTCGGAGGTTTCGTTTACTAGGAAAGTCTCAATGTATCCATCCTTTTTGATGGCCAGCTTTTGGATCAGTTCCTCGTGTTTATTTCTTGCCTTCTTGGAAAGAACAACCTTACCTTGTTCATATAAAACGGAATCCGAGTCATACAAAGCATAACCCATATACGCCTCAGGAGCTGGCTTGGTTTCTAGTTCGGAGATCACGAGAGCGATGACATTGGCGATGGCAAATTCATTGGGGGAAGCAGCCAGATTTTGTCCGTATTCACCAAGTGTACGGATGATTTTCTGATCCAGTCCTGTTCGTGCAAAAGTCGCGGGACTGAGTCGGATCTTCTTTGGATCGACGTATTTCCCGAACACATTCAGCTCAATACTGTCCCCTTCTTGGACTTCCTGAGATCGGGAAGGGCCTAAGATCCTTCCTCTATCCGCATTCAGCCAAGCGGTGGCGTAGCCTCCCGGAGTCTTATTGTGTTCTCCGGCCCCCTGTCGGGTTTCTTTGATGTTTTGGAACAGTTCTTCTTCCTCCTCCGCCTTCTCCGGCTCCATCGTAGCTATCCGGAATGCCGATACCGGAGCCCGTACCACTTGCCTTACATTACCCAAATGATCCTTGATAAAGAATTCGTATTGGAAAGCTCCACTCTCAAAGGCTGCCCGCCCTTCCTCGTGCAGGATATAGGAAATCGAGCTGTTCTCAAACACGAATTCACCGATGTAATCGATCGTTTTCACTGTGGCCCCGTCGGTATTCACCTGTCGGACTTTCACTCCCTCAGCAGTGTACCAATAATCGATCTTCTTATTGGTACCGGAGAAGGTAATCGTCCGAGGAAGGTTCAAATGGTTGTAGGTAATGGAGTTGATGTTTTTGTCGGAATAAACAGGTAGAAAACCCAATTGGAACTCAATAACCAAAGTTGGTTTGGATTTTGGGATTAGAAATCCTCATTGATATCTTGGTCGAATTGCAAATTCTACCAAGATATCAATGAGCTAATGATTATTTAAAAGAAAAATTATCTGGAATATTTCCTGTCCAATCTTCCCCGTTTGTTACAAGTTCAATATACTTTATTTTATCATCAGAAATACTTACTTCATAACATAATCCATATTTTAAATCTTTAATCTGAATAATTTCATTCGTACTAATTGATGTGTTTTTTTTGCCCAGATTTAAACTTTTTTCGATTCGCTTTGAGTATTCAAGGTAAACAAACATTCCAACACCAGTTATATCTCTATTTACAACTTCAAGATAAGGTATATGAAAAACTATATTTGGGCATAGAACTGTAAGTCTCTTAAGAATCGATATTTCGAGTTTATTTAATTCCATATTATCAAAATCCTTTTCTGCTAAAAGATGAAATAACTACTTTCCCATTTTCAACTCGACCACCAATAAGGCGAACATTTAGTCCCCCAACATTAATTACATTGCCTGAATTACCAGATGGAAGAATACCTATTGAATTTGGTGTCAATTTACCTGATTTTAAAGCAAGGTTTGCTGCTTTTTGTACTGCTTCAAACGCTTTAGCTTCGGTTCCAAATTTCTCAACTAAACCTTCTAAAGCATGTTCAGATTTACCAAAAATATGATGTAAACGATTTGAAGGAATCGCTGATTTTCCAAACCTAAGTATGCTCCTAAAATTCTTAAAAGCGGAAAGTAGGTTTCTAATATTCCCCCAGCCACCAATCCCCCCGGGAAGAAAAGGTACGGTTCCTCCAATCACTCTGGGTTGGATCAAAACATCAATACCCAAGTTATTTTGTCCCTGAGGGAAATTATTCCATCCTATTTGTGACAAATAGTTCTGTGAACGAACACTTGAAAAATCAATTATCCGTGTTTCAGTGACCACCACTTCCGGCAATTCCGTACACCGCTCACATTCTTCAGCAGACTTCTGCTCACTATTTTCATTGACATTACCATTGGCTCTATCAAGGTATGCTAGGTAATCTGTAGCTACCATCCCATCCGGATCGATGTAGCGTAATGGATTATTCAGTGCATAGGTGAATGGCGACCTCATTCGATCAACTTCTGCCATCGGATCCACCACAAACCACCTACCGATCGCTGGATCATACATCCTCGCCCCGTAATCATACCAGTTCACTCCCAAGTGGCCGTTTGCCTCCTTGCTGTTATAAAGATAAGGATTCACTTTGATTCCTCCATACTGATATCCAAGGCCGCTTAACTCCACTCCCCAAGGATCATAGTGCGTCTCCTGCACGATGAGCGGACCGGTGCTCATGATCCGGAACTGATCGAACCAGACGTTCTCGGAGGTTTCGTTTACTAGGAAAGTCTCAATGTATCCATCCTTTTTGATGGACAGCTTTTGGATCAGTTCCTCGTGTTTATTTCTTGCCTTCTTGGAAAGAACAACCTTTCCTTGTTCATATAAAATGGAATCCGAGTCATACAAAGCATAACCCATATAGGCCTCAGGGGCGGGTTTTTGCTGAAGTTCGGTAATCACTAAAGCAATTACGTTTGCGATAGCTATTTCATTGGGAGCAGCAGCCAGGTTTTGACCGTATTCGCCAAGGGTGCGGATGATTTTCTGATCCAATCCCGTTCTCACAAACGCAGCGGGCCTAAGTCTCACTTTCTTTGGATCGACGTATTTCCCGAACACATTCAGCTCAATACTGTCCCCTTCCTGGACTTCCTGAGATCGGGAAGGGCCTAAGATTCTTCCACGATCAGCATTTAGCCAAGCAGTTGCATAGCCTCCCGGAGTCTTGTTATGTTCCCCAGCGCCCTGTCGGGTTTCTTTGATGTTTTGGAACAGTTCTTCTTCCTCTTCTGCTTTCTCCGGCTCCATCGTAGCTATCCGGAAAGCAGATACCGGAGCACGAACTACCTGACGGAGCTTTGTTTTATGCTGTAAGTTCTGAACTTTTCAACTGTGATATTTTTTTATCCTGCTTATTCGCTTCTATCTGTTTTAAAAAATCTTCTCGGTTACTTACTTTTTCTCGTAACCCTTGCAACCATACATCAAATTTACCATACCACATTTCAAACATATTCATATTCCAACTTTTGCTTGACTGCTCAATTTGATTTAATACATTTTGTACTTGGCTTTGACTTCCTACATACAGGGCTGAATAAAATTTTAGCTCAAATAGTTTCGCTTGTTGTGCAGAATTTGATTTAACTAAAATATCATTAAAACGACTATCTACTAAATCAAACAAGGATTTCAAAGGCACATTTTCGTTATATAAAATTGACACTTGTTTTTTTAAGCACTCAAGAGCTTCATTAAAATAGGCACTATGTTTCAAGTAAGGTATAGAAAACTGCAACCCTTTTTTATTACTTATTTCCAAAAGGATTGTAGGACTATCTAAGCAGTTTTTTAAATCACCTTTCCATAATGGGTATAACACAAAATGGGGTCTGTAATCTTCTACTTTGGGTAGCTTTACTAATTCTACTCCAATGATGGAACATCCAACTACTCTGTAAAGCTTATTCTGTGCAAATGCTGAAAGCTGAGGAACGGAACTTAACCATTCCTCAGTAACTCTTTTTTTTATCTCTTTAATATCTTCTGACATATTAAGGTCTAATTACTTGTATAGGTAATCCAAAGTTTCTTGAATACTTGCCAAACTGGGCAGGACTCATAACAGCATTACCAAATTTAAAATCATAAATAATTCCATTGGTTCTATCAAGAACATCAAGAAAGCCACGATTACCCACACCATTGTTAAAATAAACGTTGGTTGATAAACCTCGACTTCCATATATACTTTGATAACGATTTAAGAGTGCATTAGCATATTGATGTTTTGCTGTTCCTGCAACACCTCCTGTTCGTCCAATAGCTCTTTCTGCTAATGTTGCAGACTTCTGAACTAACTGTGGATTTGTAAGTCCCGTCTTAGCGGCACCTCTCCCTCCAGGAATAAACGCAAATCCAACATCCGCCGCTGCTGCAAGGGCAATATCTGTTCCTGAAGCCTGACCGGTGGAATTGTCAATAATGGCATTTACTGTTCCTCCTCCTATAGGAATTATAAAATCAATTGCGGTTCTCTGAGCATCTCTAAGGTCTTCAACAGTATTTGAAACCCTTTCTACACCCTGCCATGCCTCCTGTTGTTGAATTGCCTCATCCTCATTTGATGGACTTAAGAATAGCTTCTTAAACAACCTTTGAAATTTTGAGATAATCTTATCACAAATTTCACAATTCGTATTGCTATTACTTGATACCCCTCCACCACTTGGCAAGCCCTTATTAGCACTTTCGGGATCCACATACCCATCATAAGTCATCCCCCCATTTGGTTCGATGGGTGCCATCCCATCCGGATCGATAAATTTTAAAGGATTATTAAAGGCATAATTGTATGGGGAATGCCTTCGCATCTGCTCCGCCAGCGGATCCACCACAAACCACCTCCCAATCGCCGGATCGTAAAGCCTCGCCCCGTAATCATACCAGTTCACTCCCAAGTGGCCGTTTGCCTCCTTGCCGTTATAAAGATAGGGGTTTACTTTAATTCCTCCATATTGGTAACCAAGTCCAGAAAGCTCCACTCCCCAAGGATCATAGTGCGTTTCTTGGACAATAAGCGGACCGGTGCTTTGAATGCGGAATTGGTCAAACCAGACGTTTTCACTTGTCTCATTTACGAGGAAGGTTTCGATGTATCCGTCTTTGGGAATTGCAATTTTCTTTATCAATTCTTCATGCTTATTCCTTGCCTTCTTGCTCAGCACGACTTTTCCCTGCTCATACAAGTTGCTATCTGCATCATACAAGGCATAGCCCATGTACGCCTCAGGAGCTGGCTTTTGCTGAAGTTCAGTAATTACTAGTGCGATCACATTGGCAATGGCCAATTCATTGGGACCTGTAGCCCGCAGGTTTTGACCAAACTCAGTCAGCTGCTGGACCATTTGGGTATTCGCCCCGGTTCGGATAAAGGATACCGGATGGAGTCGGGTCTTCCGAGGATCCACGTATTTTCCAAACACATTCAGCTCAATACTGTCCCCTTCCTGGACTTCCTGAGATCGGGATGGGCCTAAGATCCTTCCTCTATCCGCATTCAGCCAAGCGGTGGCGTAGCCTCCCGGAGTCTTATTGTGTTCTCCGGCCCCCTGTCGGGTTTCTTTGATGTTTTGGAACAGTTCTTCTTCTTCGGCTGCCTTCTCCGGCTCCATGGTCGCTATCCGGAATGCCGATACCGGTGCTCGTACCACTTGCCTTACATTACCCAAATGATCCTTGATAAAGAACTCGTACTGAAAGGCTCCACTCTCAAAGGCTGCCCGCCCTTCCTCGTGCAGGATATAGGAAATCGAGCTGTTCTCAAACACGAATTCACCGATGTAATCGATCGTTTTCACTGTGGCCCCGTCGGTATTCACCTGTCGGACTTTCACTCCCTCAGCATTGTACCAATATTCGATCTTCTTATTGGTACCGGAGAAGGTAATCGTCCGGGGAAGGTTCAGATGGTTGTAGGTGATGGAGGTGATGTTTTTGTCTGAGTTCACTGTCAGGTTGCCGTTGGCATCGTAGGTATAGCTGGATGTCCCCAGATTCTTAAAATCCTTGGAAAGATAGGTAGTGGTCCCTTGGTGGTCATGAACATTGGTAAGCCTATTGCTATGGGAAGCATACGAATAGGCCAGATTATCCACCAGGGCCCAGATACTTGCCGTTTGTTGATTGACCCGCTGCAAGGTGGTGATGTTCCCGTTGGGGTCATAGTTGATATATCCTAGATTATATCTCCCATTGTGAGCAGATACTGTCGGTACTGTATAATTTGCCGTTTTCAGTCTGTTGGCTACATCATAGGTATAGGAGTAGACTCGCTTGATATCATCTCTCCCTTTCCATTCTTCTTTTGCAATGTTTCCGTTAAACTGATTTCCACTTTCATAAAACAATTCCTGGGCAAACACCTTGTCGGATGCATTGCTCTCTTGAGGATTATTAATCCTCTTTAGCCAACCCCGGATATTGTATTTGAAACTCAGGACTGAATCTCCCACCACCGGAAAATTCTTCGCAGTCAACTGCCCCAACTCATCGTAGCCAAAGTCTGCCAGAGTCACAGTAGGTCCTGAGTTGATTTTATGGGTAATTTTTCGGATCAGTCCGGCATTGTTGTAATGGTAGTTTTTGGTGATGGTCTGGGTACCGGGGGTAGAAAATGAGGTGATGGTCTCCACCGGCTTGTTTTCGAAGTCAAATTTGGTAGAGGCCCGCATGGTCCCGCCCAGATGGTGGTCCTCAAAAGTCTGAATCAGTCTTCCCTGCCGATCATAGTAGATGGCGGTTTCATATCGGGTGGTATTCTCCAGATTCCTGACCAATTTTCCTGTCAGTAATCCATGGACCTGATTGCTCTGATCGTGATAGGTAGCATTGGGTTTGACATAGGTGAGGGTTGATTTCCGAAAATTGTAATGATCGTAGTAGTTTACCGTCAGTACGTCGCCTTCTCCTCCATCGACGGCACGGGGAAACCCACCTGCATTGGTGGTTCCGGTTTTTCCGGAAGTGGCGTTGATCACCGCATTATTTGAGCCGTATGATGTATTTAGGAGATTTTGCAGACCCTGCCATGTAGAAGTAGTAGTGGTGTTAGGGGTAAGACCAGTCATCACCACTCTTCCCAAGGCATCATATTTGGTATAAAGCCATTTGTTTTGGCTGGTAAGATTGGCATCTCTATAAGCCACCAAACGATCCTGAAGGTCATAGACCATTTCTTCAGTTCCCTTATCCGGAAGCTTTTTGGCAATCATTCTCCCCCGCTCATCATAGGTGTAGCGGTAATACAGCCCATTGCTGATATCGGTATTGGTAGAACTTGTACCTGCCAGCACCGAAGCAGTGGCCTTGGGAGGCATTACTACCCGTAAGCGTCCAAAGGAATCATAGACATAGTAGGTACATAGCCAGCCAGAATGATCTACTCCGGGAGTGGCAGATTCCTGTACCTTTTTCAGGATCAGCCTCCCCAGTTTGTCTTTGTACTCAATGGTCCTTTGTCCGTTTTCATTGATTGTTTCCAGTTTGGCCAAGGCTCCTGCAGGATAATTGGCGGAGGTCACGGGTAATCCCGCCCCATCGACTGTCCATATTCTTACTGCATCGCCAGTTCCGTTGGTATTCTCATTCCGATTGATCTCTTTTCCTATCCACGGGGTACCCGGCACGCCTTGCTTGGTGAGTCGGTTAAGCGGAGAAGCTTCATAGGTCTTTTCTGCAAAGCCTCTTGAATCATTGTAATTGGCCGTATAATAGCTGCTGTGCAATGAAGCGGCATTGGACCGGTAAAGCCCCGGACTACTTGAACTGTTGGCAAAAGGAAGATATTCTCTCGACTCCCGACCATAATGATCATAAGTTTGGAAAGAAATCACATCCTGGCCTCCTGAAGATGCGGCTACAGCCACGGTTTGATTTTCCCTTCCCAGGCTGTCGTAATATTGGGAAAGACGGGAGACAGCACTTGAATTCCCCGATCGGATTTGTGCTTCCGTGGTCAAAGAATCCCTGGAGGAATAAGTCTTCACCGAGGTTTTTTCTTCGGAATTATAAATCACCCGAACCGGTACCTTGGCAGTCAGGCAACCGGTGGAAGTATGGATGTAGGCCAGATAAAAAACTTTGGTAGCGGTCAAAATCGGCGTATTCAAGCTTTGACTTGTCCCCATTTGCGTGACTGCGTCTGAATCGTACCATCGATATCCGAATCCAGAAGGGGCTGGTTTGGCTAAGAGGTTGACCGAACTACTCCCTGTAATGACTTGGGACGGTGCGGATGGATAGGCGGTCAGACAGGGGGAAGAGGTCACCACTTGACCCAATGCGAACCATTGGATCATGCCAAAAAGAAAAAGGCTAAATAAAAGTGTTTTCATCAGTTAAGGGGATTAAGAAAAATTACTTCAAAAAAATCTTTGTCTTTGACAATCGGATTCCACATCATGCCTCTGCCGGTAAAGTTAATTCGGTATTGGCGGTTACCTTCTTTTTCTTCCAGAGTAAGAATCATCTGATTCTCTTCAAATGACCAAGTCCCTTTCTGCTCTGTATATACCCCCTCTTCCACATAAGTGGTGAGGTAGGATCCATCCCGTTCAAAAAGATAAATCCTGGAATCGGCAGTCATCCAGAAGTCCTCCCTTTCCTTTTCCTCCATTTGGGAAAGCTTACTTCTACTTTCTTCATCGAGATTCTTTTGCTGTTCAGCGAAATCTATTCTCCAAATCCCAAAGAGCTTCTCCCCGATTTTCTCTTTGGGGCTCTCGTTGGTTTCCTGGGCCAGAGAGGAAAGCGTAACCAAAACACCGATCACCAGAATCAGGTAAAATTTCGGACAATCAATTAAATACTTCATAGGGATTAGGGTTTGATGTAGAGGTAATCGTAAAGGTTGAGCAGATGTCCATCCTCATTTCTCACCGTTTCCAGTCTTCCAAAAGGATCATATCCATAGTATGTGCCGCGGTTTCTGAAATCCATTTGGGAATGGATACCCAGTATGGGAAAAATTGTGTAGGTACTCACCAGTCCGGCAGCAGCATGTACCCTCAATTCATCCACCAGAGTGTTGGACCCTGCAATAGTAATTGTCCCACCAGAGCCAGAAACCTCCAGGAGTGTCCATGCATTTCCCACACTGGTACTGTAAGAAGCTCCATTAATAGTAAGGGTGGCAGAAGAAGACGTGTTTTTCCTCACCCAGAGGCTTAGCTTGTAGGCACCTTTATAGACTTTGGTAATATTTCCGTTGTTAAGGAGGTATACGTAGTTCCCTGTTTTGGCTTGACCTGGCATGACTCTCGACTCTCCACCGCTGTAGGTCCATCCCCCTTTTTCATTGGTTTCAAAAGAAGTATAGGCCAAGGAAGTACCGGGAGAATTTGTTGCCTCTGCAATCACGTATTGGCCCTCATAGGCATAAAGGAAAGATTTCGTTTGACCATCAGACAAGGAATATTGAAGCAAATTGCCGCGGGTATCGTAGGAATCCATGGTCATTCTTGACTTGTACCTTGAATCCCGGGTAAGTGCGCTGGTACCTGATAGTTGAACGGGCGAATATGCCGAACCCAAGGTGGAAACCTCCATCAGATATAAGGTTTTGGGTTGGTAATAAGTGGTACCTGAGACCAGGTCATATTCTGTCACTTGTCCGCCGACAATCTGCTGGGTACTTCCAGCTGTAGGTTTTACCCAAGTATATTGCTCTACGGGAAAGGCAAGCATATTTTTGATCAGCATTTGCTTCAATGCATTGGGAGGTCCGGAATAGTTGGTCGTGGTATTGACAATATCAAAAGGATACCTGTAGGTAGTCCTGACGATCTCCGGATTGGATGAGACTGTTTGTTCTTCAAAGAGGGGTTGCAGGTAGGTAGAATTGAATGATTTGTTGGTAGTCGTTGTCTGTGCCAGACTCCCAAAATTCAAAGTTTCGGTTCTTCCAGTCTCTTTATAGTTTCCTGTTGTCTTTTGCAAATTCATCAGGTTGATTTCCTTTCCATCCACAGAATTGCCGCAATTCACATGAAGAAACCCATTCCACCTTCCCACAATCCATTGGTACCCAGCCTGCCCAATATTGGCATTGAGCCCCCCATAATTGGTGTAGCTGACCGTGGTTTGTGCCACTTGGGTTCCCGCTGAATTGAAGACTGTTTTTTTGGTCAATTTTCCCCTCGCCCAGCTCATGGAGTTTCGGAAGGTTTTATTGCTGTGAGGCACCGTAAAGAGGGGATCTCCGATCAGCGTATTGTTATCAAACTCGTAGACCGTGCGTCCATTGGCAGCAGACCCGTTTTGATATTCTGTAACCAAAGAGTAAACTACAGGGGCATCTTCATAGCCAGGACCCAATACTGAGTTGGAAAAGTACATTCGGCTACGATATTCCCTGTCGCAAGGAGTAAGGCCGCAAGCACTTCTTATAAACTGCTGTGAATTGAAATAAAACCCGCGTAAATCAAAATTTTTATGTCCCAGACCATTCTCAGCTGTTCCGTATTTATAATCCTTGGAAATCAGTTTTGCACCATCATAGGTGGTGATCTTTTTCACTCTCAACCCCGGCACATAGGTGGTCACACCCCCTTCACTGTATCGATGGGGCTCAAAGTCAAACTCCGTATAGCCCATCGTGGGAAAAGTGATTCTTTTAAGAACCCCATTTTTCAAAAATGTCGTATCTGTGGACCGGTTTGCAGATCCAATGACAATATTACTGGGCATTGTACCCGTATTGGGCTGGTATTGAATTGTAGTAGCAGGGATCAGGGTAGTATTGGATAATTTTCCATTGTAAAACCCAAAATAATCCCGGGCCTTATCGGAATTAGGTCTTGCCCATGCAATAGTATTGGTATGATAGGAAAAGGAATGCCGGTTGATAAAAGTACCTGCACCATCCCGCACTTCAATATGCTCCAGCTTAAGGTGTGAGTTTGCCGAATTGTTATAATTCCTAAAGTAGGAAGTAACAAAATGAAAGCTTTTTACCAGAAAATATTCAGCCCCTTCTTTTCTATAGACCTCTATCCTATCCAGTTTCTTAGCTCCGTTTGAACTCACAATATCTGTCCGATTTGAGCCCATTACGAAGCGAACCATTCCATTCTTGAAGAGAATTTCATTGATTCCCAGTTGGGTAGTTGTGGATGATGTCATAACCTGTTGCTCAATTCCAACACTGCTAGGACATGGAAGAGCAGTAGGATTAGTGGTATTGCATTGGTCCAATACTGCCAGATTGTATTCAAAATCTGAATTTTGGATGGTACCCACGGTTTGATAGGTAAGCGAAATAAAATCATCCGTATTTGGAGAACGGATCTCCTGAAGGTGCCAAGCGACTACCCCGTTAGTGGTATTGCCTCCGCTTTGAGAATACATTCCTTCCCTTGCCGGCAATGCCCCAGACCAATTGGCACCGAATCGGTGGATAACCCCTTTATCATTGGTAATGTCGAAATAATCTAGGGTGTTATAGCGCTGGATTTTTATGGGTTGATAGGGAACCAAAAAAGGTGGAGCACTTCCCTGTTGCAGATAAAACTTTCCACTCAAGCCAGGCATGGAATAGTTGAAAAGGTCAGGTTCATGATCATTGCCATAAATGACGGCCTGCTCTTTATAAAACCAATAATTACAGTCCCCAGCTCCTGGCACAGAATAATCGTTAGTTAAATTTAAAAAACTTGACTCATCAGGCTTGCCTTGAAAATTACGGGAGATTTGCCCACCCGCCTGAATAGACCAACCCAGTCCCACCCAGCTAGCCTGATCCTTGTATTTGAATCCGGATGCATGGTAGCTCAAAGTAATGGGAAGACGTAGAGAACCAGAAGTAATCTCAAACAAGGGAATGGAAATCTCAGGAAGTCCGGTGTAAAGGTTGACGTTGTAGTCTCCATATTTCTCCACTCCTGCTACATTGGGTGATTTCAAGGCCGGCATGGGTGTCAATTTGGATAGCTGGGCACTTACCTCAGAGGGGAGTTGGGCTTTGGCTTTTTGCACTGCCAAAACCAAGGAAAACACAAAAAAAGATGTCTTTAAAAAAAGCTTTTTCTTTCTATTCATAGTTCAGCGGGTTGAGAACTATGCATAGTTAGAAAAATAGAAAACAAAACAAAATACCCAGTAGTGGGTATTTATATTTTGAATTAATACAATTATACCAAATTTTATTTTGAATTGAAATACAAAAAACAATATTTATAAGTATAATTTTTTGATTTATTATGAATTAACCACCTAAGAACAAAGGAAAAAAACTCCGAAAAATCTACAATCTTAACAAAATGCAAAAACCCTGAAAACTTTAAACATAGCTCACGCTTTTCTTGAATTTATCTTATCGGTAATCGGAATTAGACTAAAAAATATTTTTACATTTTTTTCAATTTTTTTCCGATCAAAAAAAAAATGGAAAAGATTTTTAGGAAATAGGGTACTAAAGAAGTATTGATTTGACTGGAGTGATCCAGACATGGGATAAATTTCCCCCAACCCAAAAAATCTAACATTCAATCAAAAAAACCCGGCTCATGCGAACCGGGCCTTTCACCAAAAACAAATAGGTCAAATAGTCCATCAAGTTAATCAAATTCTGGGCCCTTTTCGACCCCTACCCACCGATTGGCTGAGGGTAGGTTCAGGAATCTCCGCCTTCTCCCCCTTCTTCAGGTCTTTTTTTTTACCCGACAGCTCATCTGAAACATCCTCTCCAGCCTGCTTTTGATCCTTTTTCTGCAACTCGGAAGTCTTTACAGAATTCATATTTGAATCGTAAACATTGATGGATTTAAACCTTGGATTGGCTTCAATAAACATCACTTCATCCTTCCCTTTGCGTTCCATCACCACCGGATAGGTGTTCCCCTTCTGCAGCGCACGAATCATCCAATCCGTCCGGGTATCATCCTTGAGTTCTTTGATCGGAAGCTTTTTGACTGCCTTTTCAAGGTTAAACCCGTATTTTTCATGGTATTGATTGACCTGGAAGTTGTTGTTGTCCTCCTTCTTGGTCAAATCCAACTGCAACCAAGCCTTGTAGGGCTCCTTTTCTGAATCCATCAGAGACTTGAATACGGCTCTACCTTCCAAAAGATTGAAGGCCTCCTTGGCTGTTACTCCCTGATTCTGATAGAAGGTATGCTTCTTCGGTTCCAGTTCCGGGTTTTCATTCCGTAGACTTGCATCAAACTTGTTGAAGAAGTACCTATCCGAAATCGCAGACTGCTTGAAATACAGATCCACATCCATTTTCTTCCCCTCGATTTCCAAGGTGGTCCCTAAGGTGAAACTCTCTTTTTTGGCTTTGATCGCTTCTTTAAGCGGAACATTTAACTTGTCCTCAAAGCCGGTGTACTTGAGTTTTTCAGTCAAAAACTCATAATTCTCCTGATCCATGTGCAATAGTTGGTTTAGCGTGAAACATAGGTAAAGGAATTGCTTCTAGTAGTTTTTTGCCTTTCAGGCTGAGTTGTAGTTCCCGGTCCCCGTTTTTCTCTCGGAGATAAAAAACCAGACGCTTTCGGTTGGATATGGTGAAAGCAGGGAAAGCCATCAACAGGGATTGGCTTTGGTCCTGCACCAACACAGGTTGATCCTCACTGAAATCCATCCAGGGCTTAAGCACCTGCTCCCGGGAAGAAGCCTGCTTTTTGGATTTGGCATCGAGCACTTTGGTTTCCGGCCCGATCACTTCAAAAGGAAGAGTTGAGGTATTCTTGGCTCCTAAATCAAAAAACAGCAAACCCTTCTGATAGTAGATTCCTCTGAGCCAAAAGTAAACCTCGTAACGATACTGCTTTTTGATGATCCGGGAGAATTCATTCCCCAGAAATACGGCCAATTCTTCAAAGTCACTTCGATCCAATCCATAGGAAGGAATGGTCATTTTCGCGCTGGCACTCTTTCTTAAATCCCAAGTGGTCAACTCAGGCTGCTCTTGATAAATAATATCAAATGCATGAATATTTCCATCACTGGTCAAGACATGCAAATTGGTTTCCGGTAGCTCTTTACTTCCTGCTTTCAGTTTCAGGACATTCCGGGCATGATCATCCTGAGCACTGAGCAGGTATCGATTTCCCCGATCTACGGATTGGATGGGTTGATCAAAAATCAGGACCGTAGTCTTGTCCCAGGTAACAGGAATGGTTTGGGCATCGCTAAAAGAAGCAGTACCAACCAGTAAGATAAATGATAGGATTATGGATTTCATAGGATTTGCGTTTTAGAGGTGGAGGAGGAAGAATCTATCAAAAGCACGGGATGTCCGGCTTTGATTTCCATTTTTCGCATTTTGGATGGATTTCGGAGCAGGCTACGGGTAGCCTGAATTCCGGAGTTGGCCACTTGACTCTGCCAGTCCATCCCCATGCTGTTTATGTTCATGGATTGGAGAGATTGACCGGCATTTTGGAACCATTGGGAGGCCCCCTTCATGGCAGAAAGTGAAATACCCGGAACACCGTCCTGACTGTATCCCTTGAGTGATACCGGAAGCAAAACCCCATCCTGCAGGATTCCCAAGACCTGAACCTGAAGACGACTGCCTTCTAGGCTGGTTTTGGCAAAAAGCGGGGTACCGGCAGCCAGGATATTTCCTCCAATGATCAATTCCTCCTCCAAAACCAATTCCAAGGCATCCCCGGGAACAATTTCCTGAGTTTTGGACACTGCCGACAAATAAGTCTTTTTATACCCTGACAATTGGGGGTGTTCTCCATTGAGAGACTCTTCCAACCCAAAAAATCCATTGGAGGCCTCCAAAGTCATCCCAAGTTCTCCTTGGTTCCAATTTTCCGAATCAGGAATGGAGGGATCTCCTACAGGAAGGGGTATGAGTTCGGAATCAAGAGAAGTATTCTCAACCGGAAATCGATCCGGATATTGAAGCTGAAGGATTTTGTCCATCAGACCTTCCAACTGGACAAGTTCTGGGTCAGGCTGTCCTTTCCCAGCCTGGAGCCGATCCATCATCCCCTGAAGTTGGATTAACTCCGAGTCTTCCTCCCTTCGAATTCCTTCTACTGTTTGAGGCAAGATTTCCGCAGGATTTTCTGCCTTCTCTAAAATCATGGAATTACTAGAGGTCCCCGAAATCCCCGAATTTTCCCTATTCCCCTGTCCTTCAATCAGCGTTTTGAGTTCTTTGATCCGCTGATCCACTTCCATGGCCGGTAAAGAAGTAGAGGGACTTGAAGTTGGTGTATAGGAAGAAAAGCCTGCTAGGCTTGAACTGAGACCATTCCTTTCCCGATCATGCTTGGTTTCAGTCCGACTTTGAACCAAAAAATCGGGCAAATTCCAGTTATCCTGCTTTTTTTCCTCTTTTTGAAGGGCCTGGTAAGCATCCGATTTGGAAGCCTGTTTTCTTTCCAAATTCGGACTGGGCAGTTCCAGGTTCATCCCTTTGGTTTCCCCTTCCTCATGGGCTGAAGCAGGCTGGGCATTTCCTATCAACAGCCAAAGGATAGGAACCAGGAGTACAGGAAGACAAAGGAGAAACAGTCCCTGTCGTTTGCGGGCTGCTTCAGGTAGATTACTTTTCATGGTAGTGTTGGTTTAGTGAAGAAGATATTAGAAGTGTATCAGGAATGAGTGTGGGCTCAATAGGAACCAAAGGCAGACTCAGCACCAAGGAAGCAGCAGCTTTCCCGGGAGATTGGGATGAATTCAACCGGGGCAAAAGGACAATAAGCAACAACAGCAAAACGAGGCCCGAATAGACCAAGGATCGTTTTTTCCCCTTTAAGCACCTATCCCAAGTCCCAAGCAATTGGCTCCATTGAAAGGCTATCCAGAGAAAGCCAAAAGCCAATCGAGGAGCAAAACCCACCTGGGCTTTCCCTTTATTTTCCAATTCCGGAAAAGACTGGATTTGATTCAAAAACTGAGTGTAAGTGAAGGAAGTCATGGCTTAGCGTGTTTTTTGGTAGAGATCCTTATTTTCCAGTATTTCCCAGTTTTCAATCAGGAATCCGTGGGGATTGGCTGGGGTACGCTGAATAGGCCGGAGATTGCCTGTTGTGATCAAGGATCGATAGAGGATCGAAGAGGAGCGGATGATTTCCTGCCGGGCAAATACCCGAAAGGGATAATCCCCCTTGGTTTCATCCAGCTGAATGCTGTCCAGGTATACCCGCTGGGAAACATTGGCAGCCAATAGCTTTTTGAAATATCCCGTCTCACGAAGATTATCCAGATGAAATTTGACGCTTTGATCACCCAGATAAAGAGACTCGGCCAATTGGCTTTCTATCAAGCGCTCATCCGGGGAAAGAGTAAACAGCAACTGATGAAATTGCCTGAGATGACTTTTCGCTTCCACATTCACCAAAGCATCTCTGGGATTGGCAAAAGCCTTCAGCACCTGATCCTGAGAGATCAGATATACCTCCTGTTTGGCCTGATTCACCGCCTTGAAGCTTAGCCAAACCACGACCACGGAGGAGCTCAGACAAAATGCCAGCAAGACCAAGGTCCAAAACTTGAGATGGACAAAGGCGGAATCCAATTGTTTGAGTTTTACAAGCATAATTCTAATGAGGTTTAGCGGAGCATTTTTTGAAATTGATTGGGGTATTGAGATAGGATATTGCTGGTCTTATGCAGCAGAGAATCCTTCCCTCCCGCATAGATGATGTAGTTGGCCACCGAGGGAACGGTGGTATAACCGACAATGGCTATCACCAGAAATATCAAAAAAGCCGTGTCTGTGGAAGAGAAGAAGGTTCTTCCCTCAGAGGCTATCTGCGAGAGATCCAATTCCAGCATTTTTGTCTGGATCACATTGATGATATAGCCGAATACATTGGCCACAGGAAGCCAGAAATACACATTCACATAGCGGGCTACCCACTGAACCAAGGTGTGCTGAAATCCGTCAAATACGGCCAGTCCAAAGCTGATCGGACCCAAAATCCCCAATACTACCAGATAGAACATGCGGATGACATTGATGGCCAATCCAGCCGCTTGGTATAGCACTTGCAGCACCTCCGACATCCAGCTTTTGATGTTGAGCTGAAGCTGAAAGGATGCCTTTTCCATGGCAAACTGCACCCCATTTCCTATGCTTTCCAGCCAGTTCTCCTCTCCTGCCCCCGGATTGGCATACTCATACCAGAGATCCCGGTCTCCCGAGCCGGTATCCCCCACATACATATTCCAGAAATCCCCCTCCTTCATGGCCTTTTTCTTGGCCTCAATCAGCTGGTTAATGCTGTTTTGGGAAGCTTCCCGCAAATGGTCCGTTGCCGTAACTACAGGATGACAGATCCCCGCTATCAATCCCGTCACCCAATGAAAATTGGCAATGAGAATTGCCAAAACAAAGGGCCGAAAAAGCGGAAAAAAATCCACAGCCTCGGCATTGGCGATATGCTTCCACACCCGATAGCCGATAAAGAAAACAGCTCCCAAGCTGGCAATCACCTGGGCAGGTACCTGTAGGGATACGGTATCCTGACTGATGGTCCCTCCGACTTCGGCAATGATCCGGTTAAAATCTGAGATAAATTCAGCAAAATCCCCCGCCCAAAGCAAATGGGGAGAAAATGACAGAATCAGAAGCAAAACAAGAAACTTGGTGATCGGATGCCTATTCCATGCCCCCCTAATTCCGGATCTAGTTTTCATTACCAAGGAGAGATTGTACGGTTTGGATTTCAGCGGATTTCTTGGATCTCAAGTGGCCCAGTTGGGATAGGGAATTGGAAAACATAGCCACTCCCTGACTCAACTCCACTACCGAGCGATGTACCCGATCTATAGCCTCAATCCGCTCCCAGTCATCCATTTGAAGCGTATTGTCCGAAAGCACCAAAAAAAGCTCTTCCAAAAGATTGAGGCTGGATCGGGACCAAATCCCAAAAAGGCGATCAATTTGAACGAATTCCCCTTCCTGAAGAAAATCAGCCCATTCCATTTCCTTTCTTACTTTAGCCAAACCCCGAATCAAGCCTACCTGAATATCCAGAATTTCACCTACCTTGTAGTAAGCTCGAACCTGAGGATTGACCTGGACCAATCGGTTCAAAAAGGACTGATGAAGGGTAAAATTCCCTTCCGCAATTCCTTTTATCTGTTGGTACCCTTGGCTGAGGATTTGATACTTTTCCCTCATGTGATCCAACATCTCACGGAGCTGCTCCAGCTTTTCCACATTAAGCAAAAGTTGTTGCACCTCATCCGTTTGCGCCTGGGCTTTGGGAGGAAATAATCCTAATCCCAAGCTTAGAAGAAGTAAATAGCCAATTCGAGTCATTCTAGAACCGGTTGAGGAGTTGGAGTTCATTTTCTCTGAATCGATGATGCATCGTTCGGAATCGGGCTACTTCTTGAAACCGGGACAGGTCCTGACTCAAGACCAGGATATGCTCTGCCAATTGATCGATAAGCCCGGCCCTTTCTGCATCTTTAACCTGAAGCCCATTATTCCTCATCAATTCCAGATCAGCCAGAAAGCCATTGCATCGATCCTGCATACCCTGATGAACCCGTTCAGACCAGCGGAGAAACAGGACATCCCCGCTTTGCCTATTCCAAAAGGATTCACTGGTCCGAATTCTCCCCAAAAGAACTTGAGGAGTAAGTCCTGAATCCTCCATCCGTTCCAAAGCCGCTTGAGCCAGAGGCCCCAAATGGGAAAAAGAAGCAAAAAAATCAGCATGAAGCTCCCTCTCCCAATTCCTCCAGGCACTGATTGAAGTCAATCCCAGGGAGGCAATCTCTCCTGCTTCCTTTAGCAATCCGGATTGGATTCTCAGCGCCCCCACCTGAAGCAGTAAATATTCCTTTTGGGTCTCTTTCTGCTTGAACAGCTCATCCCATGTCTGAGCCGACAATTCTAGGCATGGCCACCAAAACCCCAAAATCATCCAATGGCCTAAAATGACTAAGCGAGTTTTCACTGAAACAGGCCCTCCAATACCTTGCCTTCCCTTTCCCAGATTTTCCTCTGAGTATTGATCGTTTCCAATTGAAGATTGAGGCTGACCAGATTCCGAAAGTTCTTGGTCATCTGTTGGTCTAGCGTATGGATTCGTTCCAGTCTTTCCCCATCAGAAACCTGAAAAGAAAATTCCTTCAGCAATGCGGTCAATTCTCCCAAGTTGCTGGCACTGGATCGAAGGATTTCACCGTAACGATTATGGATCAATTCCAATTCGGCTAGTGTAAATCGCCCGTCCGCCTGAAGCATTTGCCAGGACTGTTGATAGGCACTCAGCAATTCTGATTGGGTGCGGGCAATGGATTTGATGCGCTGGACTTGGGCAATGGCTTCTTTCACTTTCCAGAGACCCTCAAAGTAGTCCCCATACAATTCCTTTTGGCGTTGGCCCCAGGAAGCAATTTCAGCAAGCTGATTCTCAGAAAGGATATTCTCCATTTTCTGCTGAACCTGCTGAAGCCAAATTGTTTCATTCTGAAGACGCTGGATTTTCAGATCCACCGCCACAATGACTTTCTTGACGCCCTGTCGGATGATTTCAGCGACAGGAATGGCCGCATAGGTAGGAACACATAGGCCGAAAAAGACCAGCAACAAGGCCAATCTCCGAAGCACAGACAGGTACAGTTTTTTCATGGGATAAGGATTTAAAGAATTAGAAATGAGATGGAAATGAGATGGAAATGATTAATTCGAAAGGAATGCTTTAACCTGAAGAACTCTGCCTTAACTCTTCAGCCAACTGGGCAATCGCTTTTTCCCTGTTGCCTCCATGCAGTCTGCAAAGCTCCTCGATACGGAGTTTTTCCTTTTCCTCTGTGGTATAGGTGAGGTATTCCTCCAGACTGACTTCCGTCCGAAACACCTGGCTGTGGCTTCCCAGACCAATGAAAACTTCCTTGTATTTCCGGGAAGGATCATTGGCCCGATTGATAGAAAGAACCATGGATTTTTCTTTCTCAGTCAGGCCCAAAAGCTTCTGGATGAGTTCAAACTTGTTTTGGTATTTGCTTTGGTCCAAGAGGATTTTACAATCTGAATTATTGATGATCGCATCCTTGATGACCGGGCTTTGGATGATATCATCCACCTCTTGGGTAACGACAATAGCCTCCCCGAAAAACTTCCGAACCGTTTTGAAGAGGTACTTGATATACTCTGCCATTCCCTCTTTGGCAATGGCCTTCCATGCCTCCTCAATCAGGATCATTTTCCTTTGTCCCTTGAGTTTCCTCATCTTGGAGATAAAAATCTCCATAATGATCAGGGTGACTACAGGAAAAAGTATGGGGTGGTCTTTGATTTTATCGAGCTCAAAAACGATAAACCGTTGGTCTAAGAGATTGAGGTTCTCCCTGGCGTTGAGCAGGTAATCAAATTCACCACCCCGATAAAAAGGCCTAAGCACATAGAGGAAGTTTCCCAGATCAAAGTCCCGGCTATTCACTTTTTCCGCAGAAATCATGGAGGAAAAACCGGTCTGCAGAAACTCATAAAAACTGTCAAAACAGGGAAAAATACCCGGGGAATCGCCCAAAAACTCATAATAGGCTTTCAGTGCATTGGAAATGGCCACATATTCCGAACGACGGAATACTTCATCCTCTTTCTTCCATAGCGCAAGCAATAAAGTTTTCAGGCTTTCCTTCTTTTCGGTATCCAGCACCTCCCCATCCAAAAAGAAAGGATTGAAACAAATGGGTGATTCCTCGGAGTAAGTGAAGTAGTACCCTTCTACCAATTCACAAAGTCCCTGATAGGAATGCCCCACATCCACCAATACCACATGAGTGCCTTGCTCAAAGTAGCTTCGGACCATGTGATTGGTGAAAAAGGACTTCCCTGAACCCGAAGGACCCAGAATAAACTTATTCCGGTTGGTAATCCATCCCTTTTGCATGGGCTCATCCGAAAGATCCACCCAGACAGGCTGTCCGTAACGACGTTCTCCCAAGCGCAAGCCTTTAGGTAAAACTCCGGAAGCTGAAGCACCTTCCAAATTGAACAAACAGATCAGCTGATCCAGGTTGCAATGGAAACACTCATTGGTCGGCAAAGCCGCCGCATTCCCCGGAATCCCCGCCCAGTACAATTGGGGTGCTCCCCAAGTTTCCGTTTTGGGAACCAAACCCAGTTTGGAAAGGGAAGCAGAGGCCTCACGGATGGCCTTTTTCAGCTCCAAAGAAGAATCCGCCCAAATCAGGATATTGGCATGGCCTTTTACCGGAGTTTTCCCTTCCCGAATCGCCTCATCCAAATACGCAGCAATGGAATCCGATGCCAGTTCATTGGCCCGGGAATACCGGGATAAGGCATGCAGGCGAAGTCGCTTGGATTCCAAAGAAGAATAATACTTTTCGCTCTCCTCCAGCTGAAAGACCTGAGAATAGATGTGATTGCAGTCCAAAGCCTGTCCCAAGGGAGAAGCGAAGCCCAGGTAATACTTGCTCAAATCCGTGGAATAAGGCTCAAAAACTTTGGAAGTCTCCAATTCCAAGGGCAGTTGACCCAAGGAAGAAAGCGAAACCATACCCAGGAATTGATCTCCGATCTTCCAATCCGGTTTGAATTCCATGTCATGGATTTCAGGGAAAGACCGGTTGGAGGGCATCAGGAGATAGGATTCGATTACCCCTTTTGCACCCGGTGTACCCAGTAATACATCCTCGGAAAGCCGATGCATACCCATTCCATCTGCATTCAGCAGATGTTCAATTTGAGCCAAAACAGCCTGATAGCTTTCCATCAAGCCCTTGCGGAAAAAAGGCTCCCCCACCCAATGGCTACGAAACAGATTGGACAAACTCGAATCCCCCAATTTCTTTTCCGGATTTGGAAAAGTTATCCAGAGATAGCAAGTATGATCCAAAACCGGCTTCCCCTCAAAAAAGCGGGAATTGGCCCTAGAAAGAAAACTGGGCTCCGATCCCAAATCGGATCCTAAATCTGCACCAAACCCATAACCCAACTTCGAACCAAACTCCGAACCGAACTTCGCTCTCCCCTGAAAATCTGAATAAGCAGATTGGACAAACCAGTCCTGCTTCCAAACCAGAGACTTGGAAGGTAGGAGTCGAAAAGCCTTGACCAAGGCCCCATGAAGATTTTCCGCTTCCGCCTGAGACAGGGTAAACAGGGGAGGTAAAGTAAGGCTATAGCAAGCCGTCAGGTCCCCCTGCTTAGAAACCAGAAAATCATTTTCATAGGAGAATAAAGGCAATACAGATTCAAGTTCCCGATAGTTGGACATAGGGAATGAGGGCTAAGACGAATAGTGAGGAGAAGAAGGGAGAATAGTAAAGAACTAAAGAAATAAGAAAATGGAGGGAGGAAGCAATCCTCCCTTTTTCCTTCCTATTTCGATCGGGAAGGGCTCCGCAATCCCAAAATGGGACTTCTGTCTTTGAAACGAATACCCAATGGAATTTTGGCAAAGGCAGATTTTTTGACCAGACCGTTTTTCCCCAATTCCCGATTGAGAGTATAAATCCGGTTTCCCAGCCAAGCAAGCAGGCCTAGGGTAAGCCCAAGGCCTACCAAAACCGGAACTCCGATCCCTTTGAGCACCAAAAACAGGAGCAAAGACCCCAATAACAAGCCGATCATGTAGTAGAGAAAAGGAGGAGTCAATCCTTTGAATTCCAATTCATGATCAATGCCTTTGTGTATGGAAAGCGGCTTTCCCATATGATTATGCGATTAAGGATTGGAACCAAAGAAGCTCTGCAACACCAAGGCCACAACCACTAAGAACACACAGGATCCGAACCAGGCTGCTGCCACCTTTCCTGTATCCGGATCACCGGAGTTCCATTTGTTAAAAACCTTGACAGCCCCTACCAATCCCACAATAGCCCCAATGGCATACATCAGGCGGACTCCGCTGGTGAAAAAGCCGGAAACCTGTTGAGTAGCAGCTTCAATACCAGCCACCCCTCCTCCATCTCCTATAGTTTGAAAGGCAAAGCAAACTGGAACCGAAAACATCATTAGACTTAGGGAAAGAAATCCCTGCCGGAGATAAATAAAGCGTTTCTTCATCATGTTAGTTGGTTTAGTTGGTATTAAATTGTGGTCTGCTGAATCAACTCTTTAAATGGAGATCTCCCCAGCAGGGCTCTTTCCTCTGTATCCAAGGCACAAAGCGGGTCAGCCAGCATCCTCCGGTGGATGGCAAAACCCAAGGCCAATTCATCCCAGGAAAGCTGAAGCTTCCCCGCTTTATTTTGCCTTTCTCCCAATGAGGAAGAAATACCCTGGAAAACTCCCGACCTGAAATAGGTAAGGAAAACCCATGCATAGTATCCCATCAGGGAGACACCTACTGTTGGCCAAAACCAATCGGATTGAATTACTTCATTGAGCATATGCGCTTGATTTTTTTGAAATAAGGGCTTCAAACCTCCGAAAAATATATTGCGGATATTCAGTAGGCATTCCCAAGAGGGGAAAAATTGGTGTTAGAATTTGGTCTCAGAATTCGGTATAGCTCAATTCAATCGCTGGGCTTTGGGTCTCCAAATCCATAAGAAAAAACCGTAGATTCTTGTAGCTTCCAAGTTCTCCCCATTCAATGGCAATGGCCTTTCCCTTCCTTGCATCTGTAATGAATGCATACTTAAAAGGAAGAATTTGATTTCCTTCTTTCCCAAAAACTGCGCTTTGGCTTTTTCTTGTAACCACTAAATATCCACTTTCGACATAATCAAAAACTGGATTAAGAGAATAATAATCTCCATAGTTCTGCTTTAGATATTGCCTAAAATCCATTTCACAAGAACACGGAAATGGAATTTCATTTCCCAAAGTATCTATGACCACAAAAGAAGTTGGGTACCCAAATTTTCTTGCTATTGAAAATCCTTGATGAAAATTAGATGCAAAGGCATATTTCGCAGGAATCACCAATTCTCCCTGGGTATTTATGAACCCTACATACCCCTCCTTACTTTCCACACGGGCCAGACCCGAATGAAAGGGCCAGGGCCTTTTGACATAAATAAAAGGAATGACTTCTTTGCCTGATTTATCGATAAATCCCCAAAGCCCATTAGCGTTTTGTACTGCAGCCAAATTCTCAAAAAAAGGATCCGCTTTCCTGAATTTTCCCGGAAATGCAGGATTCAACTTCAAATCAAAATAGGAGAAGGTACCCTTAGTCGGATGTTTCAGGGTAATGAGCCCATCATGAAAAAAATAAATGAAGCTTTCCCAGGGTTTGCTTTGGAAAATACTCATCGCATCATGGGTATAGGTCCCATCATAGTCCACTGCCTGATACAACTGAGCCAAAGAATAGGTGGCAATCACTCCCTTGTCCAACTCATACCAATAGGCCCTCATTCCTTCCAGATTCGGAGCTGTTTGCTCCCAAGCCAACACCGTATTTCCAAACCAATTGGTAATCCGCAAAAACCGTTGAGGAAGAACAGGATTGGGATCCCCTACCCTTCGCATTTCATATTTTCCATCCACTCTCCTGAAATACAAGCCTTCCTTGAAGGACATATCCGGAAGAGACTGACCGATTTCCTTGTATTGAGTTTCCGTTTGCGTATCGTAAATGATTACATCTTTGTAAAAGTTATACACCAAATAGCGACCATCCCAGAGTTGATTTTGGGGATTGTCCAAATCAAACCGGCCTTCCAATTGAATCTGAGCGGATAAATTTGAACATAGCGATGCCATTAAAAGCATCCAAATGAGCTTTTTCATAATTAGTAAGGGTTAAAGTTTAGGATTAAATTCAGTTTAGGGCTTCCCCTTTTTCGATGTAGTATTCCAGGCGATCCCGAAGAAATTCCACAAAGGCTGTCCTGTTTTTCCGCACGGTGATCTCTGAAAAGGTGCGATAGAGGTCAGAAAGGCTTACCCCAAAAAATTTCTCAAAAAATCCGGCAATCTGAGTCAGGTCAGCCCGTCCATGGTTCAACACCCCGGAGACCTTCAAAGCATAAATCAACTCTACCAGATCTACTTTTTTACCGGTCCAGTTGAGGGGATTAGACTTTTTCCAGTCCGGATCACCTGCTCCGTTTAGTTCCCTCAACTGCTCATGGATATAGTCCATCAAAGCGATGGTCCCCTTTATCCTGGCAAAATAGAGGGTATATACCGTACAATAGCGCGTATCCAAAGTATGCCAAAACAGATTGGGCTTGTAAATGGGAGCTTGTGCACTGCGAAGGAAAAAAACCTTATCCTGGTTCTCCTTTTTCAGCAACAGGTAGTTGTAGAGGTTCTGATTTTCCTTGAGGAATTTCCTCATGGCAGCCCGCTCAGTTTCATAGAAGCGTTTCAGTTCCTTGCTTGATCCCGGAGTCTTGGAGGATTCAATCATAAATAGTTCGGAGTAAAACACCGATTCTTTCAAAAACTCAGACATCTGATTTTTGAAGAACTCGATTTCCTCTTCCTCAGATTCAAATTCATAGGTAGCCAGAAATCGTTTAAGCTCATCCAGTGCGTGATCGACCAGATAAAAGGCCGATTCCACCTGAATCAATCGGTTTTCTGCATCCAAGGTCACGATGCTGAGATCATGCTCCAATTTTGAGCTGATCTGTCTCGAATATTCCTGAATAGTCATAAAATAGTTGGTTTAGTTTATAGAGTGGTTTAGTCATATCTGTTGGAAATCTTAAGCGACCAAAATGCAGACGCTGCAATTTTGAATTTGATGTATTTGAGTTTTTGTAGAATCAGATGGTTCTCGGGATTGAAATCCTCCATCCATCGCTTGTTTTCTGCCATGAAGTCCTGCAGTACCGATGTACGGATAGCAAGCACTTTTTCTTTAGCTTCAAGGGGACTTAAGGAATTATGCATAACCAATAAAGCCAGATAATTCATGTGATCCCCAATAGCCTGCTCCTTCTTGTAAGAAATCAGATCGTTATCCAAAAAGATGAGTTTAGCTCCCAAATCCCGCAATGAGGCTGTTTCCTTCCAAAGACTATCCGATTCAAAGACTTGATCTTCAAACTCCAGACAGGTTAAACTAACTGCCAATTTGGCCCCGGAGAAATAAGGTTTATACTCCAAATAATCCTCTAGAGATGGATAAACTCCTCGATCCCGAAATCCAGCCTCAATCCAACTGTAGTGTAAATGAGCCTGTACTTCAGTTTGAATGAGTTCAACCTGAACTTTCGAAACCTGCTCCATTTGCTCCAATTCCATCCATAGGTCCTGAAAAGCATTGGCAATAGAGGCGATCTTGGAGGGTAAAAAAGGGGGATTCCCCCTCTCTTTCCCCCAAAAAACCAATACCCAATCCAAAATCAGCTTCCAAAACCGCTCCTTGGAGCCCGGTATGAGTTGATCTGTTTTATCATCCAGGAAAAAGAGCCAAACATACAGTTTGGTAATCCATAGTCCTTTGTGAAAATCAATCTCCGGATAGAGGTAAGTGGAAAGCAATCCCAATTTTGCTTTTTGAAACCGTTTTACTTCTTCAGGTTCACATAAAAAAGAATGAAAATCACAGGCCCAGGAAATGGCAAGGGCTTCAAGTTGATCGGCCTGGTCGTGTCTTGAATGCTTGAATGGATACCCGATTTCTTGAGTGATGGAATCTTTCCAGTTTTCTCCTCCCCCCTGATGGGATTCTTTGGATCTAAGCCGGGTAACCGAACGATTGCTGATCCCAAGAAGGCTAGCCAATTCCTTAATTTTCAGTACAAATCTTAAATTAGGCACTTTAAGCTCCAACTCTCTTAATCGGTCCTCATAAGGCAATTGAGAAAAGGCAACCCATTGCTCATTGGAATTTCTGACTTTTGAGATAAGGTATTCAGACACCACTCTGAATTCAGGAAGATCTTGCAAGACCAACTTTTCATCCTCATAAGTTAGTACCGTAAAGCAGGAATTCATAAGGGCCCGAAATTCAAAACGGCTTGGAATCTGCTCCCGATAAGAATCGAAGTCCAAAAACATGTCTCCCTCAAAAAAGAGACGGATTAACTTCCCATTGCGAAACATGCCAATGAGCCCTTTCTCCAAGACATGAGACTCGGTTTCTACAGTTCCGGCATGTCTGATTATAGTTTGGGAAGAGACTTCCCGGATGGAAATGTAATTTCCCAGTTTGACGAAGGCAGAATCCTCTGCCATCCCCTGAAGTCCCAATAAAGATTTAACCTTCAGAGGATTCCACTGAGCAGTATTCATAAACACCCTATTTAGTTGAAAAACAAAATCAATTACGTCCGAAAGACAACCAATGAAAATTGGACCGTACAGCTAGGGACTTTTATCCGACTTGATCGATGAAAAAGCCCTGATCACAAAAGAATTTTAAAGTATAACTAATTAAAAATCAAAGATTCAGGAATCATTTTTAAGAATTCAGGTGAAATTTGCGCCATTGGCTAATTTTTTCTTACCTCCTACCCAGTACTGAATCCAAGAAATCCTTTCCCTCGAGATTTCAGAAAATGAAACAAAATGAAGGGAAAATTACGATTTCAGGAAATATTGGTCTACCCATTGATCCTGACTTGGACCTATACCGGCCTTGAAAAAATTATCCGATTTGAAGCCTCTAGAAAAGCATTCCACAATCAGACTTTTCCTCCAGAGCTAGCAGAACTATTAAGCTATTCCGTCCCCCCTTTGGAAATAATTCTTGCTTTACTCCTAGCCTACCCTGCCACTCGATGGTGGGGCTATTTGGGAAGCCTGCTTCTTTTCACTGTATTTATCACCTATGTGGGCTTGATTTGGGTAGGAGCATTCCCGCGAGTTCCCTGCAACTGTGCCGGAATCATAGAAAGCCTGGGATGGGGAGAGCATTTCTTCTTGAACCTCATAATGATTGGGATTTCTATAGGGGGATTAAGATCGGAAAATTCAACGAATGGAACCCTTCGATAAGCTCAGTTCAGGAATTGAAAAATTGAGAGATTGGCGGAAAGTGAGTAAGGAAAAGTAGTATAAAGACTTCTTCCAAAAAGCTTCCCTATTGAAAGAAAAATTTGGAGCGGTGGGGTGTAGTCACCGCTCCGCAGCCCGAAAAACGGGAAATCAGGCTGCAAAAAATTTCAATAAAATCAAAGGGTTCGCTCTTCTCGATGGCTTGGGTGAGAAGCAGGCCAATACCAACGAACCCCTAAGGGAGATGCCGAAAACCCTTTCTAGAGTAGGCAAACAACCACAAACGGTTTGGCCCTTTTTGATCGGTTAAAAAAGGGTTAATGATTATGAACAAACTAGTAAAATTGCTCCCCGCAATGGCATTGGTGATGGGAGCAACCTTGGCCATGGCAATGAATTTTGCCAATCCGATGCCCTCTCAGGTATTTGCAGAAGATCCTGAAAACCCGGGAGAGTTTATCGAGGTCACCAGCTGGCAGCCGGGAGTCGATTACATCTGTGATCAAACCGGGGACTGTCTTTATGATGCCCCCAATGGCAATGTAGTGCAGCAAGGTACTTTCATTGATTTGAGATGAAAGGATGGGGAGGCTAGCCTCCCCTATTTTTTTGTTGGATATTTTTAAAAACAACTGCTTCCTACCCAACCATGAGAAAGATAAATCATCCGGCAATAGCAGTAATTCCACGATTTATTAATCCCTTCGATCCGTTTGAGCTATTGGATTTAGCGCTAATTCATTATCTGGAATAGGCAGCACATATTTTTTGGAAAGCGGTCTTAAGGTGACTGATTCTCCATTGATTTGCCGGGTAAGGGTCCTTTGAAATTCAGGTTCAGCATTTAACCTTCTCAGGTCGATCCAATTGATACCCCTATAGACCAAACTTTTCCTCTTTTCTTCCAGTATCCATTGGAGTGCATCTTGAGAGGAATTATTCTGTATGGGAACATATTCATCGGGAGAATACCTTGTTGCCAGCAATTGATTCATGATCGATTCCGCTTCTGGTAATTGGTTCCTTCTGGCCAGACATTCTGCTTTGATCAGATAAATTTCATCCAAGGCCAGTCCTCCGAACCGGGAAAAATTTCCTGAATACTGTCCCTTGAAGGTATATCCTCCATTGGGTCTAAGCTGGGTGTACAATGTTCTTCGCAAATCCCCCTCTTCGTATTTCTCCATCAATTCGGGGTTAACCCAGACTTGGATATTGGATACCCCGGAAAATCCAGCAGATATCAGCACAGTATGAAAGATCACTTCCTCATTGTATTTCTCAAAAGGATAAGCCGCATTCGGGTTTAGGTCACTGTAAGAAAGTAAACTAACCTCGGGACGACTAAGAACCCAATCAGCAGCCGCTTCTGCCAACCCATAATTACCGATAGTCAGGTAAACCCTGGCTTCGAGTGCTTTTACTGCCAATTGAGAGGGTCTGGTTTTTATAGGATCTAGGACAGGAAGTGAATTAAATGCTTGTTCCAAATCAGAAAATATGGACTCGTAATAGGAACTAAGCGGAACCCTGGGCGATCGTTCCAAAATTTCAGAATTCAGCCTCAAAGGAATACCTGGTTCCTGATCATTGATGCCCTGAAAATACGCAGGAGAGAAAAGCTGCGCCAGCATATAATGCGCATGAGCCCTGTGAAACAGCGCTTCCGCCCTCATTTTCCTGAGTTCCGGAGTTTCCTGTAACTTCTCTATCTGGTCCAGGACCACATTAGCAATGAATATAACCCGGTAAATTCTAGACCAATCTGCACCACCTGTGATCGGCCAGATTTCCTCCCTCCACAGATAGGCATTCTGTTCCTCTTCGGTCCTTAAGGAGGCCCATCCGCCATCTGTGATGACCAGATCATCGGAAGAAAGAAGCCCAAATCCCGGCACTAAATTGAGTTCGCTGTCATTATCCAGCAAAGCCCGGATATCCTGCTCAGTCGTTGGAATCAGAATGCCTTTATTGGGCCTTTCATCCAAAAACCCTGAACAACCCCACAGCAATATGATGGACATGATCCCCAGTTTAATTAAAATATGATTTTTCATAACATGTGTCATTTATTAATGATTGATTCTATCGAATAGCTTAGAAGGTCCCACGAAGTCCCAATGAAAAAGAGCGCAATGGATTCAGATTTCTGAATTCGGGATCCAAGGGATCATCAGATGCCTTCCAAAGTATTCCCAGATTGTTTATATAAGAGTAGATCTCCAGGTTTGAAAAGACCGGTTTGTTTCCTCTTGAGAAATCAGGAAACCGATAGTTTAAAGTGATATCCTGAAATCGGATATGATCCCCTTTTTCTACCAATACCTCGGAAAACCTGTAGAGATTGTCCCTGTTCACGTTGGTATTGCCGGGGACGGAAGGGACGTTGGTCACCAATTCATCTCCCGGATTTTGCCAACGAAGTGCATAATCCGAATGCCCGGGATTTCCTCGAAGCAAGGAGTTGTAAAGCACAGAATTTCTCCTGTAGTAATAGCCTAGCTTATAGGAGATGTTGAAGGAAAGGGAAAGCCCTTTCCAAGCAAATGTGTTTCGGAAGGCCCCAAAAACTGTTGGTCTTGCGGAACCATGAAATACCAGATCTTCAATCCCGGACTCCCGAATGATCGAGGTAAAATCTTCAGAAGGACTTCCATCCAGAAATCCCTGAGGATTTCCGTTATCAGGATTAAGTCCTGCCCAAGGGTAACTAAACATCGAATACAAAGGAAATCCTTCCACAGGATATACCCTTCCAAAACCCAATCCTCCGTTGGAAAGAACACTTGAGATCGGCTCTTCCAAGAGGTACTGGGTGACAGTCTCCCTATTCGTACTAAATAGCAACTGAGAATCCCAAGTCCAAGTCTTTTTAATATTCTTTGAATTCAGGATTATATCCCAACCTGTTCCTCTGGTATTGGCTGAATTCCCCCGGAAGGATCCCAAACCGCTGGAAGGAGGCAATTGGGTATCTGCAATCAAATCCAGGCCATTTTTAAGATAGTATTCTATCGATCCTGAAAGCCTGGAATTTTTGGTTTCAAAGTCCAGTCCGAGGTTAACAATCTCTATCCGTTCCCAACTTAAATCCGGATAGGGAGGATTGAGTATCCGTGCATAAGGGAGCCCAGGATTAAACCCGAAAATAGAGCTGGTTAAAAACAATGCCGTAGTCTCACCGGTCAGCGTCTTGTCTATATTTCCATTGTATCCATAGGAAGATCTGATTTTTAGAAAAGGGAGATGATCCCAATCAAAGAAATCCATTTCACTGAGGGTCCAGCCCAAGCCAAGGGAATAGAGAGGAACTCCGCGTTGATTGGCCCTTACTCCAAAAAGGTTAGACTGATCCTTTCTGAAACTGGCCGTGATATCCACTTTATTCGCATAGGTATATCCGGCATTTCCATAAAAGGACAAGAAACGGTCGGTCAGATCCCCCAGCCCTGAGGCAAAGGGTATCACCTGGGAAATGGAAGGATTGTAGAAAAATGGATATGGGTTAATGTAATCCACCGGAATGGTACTGGCCAATTGAGGATTATAGCCATAGAAGCGGGTAGAATAGGAATTCAGCTGATAATCTTTTGCTTCAAACCCGGCCAAAACGTTAATCTGGTGTTTACCTGTTTGTCTGGTATATCTCAGCAAACTTCTGAATTGATGACTTTCCCCTTCATTGGTGTTGCGGTTTAAAATAGCCCCTACTGGAACCGGATATACAAGGGATCCATCCTCACGAATCTGGGTATAGGTATTGATCAGGTTTCGGGTAAAATAACTTTCCTGACTGTTGAAATTCTCCCCTACCTGATTGTTTGCCCAATATTGATAACTGAGTTCTGCTGTGAGTCCTTTGGCAGGCTGGACGATCAGGGCACTGGTCCAACGAATCTCATTGGACGAATTGGAATTGAGTGTCTCTCCAATATCCTTCAATGGAAAATACTCCCAATTCAACAAGCCCTGTTCCTGAGCTTCCTGGACAAAACTTTGTCTGAAGTTTCTGACTACTGCCAATGGATTGCCCTGCTCATCAGCGAGGCGGGCATAGGGATAGGTCTCCGTCAGCCCACTGAAGATCAATCCATTCAACCCCTGATTCCGGACTGTCGAATTATTCCTGATAAGCGCAATCTGATTGGAAAAAGTAATCCGTTCTTTCCAAAATTTAAACTCGTGGTTCCCTTTAAATGAAATTCGGCTCCGGTCGTTACCCTGAATATTTTCTCTGCTGTGGTCATAGCCCAAAGAAATTCCATATCGCTGTTTTTGATCACCCCCTGAGATCTGAAAGGCATATTGCTGATCCAGTTGAGGCTGATAGATGTATCGGTTGATATCATGCCTCAAATCCTGAGTGCGAAGAATAGCCAATTGTCTGTCGGCCTCTTCTTGAGAAATTTCACCGTTTTTCAAGGCATGAAATAGCTCTACTCCGGGAGTGATGGCATCCTGATTTCTGGAATTGAGTGCCGTGTTGTAAAAGTTTCTCGAATAGAGCAATTCTTCAACTTCCAAAAAGTCAGACGGACTCATGTTCTGGGCATAGAAAGCATCGGGTTTTTCAAATAGCCGGGTGTTGGCATTGAATGTGACCCGTAGTGGCTGATTGTACTTTCCGTTTTTGGTGGTGATGACAATCACTCCATTTCCAGCCCTGGCCCCCCAGATCGATGCAGCTGCTGCATCCCTTAGTACAGTCACCTGCTCCACATCATTTGGGTTGATATTTTCCAAGGGTCCATCGTAGGGAAAATTATCCACTACAATAAGAGGTTGAGAATTGGCGAAAAATGTACTCTTCCCTCGAATGGATATTCGGTCCTCCGCTCCTGCTCTGGGATTTACCAATAGGCCGGAGGTTACATTTTCCAGACGGGAAAGGATGTCCGAACTCACACTTCTATTGATCAAATCCTCATCTATTGTCACAAAAGAGCCAGTGACTCGTTCCTTTGGAAGTTCCTGATAGCCTGTTGCCACCACATCCACCCCTTGCAGCTGCATATCAGATGGAGCCAGGATAATGCGGATGTCCTCCTGTGTAGGAACCGACAGTTCAATGGATTGGGTTTCAAAACCAATAAAGCTTATGAATAAGGTGTACTTGCCTTCCTCAAGAGCAATTGAAAACTGCCCTTTTTCATCGGTAATTTCCAAAATCTGCCTTCCCTCCACTCGGATGGTGGCTCCCGGAAGGGGATCATCGGAAGATTGATCAATGACAGTGCCCCGGATCTTTTCCTGGGCAAATGCCGGTCCATGGAGGCTAAAAAACACCCCTGCCAGCCAAATAAATAAGTACTTTTTCATAAGATAGATTGGGATTTGGATTGCGGATTAGTTAGGTAGGTTTTCAATAGAGGAATAAGCTCCTCAGCCAGAAAAGGAACCTGAGAAGCCTGTATGATTCTCCCTTCCCCATCCAAGAGGATGCGATTGGGAAAAGAACTGATGCCGTATTGAAGTAGGAAAGGATGTTTGCGGTTGAGAGATCCTGTATAGAGATTGACAAACTCTTCTTGCGTGTATTTGCCTGATTCCAGACTGGACTTCCAGAGCTCTTCTGTAAAGTCAGCAGAAACTGTGATCACCTGGATTGGGGAATTCTTTCCAAATTCCTCCTTGACTTTGGTCAGGGTATTTTCATTAAATGCCAGGCAAGCTTTACATCCGGTAATCCAGAACTCAAGCAGGATGAGTTCGCCCTCAGCCACATCTTCAAAGCTTATCAATGCCCCACTCCTATCAAAAAACTCAAATCCGGAGACCTTTTTCCCAGTTCCCTTTAGGTCTAGCAGTACCTGCAACCAATCCTTATGACTGGACTCCTCCAATTGTGACAGTTGCTGATTAAGGTATTGAGGAGCTTCAGGGATGAGATCATAGCTTTTGTAGAAGAGACGAACCAGCATTTTTCTGTTCCAATAAGGATCCGAAACAGGGTCATGGAGGTAACGGCTAATATTGGCAATGCCTGCCTTGATTCTGGATTGGACATCCAGAAGATCCATCATTTCAGCTGAGAAAGGACTGACCTCCTGAGCTAGGACCGACTGTAGATTCCCGATTTGGATTTCGGCCAAGCTGACTACAGCCGAAAAGAATGCTGAATTCTCTTTTTCCCGCTTGGCGTACAAAAGATGACTGTTGATGGCAAGAAGGTATTTTCTCCATTCCCTCAGCTCCACTTCCCTTTTAAAGAAATCCAGAAACTGCTGAGGCAGCTCTTCTTTATAAGAATCGATCAATGCCCAAGACTGATACAACAATCCATCAGATTCATACAAATCCCTATTTCCCAGTTCATTTAAGGCTTCTTGGTTTCGGGCCTTGAAGCTCAAGAGAGGACCCGCAGTGGATTGGGCTTCTTGGTACTGGGCAGCATAGGTAGAATCTATAAGAACCTGATCCGGATTTTCTGTCCAAAGAACAGGAGGAATTCGAACCTGAAATTCCTCTTCCAATCTGCTCAAGTCCTGTTGAAGCTTAAACTTTACCGCTGCAGGTCCTGCAAACACCAAGGAATTGGATTCCAGATTTAGAAAAACCTGAACGGTATCTCCGGGATCGATCCGATAGCGGTTGATAAATGGAACCGATTCGCCCAAGGAAAGAGAGATCCATTGAGGTTCATGGGAAGTGGATAAATTGTATTGAAAGGACCGGGACTTAGGATAAGCCCCCTCCATCAGATTACCCAGTTTCAAGGGCAGAAAAAGCAAGTTGGCACCCGGAGCTTTAGGAGAATCAAAGAAATACTCCGGATAGACCAAAAGCCTGAGTTGATCCCGACTTCCATATTCGGTAACTCTTCCCCAGATAACTGCATCGGGAGACGGAGGGGTTGTCGGGTGTTGAGGGTCGTCACTGCGAGTGGAGGAACGAAGCGAAGCAGTCTCTATTATTGAAGACGGAAGGGTTGTCGGGTGTCCGGAGACCGATCCACCTCGGCGGACAAGTGCCCGATATTGAGAGGCGTCACTGCGAGAAGCTCCTAGGAGCGACGAAACAGTCTGGTCAATCGAAGCCAAGACAGGGAATGGGGCAGATTTTTTAGACTCAAGACTCAAGACACAAGAAGCAAGACTTTGGGCTTCGGCACTCCGGCTATAAGCTTCTCGTCCTGAATAAATTTGGTTTGATAAGACTGGGAATGGGGCGGGTTGGGAATCAGCGATCCCCTCCCCTGCACCCATATCTTGGTCGTTATCAACTAAACCAAAATTTAACTTGATTTCGGATGTCCGATGTCGGATGTCGGATGCTTCGACTTTGCTCTGCACAGATTCCCAATGTAAAGGGTCGTCACTGCGAGCGAAGGCACGAAGCGAAGCAGTCTCGTTTTTGGAAGATGGAAGACCCCGCCACGGCGGGCAGGCGGAGACAGGAGACCGAAGTATGGGTCCGCCGTCGATTGCTGACACATCGCTAGTGTAAACGCTCTGTTTAGAGGCCTTAACTTGATTCTCCTTGTGATTGAAAGTATCGGAGCGGGAATTCCCGCCCCGATTGGGGACAGACCTATGAGGAAAATCTGCCCCGGGTGAATCAGCAACTTGACTCTGACTGGGTGATGTACAACAAATGCCGATTAGCGTTAAGTAAATTGGAATGGTACGGGGTACTAAGGACTTGAAATACGCTTCGCGAAATATACCTCCCTGCGTTCGGTGAAATATAGCTGCGCTGAGATAAGCTCCACGAGATATACTTCGCTGCGCTGCGTGAAATACGCCTGCGGCGAGATAGGTCAAGGACTCTACAAACCGCAAAGCGGAAGGCGGACTGGGAAATCCAAGGCGTTCTTTTATCGCCATTAACTTAATTCTGGCTTTCTGGAAAAGGCATGGCAATGCCAGGAAGCATGTGAGTAGAAAATTTTTCATGCTTTAAATGGTTGTTTGATTGCTGGATTGGATTAGGGAGAGATACCGCTAAGCTGAGATATGCTGCGCGAGATACCGCTATGCTGAAATACGCTTTGCGAAATAAGCTCCCTACGGTCGCGAGATATCGCTGCGCTGAGATACGCTGTGCGAGATAACGCTACACCGAGATATGCTAGCGCGAAATACACCTCCCTGCGGTCGGTGAGATACTGGAGACTCTGGTAATACCCAGTATTTCAGACGCCGAAGTCGGTTATATTTCAACTGTATTTCCATAGTATTTCAAATAAGGAAATCGCTATCCATCCTGACTCCATATAAGCCAAGCAATCAATGGGTTAAGAAATAAATGAATGTGATAAGCGAAAATACCCCTGCAGTGGAAAAGGCTTATCTGGTCGTCACTCCCGAAATTCTTCGGGACAGGTGCGAGCGGAGGCACGGAGCGAAGCAGTCTCACTCTATGCAGTACTCCCATCTGTGAGATTGCTTCGTCGGTCTTAGTCCTTATTAGATCTTTTGGCCAGAAAGAGACCATCTCGCAATGACGGGAAACGTCACTCCCGGATTCTGAGTGGTAGGCCAACCGGAGGGTACAAGGTCTTGGTCGGGCAATCCGGGAGAAAAAGTGGATTCGGTACTGAATCTTCAAATCGGATTTTTCGGCTTCAGGGGATAGAGCCAATCAGAGGCAATGATCCCGGAATACGAAAATCCAAGCTTGGATCGAATAGGTTTGAAAAACAAGAAACAGGTTACCCAAGAGACGCAAGGCACAGGCAGCGATCCTTTCCGGAGAATTCCTCCCGGGAAGTGGCTTAATCCAGAAAAAATCAAGGTCTGTTCCATGATACTTGCGTTTTATTCTCACCGCCAGGATCAAGAACCAGCCAAAAAAGTTTGGCGTGGTAACTCTACCCCCTGTCTTAGAGGTACTGCCATACCAAGGGCAACAGAAGAGAAGAGCCCACGCCAAATGGCGTGAGCATTTCACTTATCTTCTCGCGCCCTTTTGAAAGTTGGCAGTTTTCTAAGCCGAGGCGAATAAGTGCAAATGCAGTCGATTTCGAAAGCTTTACAATACCTTATAAAAGGCTTGGTAAGTATAGGGGAAAAATTTAAATAGCGCAAATTTGCGTTAATAATTTTTTAAGATAGTCCTGACTTTTCCTTCATGGCACAATTCAGGGATCAAGAATTCATTTCAAAAGTTGGAAAAAACATCGTAAGGATAAGAAATGAAAAGAAAATTACGCAAGAGGAGTTGATGGATCGAACTGGTCTGACATTAAGTCAAGTTGGCAGAATTGAAAGAGCAGAAGTTAATACTAGCATTAGCATGATAGCGCTCATTGCAAGAGGCCTGGGAGTCGAACCAAAGGAAATTTTTGATTTCTCTTAAAAAATGCTGAAACTAATTCTGACTTATTAAGAATCAGAGTTTTGTTATAATCGATCGACCAAAAAGCCCTTCCAAAACGGGTTTGGAAGGGCTGCAAATCTTTTAATTGAGTGGCTATTGGAAGTTACCGAACAACTCTAACAAGACTTTTTTAGCTATCCGAGCCTACAAATCCAACTGAAATTCAGATTCAATCCAGGCAGCATAGAGTTTACTTGTTCCGCCGAAATAATCAGGGCAGGCTTTGAAATTGCCTGTACGATGTTTATCAATACTCGGGACAGGCTCTGCCAGCTTAACCAAGGATGTGGGGTATCTAATATCTTACAGACGTCCACCACACTCCCGATAGACACAAACGTAACTACCTATTTTCCACATCATAATTTGCGATATCGAGCCTTCTTCACTTATTCACTTCTCTTAAGTTACCCACAGTTAACACTCTTAATAGTAGTGATAGTCACAATCAAAACCTGATTTTGTCTATTTTTTAGAATTGTACAAAAATGGGAAGCCTTCAATAACCAGATTCACTCTCCACCACGACCAAGGTTTTTGAAAGTAATCACTTTTAATTTAGCATTTTCTGCCCGCTTGCTCTTTGGTGATGTTAGAGCCATTTAAAATGCCTGCCATGGATGTTTGAATAAAATGTTAAATGAATCTTTAATTTCATTCAGCTGTTTGTCCTTGTTGACCTCTAGAATGTTAGCCAATTGATCATGATCAGATTCGAGTTCAATAAAGGCTGATTCCAATGTTTCATATTTTGACTGCATGAGTTTAATGAATGCATAAGACAATAATTTTCCGACATACCATTCAAGATTTGACCAAAGGTTTGAATATTCATTAATGAATTTTCCAGAATGAACTATTTGATTCCTATGTAAGTAAATCCTATCTAGCTGATACTCTATAGCCATTCTCGAAGACTCTATTCTTTCAATCCAATACTTAACCTTTGATTTGGTAGAATCTTTACCGGAGTAAGCATCATTCAGATCACAAAAAGATTTACAGAGCAAGTTTGAATAAACTTTAAAGGTATCATATGGATCTTTTTCAACCTCAAACTCTGTAGTGAGCCAATTGGCCCAATGTGAAATTCCATTTGGAGTGTATTTTACGAAACTCGAAGAGATCTCTAGATGAGCTAGACAATTCTTGTCCAAGTTATTCAATTCTACGCATCTGGTGATGAATCCCATTAAGTCTCTTGATAAAGCTCCAAATGATAAGGATTTCCCAACAAAATATTTGATATTATCAATGTCAGATTCTTGAGTCCTATAAGGAACAAGTGATTCTAAAGAAGTCCATAATAGTGAAAGAGAGTTTTCAATTGATTTTGAACCTAATGCAAGATTGTAATAATAGACAGGTTGGTGTAAATCATAAATAATTGGAAGCTCTTTATCATTATCAAATTCAAGGCCATAATCTTTCGATATTTTGTTAAGAGTAACTTGTAGGGTGCTAACCCTTTCAATAACATTTATAGGATCATAGCTGACCTTACTTTTATCAAATTTATGGTTTTTCGCTTTACTGAATTTCCAAAATGAGTTGTCAAAAAACTCGTTAAAGTGTCGAAGAGAAAGTCTCTTCCCACTTGCAACATATCTCTTGATACCTTGGTCATAAATACTTCGTAAAAAGTTATGGGGGTCAATATGAGGATGAGATAGTTGAATTAACTCATAGTCTTTTTGAACTTTCAACCTTGGTACGAGCTCATCTTTTATTTCATCATATTGAACAACTTTAAGATCAAAAAGATCTTTATTGAGATTTCCCTTAATGTACTTAAACTCTTCAGATTCTTTTGGAACGTGTAATAGAAATTTGAGATCACTCGGATTTCCATCAAAGTGTGTTCTGATTCTTAGAGGACTTCTGAGACCTTTATCTTTTGCCACGAACCTGTACGAGATATTACTTATGCTTGTTGTTGAATATCCATGGTACAGGATTAGTGGAATTAAAAGATCAATTAGCTTGTCTATTTTGTCAGCATTCCTTCTAAATTCACCATCTTTAAAATCAATTGAGTTAAACTCCTTTTCTAAATACTGATGGTAATAATTTGCTAGTCTATCCGAAAAAACCTTCTGTTTTAGAATAAAATTTGTTAATGATTTATCAGAAATTGTGATTTCAAAATCAGTTTTGGCAAAGTATTCCTGTATATCCGGAAAGTATTTTTTGATGATTGTATCGTTTATGACATTACTACTAAGTTTTTTACATTTAGCTTCATCAAATAAGCTCTTTAGTCTTCTAATGAACTTCGGCCTCCTTTTTACTAGTTCAGCTACTGTGACAATCTCAATGATCATAGTATAGCCATTTGTTGTCCGATGTTTATTGGAAATTACTTCTGTGGGATCAACCTTTTGTTTTATTCGCTCAATAAAGTATTTAGTCAATTCTGTGTGACTTTCATGCCATTCTGTATTTTTCGCTATCCACATATGGTTTGATTAATTTGATTTAACGGTCGGCAGCTAAGAATCGTGGGGCATTTGGGTTCGATTACCTGTCTGTTAAAACAAAAGTTTGTTTGGGAATCAAACATTCAATTACCACTGTCCGCCCCATGTTTTCTTAGGTGCTGTTTGGCACTTGTCATTCATTTACAACTTCATCTAACATTTCCAAAATCGAAACGCAATCATTGAAGTAGTTCTGTATATTCTCGAAAGATGATGGAGGATTATCCCCATGTGCAAAACTGTTCCTGGCATTGTTCAGTGAGTCTATAGATGATTTCAATCTTTCGGAATTAGGATGAGAATTCAGTTTTTCTTTGAACTTCCGATTCCATTCTTCATCAAATCGTCTTAAAGTCTTGCAAATATTGTCCCGACTAGGGTTCATGGAACTATTTCTAATAGTGTTATCTACATAATTTTGAATCTGGGATGAATGACCCGCATGCAAATCAGAAATTATTGTTTTAAAGCAAAATTCTACTGTACCACAAGCTCTAACTATTGAATAATTTGTCAGGAATGGCACAATGGGAGACATGTGACCGTGACCTTCTATCAAATGAAAAATCCTTTGAAGCTCACCTCTGCACACATCAATACTTTGTTGTGCATTAAGATTATTCATAGCTAATATTAAACAGATAGTTTAAAGCAAGGTTTATTCGTCCATGAATATGGCTAATTTGCATTGTTCCTTCAGAAATATACTTTTTGTAATCCTCGTCCTTTAACAGTGCTAATCGCTTTTCTTCAAGGTTATGTATTGGGATTTGATCTCCGAATTGTCTGAGGGCTATCGCTACTGCCGGGCAAATTGAATCAAATATTGTTGGATAGAACCGCTTCCTGATTTTTGTTTCATCTCCGGCTGTTATGTTAAAGAATGCATTCTCACCAATGTTATGAAATACAAAATCCATTACATTGTTAAACTTTTCTCTTCTCTCTTCAATAATCTGGGGAGTCTGTGAGCTAGTTGAACCCATAAACTCATTTAAGTATTTTTTCAAGGATATTGTTGAAGCCTCATTTTTTTTGATAAAATCAGTATCTAATGCTAGAAACCTAAGGATAAATTCCATGTCTCTCATTCTGGAATCCTTTTCAGATTTACCGAATAATTGTCTCCAGTTTAGATTTTCATTTAGTTCAAAAAGTAAATCATTGAATTCTCCTTGATTAACGCAATTTCTTATTTCTTGGGGCAATAATGCCCTGCCTCCGGTATTAATTCTTTCAAATACTTGATACAAACTTGTATCATTGTCCTTAGGAGCTTTTTGCTCAAAAACAATAGCATGTATTGTTGTACTCCTGATTCTCCTTTGATCTTGGTCACTTAGTTCGTTGAAAGCTTTACCTCTATATCTTTCATTGATTTTATCCGTGTTTGAAAGCTTGAAGGTTTTACCATCTTTTCTCCAAATTCCTTTTTTTACGAAATCGTAAACAGTCATTATTCTTTGATAGCCATCAATTATCAGCTTTTTGTCATTTTTTGTATTCGCCAAAAAAATGCTAGGAACTGGTAATCCCAATAAAATCGATTCTATAAATCGACTCGCTTCTGGTTTTTCCCACACATAATAGCGTTGTAGCTCAGGTTTGAGTAGTTCTTCCTCATCATACATTGTAATTAATTCCCGAAAAGATAAATCAGCTCCCCAGGAATTAATGTTGTACAAATCATCATTCGAATACGAGTCATTGACCTCAGCTTCAATCTCGACTATATTATCTTCTTTCATATTTATTTGTTTTCAGGTTTAAGTTGTACCTAACTTGTTTACCTTTACACCTTCGCTTAACTTAATCGGTCAAATTTGTTTGTGTATATTCACCTTTTGAGTTCGTTTAGTTCTTTAAATACCTAATCCGCAATTTTTTCAATCAGGATTCCTTCTTCCATTTCCAGATCGACAGGATCCCCCGCTGGGTATAGTCAAATTATGGTTTGGAGCTGGGTGGGTTCCGTACAGCTGTCGGAAGCAATTCTACCTTTATATCAAATCCAATTTTCAATTGGCTTCCTTTCTTCACCCGGCTGAGCGTAGTCAAATCATCGTTCGGTCTGAGTGAAGTTTATAACCTCACTCGAATATCCAAACCAATTTTCAATTGGCCTCTTATCCTACACCGCACACTCCTGCAATAACTACCTACTTCCAATGCTTTTCAGGACTAGGGAACGCTCGCTTCACTACCTCACCCCATTCCTTTCCGAAATCCTTTGGGACAATCTTACTTGAAGAGTGGGCGACCGAGCAGAACAAAAACGTAAGGCTAGTAATCCAAAGGGGCTTATCCCACAATCGATTTGGCTGATTATCAAAATCTTCGTTTTACTAAGAAAGGGAATTTTGGGGAAGATAAAATACCGGGTAGTGGGTATTTTTTGGGGTAAAATTGAAAAAAGTGAGTACGGAGGGAGGATTTTTGGGTGGAAATGGTGGGCTTTTAGATTCTTCCCAAGGCTTTTAGCTTTCCGGCCATCCCCTCTCCCTAAAGAGAGGGTGATCATGCAGTGGAGAATCCTAGAATAGTATTCCCTTGGCACTTCTCCTGCTTACTATCGCTGATTATCAAAATCTTCGTTTTGCTAAGAAAGGGAATTTTGGAGAAGAAAAAATACCGGGTTGTGGGTATTTTTTGGGGTTAAAGTGAGAAAGTTATCCACAATATCAGCTCTCATAGGCCATCCTCCAAGCTGGACGAATCTTAAAGCAGCCACTTAGGTTGTTTCTTAACGGCTTGTTTTGGTACTGGGTATTATTGGGGCGAAAGGGTGAAAAGTGAGGGGTAAGGGAGGATTATTCGAATTGTAGATAGAAATATTTTGATGTGACACAAGGGTATTTATTTTAAGGTCGTTTATTTCCGAATAGAAACCAGCAAAAAGATGAGACATCAAAAGCATTGAAAAGAGAGGGCAACATGATAAGGAATCAGAAAGACAATCGAAGAAATATGCTCCAGAATCAAGCTTGAAATCCTTCTATGGGGGTCAGCAGGCTTCAGAATATCCAAAAATAGCTAAAGCAAAAAAAACAGCTTGATTTCTCTTCTGGGTTTCTGGTTATTAAACTTTTATTAGATTGAGGTCTAATGCAAAAAAATCGACTTGAAGTAAATACCTGAAAAAATGGACTCTTCTGAAAAACTGAGAGCAAAATTATTGGAGAGTTTTGCTGGCATAAGCTCCTATATTTATAAATCCAACCGTAAGGAAAATTCAAATATTAATCATTTCATCGAGAGATATTTAACCTCAATATTTCAGGTTTTATTCCCAGATCAAAAATTTAGACTCTTGGAAAGCGATAGACCGAACGCTGCCAAAATAGATATTATAAGCGAAAATGAAAGTTTTGGCATTCAAGTGACTGTCGATACTTCAGTAGAAAAAATAAGATCAACACTTCAGGATATTAAAAAATATTGGCCTAACATCCAGAAATTGATTTTGGTCTATCCGACAAATCAAAAACCCAAGCGAAGACAAAGCTACGGTTTAAAAGGAGGGGAATTTCTTGAGTGGTCTTTTAATGAGATTGAAAAAGAAATATGGGAAAAAGGAAGAGATTCACAAGCCGAAATTCAAAAAATATCAAATGTCTTTTTTCCAAATCTTGCGAAAGCACATTTAACCTTGGAAAATATAGAGTTGATAGAATTTGAATCTTTCATAAAAACCCTAAATCAAAGTGACAAATACTTACCAAGAAAAGTCACGAAAAAAGAGCCAAGAAAAGACACTCTCGAATTAGAAAAGACAGATCTGTATGATCTATTGCTCAAAGAAAGAAAAGTTGTTCTAACTGGCGAACCAGGACTAGGAAAAACTTACGAACTTATTGATGTCGCAAAAAAAATAGCCACAAATAAAAAAGCCTATCCGATTTTTTTAGAGTTAAAAGACTGTGTTTCTAAGAAAGAGTTTGAAAACTATCTACCTGAAAACCATCAATTCATTCCAGAAAAAAAGTTAGTACTAATTCTTGATGGATTTGATGAGATTTCAATCAAAGAGAAGGATTCAATTATTCAAAATCTAAACACTTTTTTGAAATCAAAACCAGAAATCATGATATTGATCTCTGTAAGGGCAAATTTCTATTCAAGTATCCTTGAAGGCAAACTTCCTGGATTTTGTGAAGCTTCACTAAACAGTTTTGATTGGGAAGACATTGGAAATTATGTTTTCACCTTTTACGGAATTGACCGTGAAGATTTTATAAGCAGCTGCTATAGTCATTCACTTTTGGAATTGGCAGAAAACCCTTATTATTTGAATCTTCTAGCTATAGAATATTTGGCTGAGAATGGATTGCATGGAAGTTCATCCGAGATTCTAAAAAGTTTATTCGAGAGAAGAATTGAATATGACCTTAACGAACATTTCAGCTCTAGTATACCTGATAAAGTTGCAAAAGAAGATATTCAGGATATACTTGAAAAAATAAGTTGCATTATGACTATTGGAGGCTATTCCAATATACCGCATAAGGAAATTAAGAAAATAGTCCCTAATGATCAATTAGAACTTTTAAAACAATTACTAATCTTTAAACCAAGTAGTAACGAATCATCCGGTCAATGGCTTTTTGAACATAATAAAATAAGAGACTTCTTAAGTGCTAAAAGTTTGTCAAAACAAGAATATACATCTATTAAAAAATTAGTATGCGTCCCTGGGACCAATTTAATTGCACCAAACTGGTTCGATACATTAATTTTATTGCTAAATATTATACCCAACTCCAACCCAATTTTTCAACCTATTTCTAGGCTAATATTAGAAAATAATACAATAGCCATTTTTAATATAGAACGAGGTAAATTTTCCCCAAAGTTAAGATTTCAAGTATTGAAACAGCTAGTTGAGTATTATAAAATCAGAACAATATGGATTAAATTAAATGGAGTTAGCGAAAGCCGCATTGCCTACTTTTCCCAATCTGATGAAAGTTTTGAGTATTTAGTCTCTGAAATAAATAACAGCTCCGGGCATAGAAGACATAGATTAAGCTGCCTTTTCATCCTAAAAGAATTTAAAAACCTAAACTCACGGGAAAAGGAGAGAATCAAGTCAGTATTCTTTCCAATAATGGAAAAGAACCAAAAAGACGAGCATCTGTCGCAATATTTTATTGAATCTTTAGCACGGCTACAAATAATAGACTTTGAAAGCATTACGTTCGTAAAAAGATTATATAGAGTCAGAAACAATCAATTTATCAGAGGAGGAATGTATGAATTTATCGCCTCTCTAGAATCTCCCGATGATTGGATTGATTACTTGCTAGAGGGTCTTTTAATTGAGAGGAATAGTGATCCTGACCGGAGTGACGTTGGAAACGGGTCCGAAAGCATCAGCTTGGAATCTGCATTTAAATCCATTCGTTTACCTTCTACTCTAAATAGGATATTAGAAGAATTTACAAATAACGAAAAATACGAACATAATTTCCGTTTTGATAAAATCCTGGAAATCACCCTTATTAAAGCCATTGACTTTTACAATGAATTTCCGAAACTATTTAAACTTGTTATCACTTTAAATTCAAAACTTGTTTCCACTTGGAGACATGAATATTATCAAGTTTTTCAAGAATATTTCAGAAGAACAAACTCATTTCAAAAAGGATTTAATGAGGTAATGAAAAAATGTGGAAGTAATCTTGATTATCAAAGTAAAGAAGAATTATCAAATTTTATTGACAATTCATCAATGATTGATTTCAATAAATATTTTGATTTAGGAAAAATATCATTTGAAGATTCAGAAGTAATTTTTTTCAAGTTAAGAAATCTAGGGAATAAGTTTCATGAGGAGTTTAAAAGGAATTTAGAGATCAAATCCGGCAGAAAAATCGTAATCCCCAAGCCAACTGATTCGAAACAGCTTCATGTTAATAGGAAAAAGAAGGATTTGGAAGTATGGTTTAATAAGGATGGCTTAAAAAATGAAATTAATGAAATTATAGGGAGAGAAGAAGAACTAACCCTTAAAAATTTAAGTAAATCGATTTTTGAAGGAAATCTAGCGAATAGCCAACAACTTAACCTCCACCATACTGCCAAAAAAGTAATACGGCAAGTTCTATCAAGTGGACTCACTTCAAAACTGGAGATCTGGAAATGGGTAAATAATGATGAGGAGTTTGAAACTTTCCTAATTGGCCGCATTCATGACCTAATACATAGACAAGATCCTTTTGAGCTTTTAGATGACAATCAACTATCTTATCTGTTGGATTGGTTTCAAAAAAATATAGAAACAATTGATTTTAGATTAGTCCGAATATTCGGTGAAGAAGTGAACATGTATAATTTGCACAGGGCAAAGTACATATCATTTTTATATGAAAAGCTCTTCTTTCCATGCTCAAAAGATAAAGCTTTAGAAATGCTAGCCTTCTGCAACAATACCCATGGAAGTTATGAAACTGTAACTATATCCACAATAATACGCAGAATCGGCAAAAAAGAAGTTGAAGATCAGATTGAAAGAAATATTCTTACCAAGGCAATTCAAAATTCTATGGCATTGAGAAGTCATTTTAATTACGCCTTTAAGAATAAAATGGAGCACTTATTCAATTCAATATTTGACAATATCACAAATGAGAATATTACAGATAAAACCCGTTTATCTGATTTAAATGAATTCTTTGTTGCAAATAATGACCCAAAGTATTTATATCCATATTTTCAAAAATTCTCTGAAAATGACCAGCTTTTTATTCTTGAAAAAATCCAAAATGATTATCTAAATGCTGATTTGGATTCATTTCTTGAAAACCTGACTTTAAATGATAATTCAATTGAAATAGAAAGGGCAATAAACAGTCTGCTACTCCGTCAAGGAAAGGTAGAAGGGCTCGTTAATTCAATTGACTGGATTAAAAAAAATAAAATAAATCCCTTTAATTATAAAAACTTTGAATTAGTGAATTTCACCACTTTAGAAGCACTTCCTTACCTTCTAGAGTTGCTTGTTCTCTCTTACGACAAAGAAATTTCAAATAATGTCAGAATAGATACTATTTGGGGTAAAGTGAGAATTGCATTGATTGAGCTAGCCAAAAAATCACCGAATTTTGCTGAAAATATCATAATGGATATGGAAAAGTTAATACAAGAAAATCCAGTAAATATTGAAGATATTGGACATAACTATGAAATAATAGAGGACATTAAAGATGACGTACTCCAAGAAAAACTTAAGCCTCAGTCTTTAACTATAAAAAAATGCATCAAAATATATAACAATTTGTTTTAACCGAACCATTTAACAGATGGGAGGATCAAAAGAAAACATCATATGGGGTCCCGGCTGAGTGTAGTCAAATCATCGTTCGGGCTGAGTGAAGTTTGTAACTTCACTCGAATATCCAAACCAATTTTCAATTGGCCTCTTATCCTACCCCACACGCTCCTGCCATAACTACCTACTAACGATGCTTTTCAGGACCAGGGAACGCTCGCTTCTCTACCTCACCCCATACCTTTCCGAAATCCTACGGGACAGGCTTCCTCGAGGAGAGGGCGATCATCCAGTGTAGAATCCACGACTAGTAATCCAAAGGGGCTTATCCCACAATCGATTTAGCTGGTTATCAAAAGCTTCGTTTTGCTAAGAAAGGGAATTTGGGTGAAGAAAAAATACCCACAACTGGGTATTTTTTGGGGTAAAGTGGAAAAAAGTGAGGGGGAAGGGAGTATTTTTTGGCTTGATGATATTCAATTCATTAAATTTTTTGGAAAACTGGCCGAAACGAAAAAACAGATCCCCCAAGGATTTGATGCCAATCAACACCCTGCTATTCTAAACTGATATTCCAATACCGGATAAACCCCATTTTTTGGGGTTTATATCGAACCAAAATATAATCGACAAAGGGGCCTATATTTCCGAAAATCTAACCCAATTTAAAGGCGCAATCTTATTGAGTTCAAGGTTCATCTATTTTACTTTTGATTTTTCCGAACTATTTAAGGAATAAAACCTATTTCCTTCTATTTATCCTTCTTTGGGATAATTTCCTCCAAATCCCTCTTAAGGCATCCACTTCCACTTGTGTAAATCCATGATGTTTGATCAGTAATTCCTGATCTACCATATCCAAGACCTTTTCAATTTCACGCTGTCTGATCAGTTCATCTATCCTATTGAAATCCAGATCTAAATCAGCCAAAAGCGGAATTTGAATTTCCTCGATTTCTGTAGGTTCAAATGTCATTACTCCCCCACCGTAACTTCGACCGGTAATTTCAGAAAAAGCGAAGGAAAGCGAATTGATAAATGAGCAGGCAACCATCGACCTATTCACCTCTCCTATAAACCTAACTCGATGAATAGTGTCCGTGGAAGAGGCTCCTGTTTCATTTAAAACCAGTTTGGGATAATCTCCAACCTGCCTCAAAGCAAACGCATCCGGCACCCAAAGAGAAGGGGTAATGTACCAGCGCTTTCGAATCTTGGTTTTATACCCAAGATTAAAACCCTGTTCTTCTCCGTACCTAATGTATTTTTGACAGACCTCCGGAAGACCATCGAAATCTTGATTGGGAGGAATAAAGAGGTGAATTGAATTTTGCGCCGTGGAATTACCTGCAAAATCTGTTTCAGAAAAGGTAATGCCTTTCAATTGATTTGATTTACTCACTACTGGAATAGTATAATCCTCCAAATTCCAGTTTTTCACCTGTTCTTCCTTGAGCATAAAAAACTCATTTCGCCCGGTCACTAATCCCACGTCAACTTCCATGATATCTCCACAGGTGATCACCCGGTGATCTTGCCTTAATCTCCTCAGAAGATTGATCTCTTCCTCACTCAAAAAGTACTTGGTCCATTTTTCCGTGGTATGGTCTATGGGTTTGACGGTGGATTCATGGATAGCATAAAAGTCAAGCTGATCTAACTCATCCAAGTTTTCACATTCAATTACCCGGATACCCTTGCCACCTTGAACATGCTTCTCACAAAGTAACAGCACAACCTCTTGTTGGATGTTGTCAAAAACCAGTTTTTTGAAAGTTACGATGGTGATACGTTCAAAAAAATTGGAAAGAAACACCCTGGTTTCAGCCGCATACTTTACTTGGAACAGCTCTGCCGGAATCACCATACCCAACTTACCCTTCTCGTTCAGTAAAGATGCCGATATCACCAAAAAAGGCACCCAAATATTGGTAAGTTTATTGGGATTCAGTCCAAGTTCCTGCATTCTTTGGATAGCCAATTTCCGATGCTCCTCAGGAAAATTTTGATATCTGATAAATGGAGGATTACCGATCACCAAATCAAATCGGGTTTGCCCATTCTCATTCAAAAATTCGAAGAAGTCACTATTCACAATGGTATTGGAATTTAATCCTAAGTAAGCCGCTCTTGCTTTCGCTTTTAGGGATTCCTCTTCGAGTAATTCCACACCCTTAATTCTGCCCTTTAAGCTATCACCCGTGATTCCTAAAGATTGAAATCGTAGAATCGCCGATTCTATAAAATTGCCATCACCACAGCTTGGCTCCAAGACTTTCGAAGTATCCGGTTGAATTCCCCAAGAACACAAAAAGTCCGCAATCGCTTTTGGGGTATAATATCCTCCCCTTAACTTTTGTGCACTTAAACTACCAATAATCTGTCCCATCAATCTTCGAGTGCTAAATCAGTCGTAAACATTTCATCATCTAATACCGCTTCATAATCCTGCTCCGAAATCCCATATAGATGATTAACGGAATGGATTAATTGGTTGATTAACAATTGTTTTTTTCTTTCATACACATTTCTTTTTGACCCATAAGCAGAAGCCTTCAGATTAGCTTGGGTTAAAATTAGCTCTCTGACAAGGCTGATGATTTCCTGGTACTTCTCGAGTTCCGATGGATCGCTGATATCCACCTCCCAAATTGGAAGGTTTTCCAGGAATTGCTTTCCATGAGAATAATAAGATCCCCGAAACTCACTTGCCCCGGATTTAACCATTGCTTCGAAAAGAGGATGTGCCAAAATCCCGAGGAAATATTCCAGCTCAAACATAGAGTTGTTAATCAACCCATAATACGGTCCATTACCTCCTCCTGTGAACAAGAGACTATTCGAATCCAAAGTGTAAGGTGCGGAAGTTGCTAGCACAGACCAGATCAATTTGGGTTTTCCTATGAATTTGACCAAACTTTGAGATCGACCAAATTGATACCACTTAGGTTCCTTACCCTGCAAATTCCTTTTCTTTAGCTTCTCCTTTTGGGAATTGAGGTATGCATAGGCTAGGGGAAAATTATCCTGAAAGAAATCTTCCTCAAATAAGTTTGCCGAATCACCTGCTACAGTATAAGGAAATATCATTTGAGCATTGCCATCAATGGTATCGAACACCCCGAAAGTCAAATCATAAATTGCCGGTTGACAAATTCCTTTTTCTACTTCCCAAGTAACTCCTCCTTTTGAAAACTTATAGGTATTGGAAGTTTCCCCCTCGGGCACAAAGATGTAAATCTTATCGGCACTAGTTTGTAATCCGACACAGATTTCTGCAAAGATTTTTAAGGGACGGGTCCTATGAGATATCAGCTTGTTGAAAATCGATTTTGTTCCAGGAGAAAGAAAAATCCAGGGTTCAGATTTAAATTCAGCAGAATCATACAAAATGATATCTCTAATATTCTCTAAGGATTCAACTGAAATTTTTCTAACCTTCTTAAATTCAAAAGATTCACTTTTATCTTTTTGGAGTATCAGTATTGCTGTATAGGTTGACCGGCCCGGAAATACCTGAGCAACTCCAAAATGCGTGATTTTAGCAATTTGGGCATGGGTTGAAATCAAATTCCTAAGTGACTTCCCCCCCTTGATCAAAAAGAACTTATGAGGGATAATATAACCTAATCTACCTTGTTTATTGAGAAGAGACAGAGCTCTTTCAATGAAGACATAATATTTATCAATGGTATCACTTTTAGAGACCGAATAGCCAGAAACAGAAGATTGATAAAACTCAACCTCCTCTTTCGCAAACTTTACCATGTTTTGGATTCGAACATAAGGCGGGTTACCAACAATGGCATCAAATCCGGTAGAATTAGCTAAAAAACCGAACTCTCTACCCCAATCAAAGGGGTTTACCTTATGAAGCAGAGTGTCATCTGATAGTGCCTTTGGATATATCTTGAAAAAATTGGAATCTACAAGTGAATTCCCGCATTTTACATTCCCTTTCAAATTGGGAAGCACTTTCTGAGAATGTTGATCAATAAAACTGTCAACCGTGGCTTTACTTTCACCTTCCAGAAGCTTAAGAAGCAGACTAAACTCAGATACCTCAGCGGCATAGGGATTGACATCAACACCGTAAATATTTTTTTCAAGAATCTCTCGCTTTGCTTTAAGAGTCAAGGACCATGAAGATTCATTTATTTGATGGATACTTTCCGGATAATCAGCTTTCTCACTGACTAATCTTTCGAGATAAGTACGCTGCATGAAATCAAAAGTCGAAATCAAGAAAGTACCGGAGCCACAACAAATATCCGCAACCTTCATTTCACTCAATTCGGAAACTGATTTCCCCTCTAAAAGAGGGCCTAAAGTGTCTTTAATTATTTGCTCAACAATAATCTTCGGGGTAGGAACGACCCCATTGGATGCTGAAACTTCAGGTTCTTCAAACATCATCAACTGCCTATCCTCATCCATTCCAATACGGCTACCAAGAAAGCGCTCATAGATTTGACTCAAAATACTTGGATCAACTACAGAAAAATCATAGGGACTCAATGGATAATACAGCTCATTGAATATCTCAATTAGAACTTGTGAATCAATATCAATGGTTAATGAAAGGTTGTCCTCAATGAAATCAAATAATCCTGAGTTGAATTTCTTATCCGACTGCTGAAACAGTGACTTCAGCTCGTTATAGTTCTCTATATTTTTTAAAGTTTCAAATTTCTCAATGGTCCGGTCCTCACAGATTCGAAGGAAGATAATTCGGTTGAGTAGTCGTTGAATCAGAAAATTGAGGTCATCTTCATTCAATCCCTCATTTTTTTCTAAAGCGGTGATGGCTAGTTTTTCTCTCCATTTGACTATTTGTCGAAGGAAATATTCATCAAAGGTTTGGCCACGTCGGTCCAATAAGGAAAATAATTCATCCAAACGACCTGAGATAGCCGACTGAAAAGAGATCAATTCTTGAATTTCATTCCATGAATCAACGTATTCTTCAAAACTAAAAATACGATAACGGGCTACTTGCTCATTTTCAGACACGTCAGGTTTAAATCTACAATCGTAAAGAATCAGGTGCTCAAAATTGGTGAGGATGGATAGACCTAAATTTGCATTCCAGCCATAGCGTCTTGTTTGGAAAGCAGCTCTCGCCGAAGCGGTAATCCTGACAGAAGGTTTTTTTACTTCTACAAAAAGCTTTCTACTTCCATGGACTCTGAGGGTATAATCCGGGTTCTTTTTTGAATTTTCATCCTCTACATCAATATATTCTTCCTGAAGCACATCCCTTAAAAAATGATTTTTACCCTGTTCATTGTCAACATCCCATCCGAGACATTTTAAGAAGGGATTTATGTAGTCATTTCTGACCTGAGTTTCGTTATATCCCGCACGAAGGCAACTTGATCTTTCTGCCCTATATCTGTCGACTAACTCGTGGATATTCATGGCTTATCAAAGTCTAATTTGCCTTGTTCCAGTTTTTTGATTTTCAAATATTTGATTTTCTCCTCCGCGACCATTAGGATTTCTTCGGGATTATCTTCCCTCACCAAATCGTAAGCAACCTTGTCACTCAGTAAAATCAAGACGAGCTGATCTTCCGATTCATTAAAAAGCTCAGCGAAAACCGGAATCATATCTTTATTGGCAGTTCTTTCACCTCGTTCAATTTTGCTCAAGGTCGAAGGGTCAAGATCAAGTGCTGCAGCTACTTTTCTCAATGGAAGTCCCAAGGATTCCCTTAAATTCCTGATATGTTCCCCAAAGGATTCTTTTGACCTCATTTTCAATAAATTTCTGGAAAAATTAATTTGGACAAATTTTGTCAAATTATCAAATTAAAAAAACCAATGAGACACCTGATCTGTCAGTTTATGTCAAAAAATGTAAGCGTAACAATTATTGACACTTTTTTGGTCAAATCAAGTCCTAATCGAAGCTAGTGGAGATGTGCATGCTTTTTATTACATCCCTAGGCTAAAATCATCACCAAAAAGATTTTTGACAACCTATCGCACTCTGGAATCCATTGAAGTTTGTAATTGGCCTTTCAGGTTTCCTTCACCTTTCCGTTGAAGAGTAAAAGTTTGAATTACCCAAAATTAGGTACAGCCTTGGGGCATTCAATCACTTTCCTACACCTCCCCTAAATACACCGAATTGGAGAGGAATCGCTTTTTGGAATACTCATTTTCCTGACTGAAGGCCAGAAAAGCATGCCATTTTGCATTTGGATCTGCCCCGTCTAGGTTCAGGAAATGACTCCGCTCAGATCTTCGGCTTCCCTGATAGACAAATCGAGATCCTGCCCTGCTTTCATGAATCAAGACCACAAAAGCCTCATCGCTGGGCTTGGCAGATCCCTCCCAGGAGTTATCCCTCCAAGTAAAGCGTACTCCAGTGCCCTCTCGGGATGCAGTGGCCTCTTCCGGTCCGGTAAGATCCCCGAGACTTATTCTCACTTTTGAGATATCCAGCACTTTCCAGGCACTTTCTGGTCGATAGTCAAATGAGTTTTTGATGGTATAGGAGGCCGCCCTATGGTAGGCTGTCTTGGCTCCCACTGCATGTTCCTGATACCCAAACCGAACCAAATGCTTATAATTCTTCAGAAAGGCATGCGTCTGCCGTACTACATCCTGACTTATCCGTTTGGGTTCAGAGGTTTTGGCTTTGGTGGCTTTGGACTGTTTCCCAGGAGCAGCTCTGACATACGTCTCTCCATTTCGCTGATAGTAAACCAAATTGCCTATTTTCCCACTCAGGCCTTTCAGAGAAGGATCATTTGCTTTTCCCATAGCACAATCAATTGGTAATCAGTAAATATAGCAAAAACTAAAAATACATTAAAACAACTCAATAACCAATATTGGATTGGTCTTCTAGTGATCCTAAACTGATTTTAAAGTGGTTTTAAATTGGTCCTATAATTCTTTATCAATCCATCAAGGCCAGATAGTCAGATCAGGAGCTCATCCAATTATGCTTCAGATAACACCTCATCCAGATTTTCGAAAGCCATACTGAGTCCTTGCTCCATTCCCATTTCGAGGATTTGCTTCAGGGCCTCCTCTGACGCATAGGCTGTGGTGATCACCACCTTGGTATCAGTTCCATCCCATTCAAACGTATTTGTAAATTTTGCCACAGGAAAATCCTTATTCACATTTCCCTCCTTGTCTGAGAATGCATCCTCTCCGGTAAAGGACTGATGATCCTTGATCGAATGATTGGACGTAACGCACCAATGCTCTTCCTGATTCGGACCAACCATTGCATACAGCCGGCTTCCACCCCGTCTTGGAGAAATAAAAATATCATTTGGATTGGGTAGGATTTGACCACCTCTATTCTTTCCTCAGCATCCCTGAAGTTCAATTCAGTGCTGGGTGGGATTAGCAATTCCACCCTAGTATCCTTACCATCCCATACAGTGATCGGGAGCAATTGGCCTCTTATCCTTTCCCGCAAGCTCCTGCAATATCTACCTACTTCCGATGCTTTTCAGGAACAGGGAAAGATCGCTTCTCTACCTCACCCCATACCTTTCCGAGATCCTGCGGGCCAGGCTCTTCTGGAGAGGGCGATCATGCAGTGGAGAATCCAAGACTAGTAATCCAAAGGGGCTTATCCCACAATCGATTTGGCTGATTATCAAAATCTTCGTTTTGCTAAGAAGGGGAATTTTGGGGAAGAAAAAATACCGGGTAGTGGGTATTTTTTGGGGTAAAAATGAAAAATGTGAGGGCGAAGGGAGGATTTTTGGGTTTTATGATATTCAATTCATACAAATTTTCTGAAAAATTGCTCGTAACGAAAAAATCCATCCCTCCAAAGATTTGAAGCCAATCAAAACCCTGCTATTCTAAACTGATAATCCAATACCGGATAAACCCCAATTTTTGGGGTTTATGCCGAACCGAATTATAATCGCTAGAAGCATCTACATTTCTGAAAACCTCACTCGAGCTCATATTGACTTGATACAGCTATTGGATGTCCTACCCTGATATCCTCAACAATCAGCAATTGGTTTCTCATCACTGAAATTCAGTCCAATACCCGTCTAAAAAAAGAATCAGTATGGAAAATGATAGAAGTATAAGTCAGCAGATAGTTTTCAATTATCAATCTCTGAACTATTTACCTCAAGTACAAAGATGACTGAATATCAATTAACCTAATTTAGCAGGAAATTTAACCCGACTGAGATGCAGCCTTTAGTAAGCTAAACTTGCCTTCAATCGATCATTGATAGCCAAAGCAATAGTCTTTTTAACTAAGTCACTGGCATTGATGAAGGTGGATTTAGACTTCAATTCTTCGAAAGGAAGTTTTAAAAGTAATTTTCCAAAACACTCATCAGAAAAGCTGTGCGAGACAAACTCCACTCCTTCAAAGTCAAAAATCACAAAATCTTTTGAATCAAGAATTGATTCAATTTGCATACGGATTTCCTGCCCAAGAACTCTTGTTCCTAGATTGTTGGAAAAACTATTGAATGCGATTATCTGGGTCATTTTCTGTTTTGAAAACATGGGCGAAGCTACCAAAGGTTTTCAATATTGCCAAATTGAGATTCTTTAAACTCTTGAAACATATCGAGTTGATTAGATTTTTCTCCAAATATCTCTATATGATTTACCGGTATATCCGTATTAATTCTCAAGTAATTTATAGTTCCATTCCAACTTGGAGTTTTGACTAATTTACCATTTTGCAGACTTGAACTTCCTGAGTAAATTTTGAAATCGCCTTGATTTTTGACCATCATTTGGGAAGTGGCCCACAAGCCAAATCCTAATCCGAGGCTATTGGTAACCCCTCTTTCTATACATCTGGAAACGGCTTCTTGTTCAGAAAGATCTTTAAATCTTGATTTAGGATGCCGGGTTAGTGCAGCGTGTATTCCCTGACCAGTATCAGCAATTATAATTCGGATTTCTCTTGCTGTTGGGAAAAATTGTGCGATAATAAATCCTGTCCCAGCACCATACCTAAAATCCGGGCTCGCATGGTTGAGTGTGTTGTCAAGAATTTCATTCAAGCAGAAGTGAAGAACGGTTAGCATATCTTCATTCACCCCATTCACAATTAAAATACGCATGATTTCTTGGAACACCTGATAGATGTTAGTTTCGTTGAACTCTGAAATCTCAATAAACCTCCCCTGCCTATCCCTTCTTTTAAATCCTTCCTCAAGTTTAATTCCCAAAAATTCAAAAAAATTAATCCGACTCGCATAATTCACTCTGTTTGAAGTGGCATCAAAATTAATCAAGGAACAGTTGACCTTAACGCCATTCTTTTTCAGACATTCAACTCTTGCAACAATTAGTAGAAGTAAATCAGGGTAAATTAACCCTGACCCGCTGAGATCAATATCCAGATTAACACGATCACCTACCTTTAAATCGATCAATGAAATCATGGATGCCAATAAATCATCATGCGATGAAATGCAGTTAAAGTCTATAAGTGTGGCAATTTCCCGTAGCATTTTTTTGGACTAGGTGGACTGAATGCACTTGCTAAATTACTATTAGATTTTTAAAACTTAGGTTTGGATGAATCTAATTCAACCATCTAGGAGAAATCAAAATATCAGATGGACAGGGTAGGATTTGACCACCTCCACTCTTTCCCCAGCTTCGCTTAGGTTGAATTCAGTTCTGGGTGAGATTTGCAATTCTACCCTCCTTTCTTAACTAGTTTTCGATTACTTTTTTCACCATACTTTCCCTGTTCCTGATACGCTACACTATTCGAGACAGGCTCTTTTAGAGAGGGCGATCATGCAGTAAAAACTCAAGACTAGTAACCTATTGGATTTATTCATCTTTATCTTTCTGATTATCAATAGACTATTTTGACTAATAAAGGGAATTTTTGGATAAAAAATACCCAGTAGTGGGTATTTTTTATCATCAATTGGGGGATTTTTTGGGGGATAATTTAGGAAAGAGACTTTTTTTGAGTTTGGTATTTCTCTCTCCAAAGGCTTATCCTTCCTTATTAAAATCACTTCTGTTAAAAAAATGGATCCACAGACTCCGTTTCACATTGATCAAAATTCTTATGTGGCGTTAATCAAAACGGACTTTGCTTCGTTCATTGATCTACTTTCCTTAATCAGGAAATCCTGTCGCATTTTTTCAAGCTCAGCATTCATTTCAATAAGCTTTGCTTCTGAGGTAGGTGAATCGTGGGTTAGTTTGATCCTATCTTCTCTACCCATCTTTCCAAGGTAATCCTTAGCGGAATTAAAATCTTGATTCATTTATAATTAGTTAAAAACCTTCAAGGTTATTGGTGCAAAATTCAAAATTCTAAAAATGTAAAGGAATATCTTCCAATTCCCCAATAGTTGTTTTTTCGGCTAATATTATTTGCCATTGAAAAGCTTGTTGATCTTTCCTGGTGACATCATTCTATTTAAAGATTTGATAACCGCCTCCTTCTTTTCCACCTCTCCCATAAAATCGGGATAGGTAAAGACATATCCTCTTGGAAGTCTATTAAAACTATATGTCATTTAATGAGTAATTCTCATGGTTTCAAAAGACTTTCAAGAATACAAAAATGTCCAGTTTTTTAGTTAAAAAACTGGACATTTTAATACTCGATTTGAAAACAAAGCCTCCTACAGGGAACTATTCCCCAAATAAGTACATATCCCGAAACTTAGTTCGGGATAATGTCCTTATACCATATCATTCGGTAAGCACCGAGAAGGCTTAAGCGTTCCCGGTGCTAACCGATGAAATCAAATTCAACAGAACTAATTTTAAGCTACTACATTTTCTTACCACTACTTCATAAAAAATAAAGCATCAACAAAAAGGCAAGAATCCAAAAGGAAATTCAACCTGGGCTCTGAATCTTCTTTCTAGAAATTGACCAAACCAGATAAATTATCCCGGTCCCTAAACAATCTCCCTTTTCCATTCCCGATCCAAATATTCCCGGGATTTCCATAATTATCCAACATCAGATTGGCAATTTTAATATTTGCAATTCCTCCGCTTACCTTTTGCCCGGAAATGGTGTAAAGCAGTTTGGCTTTGGAACCACTACTGGTATTGAGTTCTTCGACCACCACGAAAATTGTAAACCTATCCTCATTTCCGACTATGAAGCTGCCGACAGAATTTGCTACTTGGGTTTGCTGTTTTAAATCTACGGTAATTGAGAAACCCTTTTGATTCAATAAAGACATTTCGATATCTCTTGTAGCGGCACCTTCTACATCACCTGCTGTACTTTTAGCAATATAGCATGGACTGATTAGAAATTCTCCATTCAATTGAGGAGGATTCCCTCCTCCATTTATATCTAAGCCCAAGTCCATAAGCGCATCCAAATTCTCTTGAGAAACAAGACGATTGATTTCAGGAGTTAATCCATTTTCATCAATTTTGGGTTTCTGATCTTCAGTATCGCAGGAAGTCAAAGCAAAAGACAATCCCAGTAGTACCAGTAAAAATTTGAATTTAATCATTGAATTATTTTTAAGATTTAGATTTTTACAATTCAGGAAATAGCCGAAACAATATTCTATTTCCCCTCATTAAATTTTCTTTCCCTATGCTCCTTATCATGTTACTATTTACTTCCGAACGAAGGTTATAAAATTTCTTTTCTGTAAGACGTTTTATGGACTGTGAAAGCGGTTTATGATTGGGGGATTTTTTGGGGGATTTTTTCCCCAAATACTTTTCCAAAAATCAAAAAGTCTTAAAATGATTAGCTTAATATTTAATTCAAAACCAGAATTCGTAACCCTACTGAGCATACCTTACTACGTTGTCAACAACATCCCTCAGGCAAATGGTGGCCATGAGGTCCACAAAGAAAAATATTTATTTCCCCAGAAATCACCAGGATTAAGACTGACATATGGAATGTGTCACAGCCGCAATTTCAGTAAGGAAAATCTATCCAAAAAGCAACGGATGCAATTTTTGCAGCCCGGCTTGCCACACGACTTAATCCACACCCTAAGGTCAAAAAATACCCACAAGAGGATATTTTAAACTTATTAGGTATTTTCTAGTATGAATTATCAACTGGATGAATATAAATAGGGCTGGTAGTTCAATCTTTTTCATTTGAAAGATTCCATTATCTGCCTCATTTGAAGGGCGAACATTAGCAGTTGAACATAAAGGCATTGGGATCTTCTCTAGCACAAATCCACATGACTTAAATAATAAAACTCTAGTTCAAAAAAACGAAAAGCCATCCTAAATTAAGTTCATTGCCTTAGCCTTAAAGAAAAATTTTATTACCAAAGTCCTAAAATTCTGGCCAAAAAATTATCGAGTCTAGGGAAGAATATTTTTGAATTCGGCCAATTAATTAAGAGTGAAAAATTAAACCCTGAAATAACAGCATGTCATCCAGGACCGGGGTCTTTAAATGATCTACGGGATAATCAATTATTATTCCTCCTTAAATCAGCCTATTAAAATCATTTCAATATGAACTCCAAAAAAAGCTTACATAATCCTGAAGGGCCAGAATACCTTTCTGAACTAATCCCTTTCTCAAATCAAAATTGGAGATATCCTGGAAATGGATGATAGGAATCACAGAAAGGTTTTGAATATTTTCAGCTTCATACCTCAAGAGAATTTACTCAACAAAGTTGAAAAGGTCCAAAAGGCGAATTTGAATTCAGGATAGAAAAGACTTTCAATCTCGAATTTTCCAACCAGCGAAATAGCAGCCCCATTCAAAGTCATGAGGCAGAATTAAGTTTCAAAAAAGCAAAATCGGTTTATTGTAAATTAAAGAACCTTCACCATTCTTCCCTTCCGATAGGGTATTTAGAAGAGAAATTACAGGACTTTTGGAAAAGCAAAGATTATGACCAGGGAAAAAGAGAAAACGTATTCATTTTGTCAATAAGGTATTTGAGGCAGAATATGGAATAATTTTTTTATTGTAATTCAGCAAATACCAAGGTAAAGATCAGCAGCAAGGCAAAAGTGCCACAACTCCAGCAAACAGATTTATTGAACAATGATTTGAAAATCCAAACCTGTTCAAGTCATTTATTGAGCCTACATCCATCTGAACCATTTGTCCCATTGTATAGAACACTCAAGATGGATAGAGACAGGAGATTTTGATATAATTAAAAATTTCATATCTATCAGAGAGGTAGATTTTAAGAGTTTACTCCAAAATTTTAAAGGAAAGAACAAAAAACACCTTGAAATAGCCCAAATCGGTTCAGTTCAACTTCTCGTATTAGGAACTTCCGATTCAATCAATTTGAATTATACGCATCATAGACATTCCAGACATAGATGATCAATGGAACAATTATAGTCCACATCAAAAAGACTGCTGTTAGTCCACCAAATACCCAGATCATAATCCCCTTAAAAAAATCCCCTTTGATCATTTGGCCTAATCCAGGTATAAATAGTGAAATCAAAGCTGGCATTCCATGTTTTTGGTTATTCATGTTTTCGAGTTTAAAGAGTGAATCTGTTTACTACTTATGCAATTAAAAATAAATATTTTATTTCAAAAATTTCTATAAAAACTAAAGGCTTTAAGGCTTTACCAGATGAAGGAAGGAATCCCAAAGCCTTTAGGACTTATCTTTCTTAAGATTAGGCCAAAAAGCACCAAATCTTCAACAATTATTCAACCCCCAATCAAATTCTTAATCTAAAATTCTCAAAATATCCTTAAAAGCCTCCCCTGCTTCTTTCATGACAGGTAAAAGAGGCCAAATATGGGGCATACCCCTACCTATGTTAAGGTGATTTTCAACTCCCTGATTTCTTAATTTCCTGCAAAAAAGAAGTTGGTCCGGATAAGTAATATCATTTTCAGCAAGGAAAAGATAAGTAGAGGGGAAACCGTTAAACCCTCCGTATAGAGGAGACAACTCTTTACATTTCAGATCCAATCCTCCACTGCACATCTTTTTGGCACTCAGGACACCCTTTTTGGAAAGCATGGGATCTATTTTATCCACTCTTTCGATCTCGGGATTCTCCAAAGAAGCATCCATAACCGGAGAAATAAGAATGATTTTCGAAGGCAGACGCTGATTGGAGAGAATCGATCTTTGAACCAAGGTTATGGCGAGAGTCCCTCCTGCAGAATCTCCCATTACTACTATATTATCCTGCTTAAAATTTTCCAAGGCTGCCTTATAGACCAAATCGATATTTTCATTGATTGATAAAATAGTATGCTCAGGAGCTTTAGGATAATCACATAACCAGATCGTGTAATCAGTATACTTGGAGATTTTTTCTATGGAATCCCAATGATGTCGAGCGGGCCCTGAAATGAATGCACCCCCATGAAGAAATAAAAGCAACTTATTGGACGGACCTTTTCCTTGCAATTCAGTTACTCGGGTTTGGGAGAGTGTAAACTGACTGATCCTGCAAGACTTAATTAGCTTTTTGGTCGGATGAAGAACATCATCCTTTCTCAAGGCCAAATAGTCTACAGGATCTTCACTGAATAATCCTTTTATCCCTTTTAGCCGGATAACCAGCAAAGCCAAATAGTAAGTAAAGCTCTTATTCATTTTCATCCTTTTAAAATCTCCCCTATTCCTCAACCTAAAACTCATATAAACTTAGTGTCATTACTACACAAATGATATTTGCTACTTGGGATTTCAAATATTAGAAATCCAAACAAGGGTTTAATTCTTCAATCAAGAAACATAGTGGTACTCGAACCAGTCCTTAAATCTCCTCCCTTTTAATTCTATTGGTTTAATTATTATTAACAGAAAAAAACCTTCTCATTTAGCCATTTGAAAAAATTCTCATCCAATTCGGTAGGTTCTGAAAAATGATCCCAATAAATATTCATTTCTATTTTCAAAATCATTTTTACCCTTTCCTGCTTTTCCAAATCCTCATCGTCAAATTCCACTTAATTTCATTATATCAATTGCCTTGTAATGAAACCTTTTTCTTAAGGATTTACCTGTTTAATATTAAAATCTGCCCCTTATATTCCATCTACCAAAAAAAGCCAATCCAAACCAGAAAGAGGTCATAGTCAAGTTGAATAGGCACTCATCAAATCGGGTATTTTTTGGGGTATTTTAAATCAAACATTCAGGCTAACCCAGAATCCAAATTTAAAATGCCTCTCCAATAAACAGGTAGAATCCACCACCTTCACGGGTAAGAGCATAGTCTGCCCTTACATATACATCCTTCTTTGGAAACAGAAGAAAGCGAAGTCCAGCGCCAATTGCACCTCTAAAATCCTTTTTTTCAAGATCCGCAAAAGCAGAAAATACGGTTCCCGTTGAGGCAAACAAGGCAGCACCAATTCGTCTTGAAAATCCTAATGGAAGTGGCAAAAATCTATATTCAATTTGAGTCACGATATAGTTATTATCCCTGAACCTACCCTGGTAATATCCCCTCATTAAGTTTGGACCTCCCAGTTGAGGTAGTTGGTTGAAGGGAACACTTCCCCAGCTGAACTGACCTAAGAGCTGCAGAGCCACAATTTGATTCTTACGGACAGTTCTGAAATAACGGGAATCGCTAACCAGGTAAGTGAAGTTGAAATCACTTCCCAGTGATTTTGAAAAATTGAGAACCGCTATTTCTGAAAAATACCCATTCCTCACATTTAAAACATTGTGTCTTGTATCCAGTATGATCCCTGTACCCAGACCCAGATTAGTTGAACCAGCTGTTCCAAATAGTTGGTCTTCATGGAGCACAGGGGTTTGTCCAGAGAAACTGACATCCACCGATCGGTTGAATTCCAGTTCAAATCCGGCATATAAATTTTGAGATGCCCTTTTAAGCACTCTCTCTTTGACTACCAATTGAATAGCCTCCACTTTTTGCTCATCCGAGAGCCGGGAATCAATACCTGTCCCATAAAAAGAAACCGGAAAACTTTGGTATTTGAGATTCCCTAAGAAAAACCATTGGTTTTTATCAGAATAGAGCGCATGTTCCAAAAAACCACCGTATTGATTTTCTACTGTGTAAAATCCCTGAGCAACAATTTCACTGAGTCTGTTGCCTGTATCTTGTTTTGCATAAAAAAGATAAAGTCCACTTGCACCAAACTCCCAATTGGTTTCCGGAGAATAGGCTATTATTGGGTAAGCTAGGAATTGGGGTTTGGCGACATCTGCGGTATCGTGGATAAAAGTGTCAAAATACCGCTTAACAAAATTACCCTGAGCCTTAGCATTGCCCGAAAATAATACCATTAAAACAAGAAAGGATAAAATAAGCTTCATGGAAATGAATTGCCACAATCCCAAAAGGACTGAAATAAATTCAGGAGGTTAGGTTTAAATAGGTGAGTTATACAGGAATTTGCTGGCTATAACCCAAACATTCACCTTAGTGCGAGAAGCATTAATTCCACATGAATCCCAAAACAGTGTCACCACTACTTGAAAAACACTCTTTTTAAAGTGAATTGGAAAACAAAACAACAAAACACTTTCCCGAATTTAATGCCCCAAATAGAGGTATATTCCAGGGGTATTGGTGGAAAAGAAGCATATCTTAATGAATAGAGAGGGTCGAGTAATACCATTTATTTTACCAAACAGGCTGTAAATGCCCTCTTAATTATCCAAAGAAGTTGTTTCCAAAACTTCTCTCAGCTTCTCTTCCAGTTCAATTCCTCGAAGATTTTTAGCCAAAATAATCCCTTCAGGCCCAATCAAATAAGATGTAGGCAAAAACTTGACCTTGTAAATGGCTTCACTCGGATAATAATTCCCTGTAGGTTTTTCAATCACATTGGTCCAAACCAGAGAATCGGTTAAAACTGCATTTTTCCAGGCATAGGAATTTTGATCAATGGAGTAGCTGAAAATCTCAAATCCTTGAGAGTTGTAACGGTTGTAAAGCTTTACCAGGTTGGGATTCTCTTTTCTACAGGGACCACACCAAGAAGCCCAAAAATCCAGTAAAATGAATTTGCCTTCCAGTGAAGAAAGTGCAATTGGTTTATCAGTCCTATCCATGCCCTCAATATCCCGGAATCTATCACCAATTTCCGGTTCGTTTGACTCCAACATTCCGTTCTCATCCAAAAAAATTAATTGAGAAGCCTCATTTCCAACTGAGTTTCCCCCTCCATAATCCATTTTCCGGGAACATGACATAAGAATTACCAGTAGCAGAAAAATGCAATCAGGCTTTATAAATGAATTTATTCTCATGATAGAATTACTTGCCAGTCTCCAAATTTCTATTGACTATTCCAGGTTTTAATTCGCAGATAAGATCATACATTACTCTTTAGAATGAAGCCTGAAGAAAGGTGTTCATGGAAGTTCCAATTACTGAATCTTAATTCCTGAACCCCCAATCACCTTCCAGCTATTACCCTTTGATTTTTTCCAAAACCTGAGGTAGCGAAATTCTCCCCCAACAGGTAAGCCTGAATATTCCGCTTGAAGATGGATCACTACCGAAACTATAGAAACGTCACCGAAAATTGAGACCATAGGGTCCTCGGCAAAGATTTGATGCACAACCATCCGCCCTGAGCGATAATTTTCAAGATCCATTTCTTTTGTGATTATCTGGCCTGAAGGAATATGAAAAATAAGACGCTCGTCCAAAAGAAAATCCAACATAGCCACATCTCCATTTTTCATTGCCAGTGTAAGCTTGGCTTCGCAGATTAGAACTTGTTCCTTTTCAGTCATATTGAAATTGGAGTTATTGGGTTGCAGTTAAATAAAAAAATGAATCCACTCAATTTCGGTTAAATTCCATCTTAAGAAACAGGGACAAAATCCGTCTCTTTTGCTTACCATAACCTTATTTTAGAATTCACCTGAGAATGAAGTTTGAGCAAGTAAAGCAACGAAATCCAATTAGGAATCACACCTGGTTACTGGGGGATTTTTAGGGGGATTTCCATCGCTTAGAAATAAAAAATTGGGACTTAAACCAAAAAAGGGATCATATGGGCCCTAAAATTCCATAGTTTGACTAAATAATGGCTAAATCTTTGATTAGAATTCAGGTCTTATAATGCTTTGAGAACCTAGGAGTCAAATTCACCGGTTAGAATCCTGTATTCCTTGGGAATTTCAAAACCTCTAAAGTGATTGGTCAAACCAAAAATTATCAGCAGTGAAAAAAGTATGCCCATGGCTAGAATTAGCCTTGCCTGACCAAGAGGGGAAATAGCCAAAATCTTAACCTTCATTTTCTTGTTGTGAATTGAACTCAGGTGGGCAAAGAAGGCAATGATTGCCAATCCGTAGTAGGGAATAAAGAAAATATTGACAGGAAAACTGTTCAGACCAGCTACTCCGAAATAGAAATTTGTATCTAGCTCCAAGATAAACCTTCCGGCAAAAACAGCGCAGATGTGTATAGACAGAAAGAAAAGTAAATACAAACCTGACCAAGATTGAATTCCCTGAAATTCTCTAAGATTCCAATTTCTTTTTACCCTGAGAAATCTAATTCCGGTTATCACCTGAATCAGAATTAAAATAATCAATAGAGATTCCAGAACAGGTACCCTATATCCTTTTCTAAGAACCTCCATCATCTCCAAGTGTTGACTTGGTCCCCAAAGACTTATCAAGTGATTGATCATGTGGGCAAAAACAAAGATTGCGATCAAGCTGCCGGAAATAAAATGGTAGCGCTTAAATGTATCCATAAAATTATCTATAAAATCCCTTGAAGTTAGGAAAATCCACAATCTCAAATGAGATGCAATTTTTGGAGAATTAATTAAAAACCCTCGGAAAGATTACGTGATTTTTAGGGGTACTTGATGTTTAAAAAGAAAAACTGCAAGGACTCTTTAGGACAGGGCAATCACCAGGGTGGTCAGAAATTGAAAAAAAGCCACAGGAGCCCAAATCCTTTCTGCTTTACTGGGCGTGATACTGTTCATAACTGTTCCCAAAGCAAAAAAAACAACCAAAAACCAAATGCCCGGAGAGGCAATTGGATATAGCGCGGAAAATAACAATCCGGCCCGGGAAAGGACCAAGGGTATAAAACAGCCCAACAAAAGCATATTAATAACTGCTACCAGCCTCATCTTTGGGGGCCATTTCCCCGGAAATTTCCCTCCCATGGCCGCAACTCCCCAAGGGAATCCCAAAGCCAACCCTGCCTGAAAGGAAATTACAATTCCTGTAAGAATACAGAATATAAGTGCTGAAATATGCTCAAGGCTATAGGCTAAAATCATGATAAGGTTTGTTTAAATCTATCCTCTTAATTTCTGGCAAATCTATTTTTCCAAATATTTCTTTTATACAATATTTTCCAATGAAATAATACTCATGCTAAACCTGCATAGTGGAAATACCTGTTGAATTTCGAATATTTTACCTGACTTGGAAAAAATTATTTCTATGTCTCAAAGGCGGATAATTCCTCTTTTTCCAACTCATAGACCATATCATATCGATGCATTCCTTTGGTATAATAATTTTCGGTTATGCCCGTTAAGCGAAATCCCATCTTCTCATAAAATTTGTATGAATGCTGGGTAGTGTCCAATACAATGGCATGGGATGGATTAATTTTCCTAAGTTCGGAGATCCTGTGCTTAAACAATAAAGTCCCAAAACCCATTTTATGAAAATTTCTGTGGACCATTCCCCAGGCAAAAGAATACACTCCATTATTGTCTTTATCTCCGAATCCTCCACAGGCTACCACTCTTTTGTTGTAAACAATTACATAGAATCCGACTGTCTCTCTCCCATTTTCTAACCTTTTCAAAAATGCTTCAAATTCTGCAAACTCCTCAACTGTAAAATATTTGGGGACATTGCTTCTGAAAATAAAAAGACAGGAACAGTAGTCAAACTTCGTATACTTTCTAAGTGATGTTTCCATGGATACTTCCAAAAAACGACTAGACCCAAAATCAATTGAGATGTTATTTGGTCTTGCTTTAACCTTACTTATTGGAGTCTTTCACTAATTGAATGACCAATTTCAAATCCCGGATGGAGAAATTATCCCCAAATGGGAATAGGCAAGCTATCCTTTGTTGCCTAGGAACATTTGGCTAATTAGTTCAGAAGAGCCTATAAATTTCCATGTGGAAAGAAACACCAAGTTTGATGAAATAATAACTTAGGCTTGGGTGATTTTTTGGGTGAGGAAATACAAAATCACGATAACTACTTTGACACCTAAGCTATTCTCCATAAAGTCAAGTCTATCTGTTTCTAAGTAGAAGTGCAGTGGCAGCTGCGGCCACAAGGGTGTTATTCTTATCCAAGGGATCTTTTAAACTTATGGATTGATTGTAAAGATCAACAATGCCCAGCGTTTTGTCATTGAGGACAAATTTGTACCCTCCAACTATTTTAATGATGTCAGCATATTGATTTTCATCTATTTGTTTTCCTTTTACAAAAAGGGGAGAAATCAAAATGGTCTCAATTCCATTGGAAAGCTGACCTGATTCAATGGCCATTCCTTCGCTGAGGAAGGTCTGAATAATACCCTTAGGAGTTTCTCTTTCGTAGGTAAGTTCTAGATTCCAGGGAAGGGAGACCGTGTCCTTTAAGGAAATAAGGGTAGTCTTAAAATCAGACCTTTGAAATTTCCCCTTTGAAAAATCCAACTTATTAAAAATATCATAATTGGTACTCTTTCCCTGATACAATTGATGACAAAAACCCATCCACGCTTGAGAGGAATCCTCCAAAGTAAACTGAAAACGATCGGAGGTCTTTGAGGAAATGTCATCAATTTTCACTCCAAGGTTATAATACAAGGATCTCTCCATACTTTCTTTGGAAAAAAAGCCACCCGGGGTTTTGTCGATGATATCAGAAGAAATTGTCCATCCCTCTTTAAGCTTTCCCCTGTAAAATTTATCGAATTGCAGATTTCTGCTTGTACCCACCAATCCCTTTCCTTTGGCCTTTCTTACTTGAATTGTATTTTCCTTGCTTATCGGGTAGTCAGGAAAATCAAGGGTCATGTTGTTGCTTGTAGAGCAGGAAAACAATAAAAACCCTAAAGCCGTCAAACAAGTGTTTTTAGATATTAATTTCATTTTTATCATAGGTAAATCATCAACAAACCAAAGAATGTGAAGTCATATAGTCTTTTTGGTCACTGGGCAGCAAAAACAGACCTGCATTGAGAAAGGGAATAAACATGGGGTTGTACATACTAGGTTATCAGGGAACTAATTTTAAATTATCCATAACCACAGAGGGGGGTACTCAATTGCCAGAGAACATTTCATTTTAACATCCGATCTCCAAGATATAGAATTGGAATCCCTTGTCGGTGAAAAGGGTTGATACCTGAATTTTTTTTTCAGGAAACCTTGACTATTGCCTTCTTTAAATGAAATCCACAAACTGAGCACTTTTAAGACGTAACATGAAGGTCGAGAAGCCGAAAAGCCTTGGGGGATTTTTTGGGGGATGAGGCAAGTCGGCAAAAAGTTTCAATGGTATTTAATCCTCAATCAGGGAAAAATTCAATCCGTTTATCAATAGATCCAGGGTTAAACATTCAAAAATACTCTTAAAGAGTTCAAACCATTGACCTGTAGGGTTGCAGCTTTCGATATGAAAGCTGGATTCAACAGGATCAATGTCTTTAATCAGGCATTTAAAAAAGAAACTGGAATTACTCCATCAGAATTCAGAAAACTTCAAGATTAAATTTCGAGCTTTATTTTTTATTTCAATTGAATGATCATTCAGTATGGCAGAATGACCATTTTGACAGCTTTTGGTTATTAAACCTCAGTGATTTGCAGAAAAAAAAGGCAAATGAAAACCCTATTCTTTTTCTTTTTGACTCTATGCGCAATGGGAACTGTCAAAGCACAGATAAAAGGTATCACAGTTGAAGACCAACAAAGAAGGTATCTGGTTTACCTTCCAAAGTCTTATCATGAAAACCCCGAACAATCTTTCCCATTAGTGTTCAATTTCCACGGTGGGGGGATGACTGCGGCCGAGCAGATGTTCTATACTGGGATGAATAAAACCGCCGATAAATATGGGTTTATCGTCGTATATCCTACCGGAATCAACAAAGATTGGAATGTTGGTTTTGATATGTCCTATCAACATGGGCATAGGGATGTTGAATTTGTACAAGAGATGCTGACATCCCTGAAGAAAGAATATTCCATAGACGAGAAGGCTATTTTTGCCTGCGGTTTGTCGAGAGGAGGCTTTTTCACTCATAGGCTAGCCTCCGAATTACCTGACACCTTTTCAGCAATAGCTTCCATCTCAGGACCTTTACCGGATTCAGTTCAATTTTTTCATCAACAGGCAAATCCTATCAGTGTCATGCAGGTTCAAGGAACGGAAGATAAGATCGTCAACTGGGAAGGGAAGCCCATTGCCTATGCCTCAGCATATGAAACATTTCATTTTTGGCTGAGGAATAATGGCTTAAATCCAAAAGAAGCAATTTCGCGGGTTTTTGATAAAAATCAGGAAGATTCAACATCTCTAGAGTGGATTCAAGTACAAGAAAATGGCGTATCGGTACATTTGCTTTCCATCACAGGGGGTGGACATACATGGCCCGGTGCCGACCCTTTTAACATTGGTTTTCCACTAGGAAAAACCACCAAGGAAATGGATATGAATGAAGTGCTCTGGGATTTTTTCCGTAAAAACAGAAAGCCGTAATGATTTTATAGAGGCTTTGTAAGAGAAGCCCTATGAGAACTTAAAAAGCTCATATGTCTCACGTTAAAAAAATCCTTGCACTGATGGAGAGTGTCAAAATCCTTGAGGATTCCCCAATTTTTCATTCCTCATCCCTTAAAAGTTCATGGGTAAAATGCCCCCTTTGTTTTGGTTTAGAGAACCTTTTTCGATTATACTGTTTAGAGCTCCCCTTAGGAATTGATAAGGATGTCCAACCCTTTTTTGAGCTCATTTTCCCCAAAAATACAATTTGTCCAATGTGGTAAGGGTAATGGGCAAGTTGTCTGTTGATGGCTTCGGTGACTGTATATCCCTGGTTTCGAATGTAAATGATCTTATCGAGATCCTCAGGTTTTAATGAGTTAATGGCATTGAACAGACAATTCCAACCTTCCTCCCATTTCTCCATTATATCGGTTCTGCTCTCTTTGTTGTTTTCAAATTCAGCATCCCTATTTCGAAATTCCTTTTCCCCGTCTGAAGTCAAAAAGTCTGTCCAGCGAGAAAGCATGTTTCCATAAAGATGTTTCACAAGAGTCGCCAAGCTATTGCTGTCTTCGTTGTATTGCCAAAAAAAATCATCCTCCTCCACCTGAGCCATGGCTTTCTCGGCAAGTATTTTATAATACACAAACTGTTCTTTGACGCTTTTTAAATAATCATTTTCCATACATGCTGTTTTTAATTTAGTCTTTACATCTTTTGTTTAGCCTTTACATCTTTTGCTCCCTTGGAGGATCAATAATTTAAAATATGGGGCTTATATCTTCAACATTTCAAATTAACTCACGAAAGGTAATTTCCATTCGGTATGAGAACAATTGACAACTTGCTTAAAGATTTCTATCAAAAATAAAATCTAAAAGGATTTTGCTATAAGAAGAGCAGACATCAGGACCAAAAACTGAAACTATATCCTTGGACTAGTCGACCCAAATTAATATAAATACCAGTCCCCTTTTCAAGCTAATTTAAAGGTGGATCTAATCATGTCCTATGAACTAATCCTGAATTAGGATCAAAATCTGCCATGGTCCAAAAAAAATGGACCATGGCTGTTTTGATCAGGACCCATTAGCCAAGTTTTTGGCTTTAGCAGCTATCTCTTCGGTCAAGACCTGCTCAAACGAGCTGACGGCACTGACATTAAAAAATCCGGCCACCAATGTTTGAGATCCATTTTTTGTACTCTCCAAGTTCGTTGGCACATTGGCCAAAGGAATTGAAAACAATTCTCCAAAACCACCCGGTCTATTGATTTGATAGTAAAGCTGGTACAAAAATTCGTAGCCGGGCTGATCTATGGAATGGATTTCAACTCTTATTTTATCTCCCGGAAGATACGGAGGTTTAAACTCTCCGTTTTTACCCTCCACGTTATCCAGGGGATTGATAAAATCCTTTCTGATAGTGGAAATAAAAGGCTTCCCGTCAACTGATTGCCCTGAGGAAAATCCTGCATCATAAGCCATATTCAACTCTACTCCCTTGGATAAAAACTGGCCGTTTTTAAAAGCCTTGATCCAATAGGTATCCCCTTTTCCTTGGGGATCAGTTGCTAAAAACTCGGCAGAATAATAATCTGATTTGATAAGAAGATCCTTCTCCTTGTATTCAAAGGTGATGGTATCTATGGCCGGAACTCTTCCCATTTTAGCTATAGCCTCAAATGTCTCTCCTTGAATAGTCACTGAAAGCTTATAGGAGTTTCCAACTTTTCCCAAAGCTTCATTCTGGGGTGTCCAGGAATAGGCATTTTGATCCGGAAGGAAGGAATAAACCTGACCGGATTGCATATCCTCAATTTTAACCTGGGCACCCTGAATGAGCTCGATTGGGGAATTATCAAAATAAGGTTTGGAATAATAAACCCGGATTTCCTGTTTTTTCATTTCTTGGGTTACCCATGCATCGATGACAAGAATTTTCTCGGCCTGCTCCAGGTCGGGTTGAAAATCAGTTTCGCATCCTGAAAAACCAAAAATAAACGCTAATAAAAGGGCAGTTGATGTTATTCTATTCTGTAAAGCCATAAAGCTTTCGAATATCAGATTAGGTATTTTCATGGCTGTTAAAAGTTAAAGTTGTAGGAAAATGCAGGCAGGAAGGTTCCGATTATGGACAGTTTGGTTGCCGTTGTTTCAGGCAAGGTGTCCGGAGCTGGGCGTTCCGTACCCTGGGAGAAATAAACACTGAAAGGATTTTGTCTTCCGTATACATTGTATATGGACACCACCATACTGTCGGTTCCGCTCCTTCCTTTTTTCCCTCTCCACACATTTTCAAATGTTGCTGCAAGATCAAGCCTATGGTAATCTGGAATCCTAAAATTGTTCCTTTGGTTTCTTGCTATATAAGGAATAACATATCCTCCCACATAAATCCTATCGGTAGGAAAAGTGGATGGAGTGCCGGAAAGAAAACTGAAGTTGGCGGACAAGCTGAGGTTTTTCTTCAACTCGTAGAATGCGGCAAGCTTAAGGTTATGCCTCTGATCAAAGCGGGTAGGATACCACTGGCCTTTTCGGTTCACCTTATCAGTGCCATAGTTTATTCCATCGACAATCATTTCGGATTTCCCTAAAGTGTAGCTGACCCAACCGGTAATTTTGCCTGAATTTTTCTTGGCATAAATCTCCATTCCATAGGATCTCCCCTTCCCGAATAGGAGTACTGATTCAAGGTATTCATTGATAAAAAGGTCTGCTCCGTCAATGTAATCCACCAGATTTCTGGACCATTTGTAATACCCTTCCACCGACAACTCGTACCTGTTCTCCATTAAATTCTTAAAATAGCCCAAGGCCACCTGATCTCCCTGCTGAGGCTTGATCAGATTGGTAGAAGGCTGCCAAATATCAATTGGAGTAGAAACAGTAGTGTTTGAGATCAGATGGATGTATTGATTCATCCGGTTATAGCTACCTTTTAAGGAACTGGAAGCATCCAGTTGATATCTAAAAGAAAACCTGGGTTCAAGATTGGTATATTCTGAAATAGATTCCCAGGTATCCAGCTCCCGGGTGGAGACCAGGCGTTTTCTAATCCCCGGAACGGTATCTGCATAGGTATACTCAGTTCCTCCCATGTATTGAAATCTACTCAATCTTGCCCCATACTGGATCAGGAATTTTTCTGAAACCGGAAAATCATGAGCCGCATAAAGAGAAGTTTCAAGTCCCTTCCTTTGGTCAAGGCTGACATCGGTTGGAATCCCTTTGGTAAGAATTTTTGCTTTCGCAGGAAGAAAGTCATACAGAATCAAATCCAATCCAAAATTCAGCTCACCCTCATCTCCTGTAGAATAGGCAAAATCAGCCTTCAGGTTTGCAGTCTGAATCTGGGAGGACCAATCAAAATTATCCAGTTCGCTTGAACCGAATTGGAAACCGTATCCATAGTTACTGTAAATGGCCGAAACATTGGAAAAAAGTCTTTTCCCGTAGAGGTGATTCCATCGTATCGTCGCTGTTTGATTCCCCCAGTCAAAACCCTGGAATTCATCAAATTTGAAAATATCCTTTCCGAAATATCCCGAAAAAAAGATCCGGTTATTCTCGTTCAAAATGAAGTTGGTCTTGGCCGTTAAATCGTAAAAGTACAGATTCGTATTTTCATCAATCTGGTCGGTAAATGGCTTGGCAAGAATATCCGCATAGGATCTTCTCCCCGCTATCAGGAAAGAGGATTTATCCTTTTGGATTGGGCCCTCAATGGCCAATCTGCTAAAGATGGTTCCCAAGCCCCCTTTTACCTGGTATTTTTTTGAGTTACCCTCTTTCATGTAAATATCCAAAACCGAGGAGAGTCTTCCCCCATATCTCGAAGGAATGCCTCCTTTATAAAGTTTGATATCCTTAACCGCATCAGGATTGAAGACAGAGAAGAACCCAAATAGGTGTGAAGATTGGTAAACTGGGGCCTCATCCAAAAGAACAAGGTTTTGGCCAACGCTTCCTCCTCTGACATTGAAACCGGCTGCACCTTCTCCCACAGTACTCACTCCGGGCAGAAACTGAATCCCCTTGAGGATATCCACCTCTCCTGCAAATGCAGGTAATCTTTCCAATGTTTTAATTTCAAGGGTGGAAACACTCATCTGGGAGGTCATTATTTGCTGTTGGGGAGTATTTCCCTTTACAACAACTTCCTCCAACAACTCCTCAGTTGAGGTTAAGGCAACATCCATACGAAGATCCTGTGTCAAATTGATGTTTTTTTCCTCTGACTTAAATCCTACGTAGCGGAATTCCAAACGATAATCCCCCTTTGGAAGTGTAATGGAATAAAATCCGTAAGAATTGGTAACTGAACCAGTACCCAAATCCAAAATGAGCACCGTAGCTCCGATTAACGCTTCCCCATTTTCAGAATGGGTCAAATAGCCACTGAGCGTATATTTCTCCTGGGCAAAAGTCTGCAATATCAACAGGAAGCAAAAACTTCCCAATAACCATGTTTTCAAAATAAATGTAGTTTATAGTTGGTTTATAGGTTCTACTGAAAAAGAGATTATCGGCAAAATTCCAATTGCACCTCCTTCCCAAAAGAATGTTGCAAAGCTCAAAAAGGGAATTCCAAAAAGAGTTAACTATAGTTAAGAAAGAAAATAGACCCAAAAAAAAATTTTATCTGAGAAGTATAAATCCAGATCTATCTTTAAATTTTAAAGAATATAAAATCAACAAAACAATTATGATAATTAAATTGAAACAATCTAAATAAACTTTACTGTTTAAATTAAATATCAGGATTATATAATGAAAAATGGGGAAAATCTTCCCCATCTTTACTCTCAAACGTTTTTTTAATTCTCATGAAAAAAGCCAGAGAACAAAACCAAAATTCAACACTATAAATGACTTAATTTAAAAATTTTCAGGTTTAAATTCGAGGCCAGCGCCAAGCATAATGGATAATAAGGCAAAGAAGACCCACTTGAATAATTGCCCCAACAACCATGTGAATCCAAGCTTCACCAGCCAGATTAAACAAAATAAAAGGTATATTTATCGCTCCAACAATTATATTTAACCAGCGATTCAACTTTGCTGAAAGACTAATTGAAAGGAAAATCATCAGTGCAGGAAGTGACACTAAAACCAGCGCTATCAGCAAAAAACCTTGGGAAATTTCAAATTCAAAGACCTTTCCAGCCAGAATATCTTCTATTTTTCCCGGCATATATAAGTGAAAATAATCCAGGTAAATAATAAGAAACATCAAGCTAGCCCAAAGGCTAGCTAGTTTAAGTTTGACATTGACACTCTTATCAGACAACATTTTTTATCAAGGTGTATACTATGGATTGTTTAATTAAAAGTTGTAACCGAAATGTAAACCAGGCTCAGGGGTCCATTTTGACCACTTGTCATCTTTTTGTTTAAATCCATCAGGCATTTCCGTATGATAAGGACGACCAGCTATCCCAACAGAAGGTTCAAGGAAAAATTTATCCTTAAAGAGTTTAACATGATATCCTATTCTGTAGGTGTTAAACAAGTGAAAACCATTGTCTATCTTCTTTCCATCCTCATCCATAAATTTTTGAACCATGGGAGTAAGGTGAACCGCAGCGTAGAGTCCTTTCCAAAAGTATCGTTGATAGGCAAGTCCAAGACCATATTCTCGAATTGTACCTGGAAATTGTTCATCAGGCTCACCGTATTTATCATTGAAAAACGGGTTAATTCCTAAAGGCCAGGAATATTTCCATGTTATAAACTCTAACGAAATAACATCTCTACCTGTAATCCGATGTCCCAAATTAAGTTGAACAAAGCCAGGAGGATTGGTAGAAGCAAAATTGCCCAATAAAAACAGAGTACTACCCACAAAATTCTTTTTATACGTAGTATCCTGTTTGGAATACTGAGCATTAACCTTAAGTGTAAAGATTAACATCAAGGAAAATAAGGATAAAGAAATTTTCTTTTTCATTTTTTTGAAGTTTGAATTTATGATTCAAAATTAAATTGAGCCGAAAGGACAACTCCTTCACTTAAGTTAAAAAAATAGAATTGTAAAGTTTTTTTTAATATCTCACTTTCATATTCTCAAAAAACATTGACAGTTACTCGAACTATTTGCCAACAATTGGTTTACTAAAAGAGTAAATGAAACCTTTCAAAAAAGGATTTACCATAATACCAAGAGGTTTAAATCTAATCACATTGAAATTTTTAGAATTACATTTCCTTTTTTTCGTCCCGACTCCACATAGGCATGTGCTTCCTTAATTTGATCTAGTTGGAAACTTCTATCGATTACGGCCTTAATTGCTCCTTTTTCAAAGAGTTCTTTCAAAAGTTGAAGTTGATGAATAGACTCTGAAGCAAAACTATTCACATTCTTGTATATACCATTTTTTTGAAGAAGATTTTCACACTGCTTTTTAGTTGTTGCGCCAAATGCATCAAAAATGATATCATACTTATCTGCTCTTTTAGAAAAATCCTCTTTGTCGTAATAAATAGTTTTTTTCACCCCTAGGTCTTCAACCAATTGTTTCCCCATTGAACTGCAAACCGTGGTTATATCGGCTTTATAATAGTTGGCCAATTGAATTGCAGCTGTTCCTACAGCACCTGTGGCTCCGATAATCATAACTTTCTTTCCAGAAGCTTCCCTTATTCTTGCTTTTTCCAAAAAGTAAATTGCCGTATGCCCTCCGAACACAATTGCGGCGGCTTCTTCAAAAGAAGCGTTAATGGGCAATTCAAGCACGATGCTATTTTGATTTACAGCAATATATTCTGCATTGGTACCGAAATTAAATCCGGTCATACCGAAGACCTTATCCCCTGCCTTGAACTTAGAAACTTTGTTTCCAACTGCCTCAACCACTCCCGAATATACTGTCCCGAGTATGGGTTTTCTTGGTTTTGAAACACCCAATACCAAGCGCATTACTAACTTCATCCATCCCTGGACATCAAATTTCCTTATTCTGACATCTCCGGAGTTTACTGTGGTAGCCACGAGTTTGACCAGAATCTGATTGGCTTTGGGTGAAGGTTTTGGAATCTCCCGAAGTTGTAAAACCTCGGGAGAACCATATTGGGTGCAATAAACAACTTTCATCTAATCTTATGAGCATAAAAACTTAAATCCTAAGTCTTTTGTGGACTGGATAGAGTAGTTAGACCACTGACTTTCCACGCCATTAAAAAATTTAGGAATACCGGTTCTTATTGGCCAATAACTAATGTCGATTGCTGGTTCAAAAAAGAACATATCTTTAAAAAGCTTAGAATGGAAACCTAAATAAAAGTCAGTATATAAATTGAATCTATTTCCAATCTTCTTTTTATTCTCATCCACGTATTTTTCAAAAGCATTCAAGATGTAGACTGAGGAATAATCTCCTTTCCTCCAAAATCGCTTATACCCGATTTGAGGAGCTAATTTTCGTTCATATCCTAGGTAGTTTAATCCAGGCATGTCAAAATCAGGACCGAATGGAATTCCCAAGGGCCAGGCATACTGAGACTTTTTAAATCGGAATTGCACTACGTCCCGTAGGGTTATCCGATAACCAAAATTTAATTGAAAATACTTAAGTGGATTTGGATCCTCTGGAATAAAGTTTCCCAACATCAAAAATGAACTCCCAACAAACCATTTATTGTAAGTTGTTTTCTTATTAAATGTGTTGATTCCTTTTGGACTCTCCGACTCCTGTGCCTTAAGTTGCAGTGTATTACTGATCATCAGTATGACAATACTGATGAATAAAATTCTTCTTTGCATTTCTTTTCTTTTTATTGTGAAACGATAATGCAAAACTGGTTCACCAAGGTGACCCAACTCGTTCACTAAAGGTAAGAAATGAAATAAGCCTTTATTTTTTTTCTGAAATCCTTGCTCTCAACCTACTAAGTGACTGGGGCTGTATACCTAAAAAACTAGCTAATTGGTGTTGGGGAACCCGCTGGATTAGATCCGGTCTTTTCTGAAGGAGGTTTAGGTATCGTTGTTCAGGGGATGAGGTCTTAAACTCATCAAAATCCAATTGTTGTTTGGCCAGCAATTCTTCTGACAAAATCCTACACATCAGATCAAATTTCGGAAATTTACTATTCATTTCAGCTCCTGTATCAGAGTCAGCAACTACCAGAATACTGTCTTCTAAACAACTAACAAAATATTCTGAGGGCGCTTTAGTGATTACACAATGGGGGGTTAATGGCTCCAATTCTGTAAAAAAAGCAGTCGTTTTTTCCTCGCCCTCAATCATATAATAGGTCCGAATACAACCTTTTAATACAAAATAGCTGTCTTTTGATCTTTGACCCTCTTTGAGCAAGATAGTACCCTTCTTAACAGATCGGAAAAGGTCTAGTGAAAGCAAAACATTCTTCTCTTCCTCAGTCAGAGAAATATATTTTGACATGAAGTCGAATAATGTATTTTCCATTTTAAGTAACTTTCGTTTCAGTAGTTAAATCAATTTTTTCAGAGGCTTGAAAATTGCTCCAAAGAGGATTTAAAGCCTTGTAGTTTTCATTTCTCTCAAAGGGATACGTGTAAATATCTTAATTGATACAAAATTCAGAAATTACTTTTTTCCTTGGATAAATAATGGAACAAGTTAATGCTTTTAATTCATGATTGACCTGAAAATAAGGTTTTTGAAATTTTCGATCCTCTTTTTTGTTCAGTTTTCAGCTGAAGTTGATGCAAGGATTTGTTACACATAAGGTAAAATATCAAAAAATTCTAGGCTATATCTTGGACCAAATTTACCTTAATTCCAATTGTCCCAATGTCAAATTTGAAGATTAGTTTGCTTCACATGGATTGATCAAAAATATTAGGTCAAGATAAGATCAGATTTTATAATGAATATCTATGACATAAAATCATTTCTTGAGGTCATAAATAAGGAATTCCATGAATCGCTTGTTATCAATCCAACTTTCTTGACCTCCATCAGAAATAATTTTAATCTCAATTTTTTTATATCCTTTTGAAAATTCCTGATAGCGGAATGAATTCAAACCAAGAAGGTTCATTTGTTATTGTCCTCCACTAGTAATGGAAAAATCGAATCAGTAAAGGTTTGCAAAATACATCCTAGGCCTATATAGAATCCAAGTACCAAGAATCAGTTCATTCTCAGAAAGCTTAGAATCATCAAAGGGATAGGATTGATGAATTAAAATTCAGTACTAACGGTTACCTCTAGCACCACAAATTGAATTTTTTCAAAATCTTCCTAAATTTTTTATCCGAATGGTTCAGTTATTCGGATGGTTTCTCTGATTCTAATTTTGTATTCAATCCTCAAAGTTTTAGGCTCCTGACCAAATGAAACTTTACCCCCAATAAAAAGATAACTTATTTATTTGAAACTATTCCCTAGGCTTTCCTAAAAGCATTTTTTAAACACCATTTATCTAATAGTGATCGGAAGAAAAAACGATCCTTCTGTAAGGGTTAAGGTTTGGCCATTACCATTCTTGAAAGTACCTTGGAATGTGCCTCTGATTTTTTTCTCATTGATCGCGGTAATTTTAAGAGAAAAGTCTTTGGGCAAAACTACACTACTGGCATAAAAACTATCCTCGCCTACAGCACTGACATATTCAGCGGAAAGTTCATTGGAATTTACCGTATAATTACCTACCAAAATATCCCCTCCTTTTTCCAGAACTATGGTTAGTGCAGGTTCCGGTGAATCCCCTTGTCCACTTGTCCCTCCCACCAAAAGACTAAAATTACCTTCATCCTCAAATTTACCGCAGAAAGTAAACGGGAAATCTTTTTGGATTCCATCAATTTTTGCATTTACGTGGTATTCACCCGTTAACAACTCATCTTCAATTGGAATAAGATCATTATCCTCTGACTGGCAGGAAAAAAATCCCAAGATTAAGAATAGGCCAAAAATGGCCAACATATTTTTACTCACGTCTAAGTTGGTTTAATTCACTAGCAAAGGAAGTGACTATTATTGGTTTCGATATACCCCAAATTGAGGGATTTAAATCTTTGGTAACGACCAAACTTTGATCCTAACAAAAAAACAGGGATCTACATTAATCCCTGTTTTCCGGAAATAGTTTTGAAGCATAAGTCTCTTGAAAATTAGCATTCCCTTTTATTCAAAATTCAGCCTGACATCTCCTAATAATCTTAAATATCTATTAACCCAGATTTTGGATTGCCGGGAGAACTAAAAGTAGATTATACCCGGCTAATCCTCAGGCCTGGTTTCCAAAAAACTGCAGAAATTTAAACTTATCTTTCTTCACGGTTAACCAAATTGAAAAACCAAGGGTGAAAAGCCTGGCTAGGATTGAAGCAGTATCGCCCAGTGCATTGACTCCTACTTCAAACAATTCAAACCAAAAATTTAATAGGACATGTAAAACTATAGGAAACCAAATATTTTCCCATTTGGAAAAAATCCAACTGAACCAGAATCCCCCCAATGTTGTCAAGGCAACCACGCCAACCTGTTCGGATAAATCCCAATCTTGAAGAAAGTGAGCAAAACCGAAAACCAGGGAAGGCAGTAAGGCCGCCCACCAAAACCCTACATTTAGATACCTATATATCAACCAAAAGGCAAAACCTCGATATAGGACTTCTTCTGCAAAGGGTGAAAAGATAGTATAAAACAATAGGACATCTGTTTTCCAATTAAATTGGAATCCGCTTCCAATAGCATAGGTTAAAGCTGTAGGCAAGGTAACAATTATTCCAAAAAGGATCGCTCCTACTAAGGACTTACTAAGACTAAGCCTTTCAAGGCCCCCTAGCATATTTTCCCTGAAAATTAAACAAACGGCTAAGAGCACTACGGTAACTTCCAAAAACATTCTAATCCCCCATCTGAAATACCCTTCCAATCCAGGAAATAAAAAGGACATGGCATCATTGGAAAATTGATCCACAAGGAAAAAAATCCCAAGAATCAAAGAAGCAATCAGTATTCGCTCCACATTTGAGTAATCATTTTTTTTCATATGCAGTTTAAATTAAGTTTACTTCAAGGAGGATGCATTAACCCTGAATAAAGTTGCAAACCGTATTTAAACACTTTGATCTATACTATCTCTAATCCTATCTAAAAACAATCATTTCATAAAAAAAAATACTTAATAAACATCACCCATAATAGGGTATCTTAATACAATATTTTTACCCAAAATTTCAGTATAATTTTTTTCTATCCGAGAGAGAAAAAAAATCATTTTGGCAGCAAAAAGGGACCAAATTGCTCCTTTTCCATATTAAGGAGTCTAAAGTTTAAACTGAAAAATTGTAATCCCAATAGTTGATCAAACCCCTAACTGAATTAACAGACTTCTCTTCCTATATCTTTAATTCTGCATTACACTAAAGGAATCGAAAATAAATGGATGTATTAATCTGATTGAATACTTCATCAGATTTTACCTAGTTGTCTAATTAGGAGATTAACCTAGATCACCCTTTTCAATACCTATTGCGGAGGAATTAGAAAAATCTACTCTACCAAAACAATGCAGAAAAGGGAATTATTCCTTTAACAAGCTTCCAAATCAGGAAAAAAATCTTTGACAATTTTGTTTTGCAGCATTATACCCACACATCCCATGAACCCTTCCACCGGGAGGGGTTGAGGAAGAGCAGAGGTAGATCCCCTTTGCAGGAGTTCTGTAAGGTTTAAGCTGAAAAGTTGGTTTCATAAAAAGCTGAGCAATATCCATTGAACCCCCATTGACATCTCCTCCTAAATAATTGTGATTATAGGCTTCCATTTGGGCCGAATTAATGGAATGACGGGCCAGTATAGGCTCTTTAAAACCAGGGGCAAAACGTTCAATTTGATTTTCAATGAGCTCTGTTCTATCGACATTTGATCCATTGGGGACGTGACAATACCCCCAGGCTGTATGCATTTCCTTAGGAGCCCGGGTTGAATCAAAAAGACTCTGTTGACCCAGAAGTACAAATGGGCTTAGAGAAATTCGCCCGTTTGCTGCCTGCAATTCCGAATGGCAAATTTCTTTCATGCCTGAACCAAGGTGGATCGTACCCGCCTTTCTTGCGATAGGGGATTTAAATGGAATAGGGCCACTCAAAGCCCAATCTACTTTAAAAACCCCCATTCCATAGCGGAATTTCTTAAGTTTTTTCAGATAGGAATTAGGCAGTTTAGCCCCTGCAATCTTAGCCAAGGCAGGGACTGAAGTATCAAAAACCAGAACCTTATGTTGAGGCAATTCCCGAATATCCTTTACCTGCTAGGAAGTTTGAACCTCCCCTCCCATGGAGAGAAAATAGCCCAACATAGCGTTTGCCTAAGCCTGGGCACCACTTTTGGGTATTGGCCAACCTCTGGTATGTCCAGCTGCTTATAGCGTAGGTGCAATAGCTGAGGCTCCAAAATTTGACAAAGGCTGGACAGAATGTGTTGCCATCCCTTCCCAAAACCCGCAGGTTCTATTTTCCTTAAAAATATAATTGCCGAAAAATTTTGCCAGGAGGATCGCATTCAAAACACATATCAAAAACGTATCGGGATGGGCTGGAATTCCAGGTGGTGAAAGGATATCCACAATAAGTTGATCTCAATGCTCTACCAATGGGCTGATGACATTAAGGTAAGTGGATTGATCTTTACCCAAATTAAGCGCGGTTTATTCCAAGCTTGAGAACAAACCCAAAGCAGCGTCATCCTCAAATGGATGTACGGCAGCCACCTCCGGATAGACCTAATCCAAACTTTTCCAAGGGGATTTGGCTTGGAAAAGGAGAACTAATTCCCATCGGATAAAAAGCTGAACAAAGATCATGGCTAAATCCGGGTAAGGTTAGGTCCTTTGTTCGGCTACCTACACCGACCCTGGGCAGAGCCTCAACAACAAGCACATGAAGGCCCAGGACTTGTAATTGAATAGCCGCTCCCAATCTATTTGGACCGGAACCGATTACAATAACAACGTATACCGATTTCATAAAACTAGCTTTATGGAAGAATATTTAATCCAAAGACCAGCTGAGTTTAAAATTCAACCTATGAATTAAAAAAAAGATTTTTTGAACCCCAATTTCTACAGCTAATTCACTCTACCTTTATTTAATCTTTACTGGTGGAAGCACTCTTCCAAGCTAAAAAAGAAGTATTAAAGACTAGTTGTTTTCTGTCTTTTACTTAGCTCATCCCATCCAATAGAAATGAGAATACCCAGCGTTGCCAATCCATATCCAAATACCCCGATATTTATACCAAAAACAGTTTTTTCGCTTCCATCCAGATACCTCATGGATCCTCCGTATCCCTCTTTAAGTATAAAAGCCAGGAGAAATCCTCCCATCACCAATAAACAAAGGATGGAGCTTAATCTTGATTCTCCTTTTAACCATGCCAGGTATAAACACAATACTCCAATCCCACAATTGGTTATCAATTGCCAGACTTCATGAATTTTGGCATGAGGTGTCCAGTCGGGATTCCATACATGAGTTTCATTAAGTTCCAATATCGGAACGACCACTGCAAATAAAATGACACTGAAAGAAACAGCAAGGTTTATTGGCAGACTTTGTTTGGGCTTGATGTTCATCGTGTAGAATTAAAATATGGGGTTTTTGATGGAAGGATTCAATTAGATCCCAATCAAACCTTGCGATATCTTAGACAGATTTTTTCCTTAAAGGGTTAGATAAACCATTTGAACACATTTTTTCTAATGATTCCTCTTACTACAAAACAATATTAATTCTTCTATCATAAAGATCACTCACCTATTCTGGGGTATTTCATCGTTGGAAAGCTCTTTCCTTTTGGGTCTTAATTTCCTTCTAGGAGCTCCCTGATTTTGGTACATTCCAAGTCCGTAGCCCCCTTGCAAAGGATATTAATCAAATCCAGAGAAATAGGTCTTTTCGGGTAAGTATAGGTGGTTAAAAATTCCTTTAACATTCCATTAAGTCTTTCCTCACCCAGCAGTTCAGAAAGTTCTACCATGACCAAAGCCCCTTTGGAATAGGACAGATGAGTAAATGAAGGATTAACTCTGGATAAGGATTGAGGGACAAAATACCCCTTTTCCATTTGATAAATCTGCCTGTGTAAATCCAGTTTTTCTTTCATTTTTTCAACTCCGTACCTGTGCTTATATACCATCATTTCTGTATACATGGCAAGGGTTTCGGTTAAAAATGCTGCTCCTTCTCTCTGATCAGGTAAAATCCTGTTCCCTCCCCACCAAAAGTGGGCGATCTCATGGGCTGCCAACTCAAGAATAACATCGTTTTCAGCTTGATCTTTTAGCCTAGAATGAAATGCCTGGCCTTCATTGATAAAAATCACGGCAGGGTATGCAGTTGCATTAAATCCCGAAGCCATGGAAGAAACTTCGACAAAGGAAAGGGACTCAAAAGGGAAATCTCCAAAATTCTTGATACAATAATCCAGCGCATAAGCAGCATGCGCTAGCAACAAATCCACATTCTCATCATGTTGGGGATGAAAATAAACTTTTATGGGTATTCCTTTATGTTCAATTGAACTTTGTTGGTAAGATCCAGAAGAAACAGCAAACCTAAACGGAACAGAATCTGCGCGGTAAGTGTAAAAATTTCTGTCATTTACCTTTTCGGCTCGGACTAATTCACCAGTTCCGAAGGCCATTTGATTGGCAGAGGTAGAAATTCTTATGGAAAGAGAAATCATGTCCAAAGGATTTTCTTTGGGATCTTCCAAAGTTTTGGGAAGCGTTTTTTCTCCCAAACCAAATGACTTTCTTAATTCAGGGTCCTCCAGTTCAAAAGATCTCAGGTAGCCAAATTCAGGCAAATACCTGCTTAGCCTAAGAAAGCTCCCATTTTTTAGCATGGCATTGTCTGATGAAAATCCCCCATAGGGATGGAGCTGATAGGAAAGATCAAATTCTAAGTAAGCTTCTCCCCCAGGAGTCATAGGTTCATTCAAAAAAATCTCAGAAGTAATTTGGTCAATAGCTATCATCTCGTTTTTGAACTTGAAAACAGCCCCTTCAAGATTAAGCTCTGGATGAAAATTAAGTAAGAGCCTATCAAGGGGTTGAGAGGATAAATTCTGTAGGGAATAGGTTCCCTTTAGACTGTATGCGTTTTCTTCAGGAAAGAGGGCTAAAGATATATCCACTGCGAGTATGGTTGGCTGAGGAATATGCTCATAGTGCCGGAATTTGGCCTCATAGTCTGCCATCCAAGAGATTTGGGCAGATTTATTAGGAGCTTTATACCCCTTGGAAATTTGGTTTCCCACTATCCCCAAGGTAATGACAACACAGCACAAGGAAATTCCAAGTAGCATTTTCTGCTTGGGATTCCTGATCAAATCTCATGCAATCCAAAAGGACATAACCAGCAATCCCCCAAAAATCAACCGAAAAAAGAAGAAAGGAGCAAAAACATCAAATCCATTCCAGTCACTCCAATATCCCCCAAATTTCTTCAGAAACCTAATTGTTGGATTGTCCATCCACCGATCAGTCAATGGGGTTCCCAGAACAATACCAGTGACCAAACTGACACCCAAAGCGGAATATTTGGATGGAAACACACGGTTTATCAAGATCAGGATTACCGAAAAAAGCAAAAGGGGTAAGGTATTGAATAGCAGAATGCCCCCATAAGCACCCCAGTCAAAATTAGGGTATCCATAGGCCAGTTGAAAAAACACCCCTTCCAGCATAAGCAATCCCGAATAGAAAAGAATCAAAATAACTACAGCCAACAAATGGCCTGCATGTTTGGTAAAAGATAGAATTGTGGTATCCTCCAAAACCCAAAAACCTGAAGTTCTACTTCTCCAATACATATCATTGGCCAAGAATCCGAACAGGAAAATTCCAATCAGATAAAAATTCTCGAGGATAATCTGGGACACCAAACCGGAGGAAGCATATCTTTCCGGAATCCGCAATCCACCTGATATCTGCCCATATATCTCCATTCCGTGATAAAATAGAAGCAAAAGGACTGAAACTGGTAAAAAAATGCTTTTTCCCGCATATACCAAATCTTGTTTCATATAGGAATAAACCGATCTGAATTCCCCTTGCAAAGAAAAATCGGGCCTGGGTATGGTTTGAAGGGAAGAATGATAATCCTCTTTCAAAAGCTTGAACTTATTTTGAGCCCGTGAGCTAAATTTTAGTCTTCCTCCGGGAGTAAATAGTAAAAAAGAGGTTTGTATAAACCCAAAAGAAAGCACTAATACCAAGAGTCTATTGATTAAAAAAACACCCTGAAACCCAACCAACACCTCATTCCTCTCCCCGACTGTATAATCCCTTGATTGATAAAAGTATGAGGAAAGGCCAAAAGGATCAATCAAAGCAGCAATGAGTTGTGTGGATTCTGCCTGTGGTGAAGCACTGTTCATAAATGGAGAATTTGAAAAAATCAAAACAATCAGGTAGCCTATATATAGCAAAAGCCCTCCTAAAACCAGGTGCAGTTTATTTTTGGTTGACAGTGCTAATAAAAACAGGAATGAACATACCAAAACCCCATTGAAGGCACCTAAAACAAGGAAGGGATAGGCATATCTAAGCAAAAAAATTCCTTCTTGGATTTCATTTCCTTTTCTAAAGTACTGTCCCAGCCCAAAACCCAGATATAAAACAAAAAAGGAGGATAGGACTAGAATTAAAAATGATAAAAATCTACCCCACAGGAATTTCTTCAAACTTAAGGGAGTAGAAAAAACCAAAGGAGCAAAACTAAAATCCCATTCTCTAATCAACAGTTTCCCACCCAAAACAAGTGCTAAGAAAAGTAGGGATAGAGAAAGAAATCCTGTCATTACCCCTATTGTATAGGGAGAATTCAGGAATACTCCTTCACTGACTGTAAAATTAAAGTTCAATCCGGAAAATAACCCTGCTCCAAAGAGGAGTGCACCCGCAAGCAAGGAGAACCAAGAGTCGAAATATAACTTCAGGTCAAATTTGATAATCTGTTTCATACTCAGATCAGATTTTTAATGGAACAGAAATAAAAATCTTCCAAGGTAGGTTTCTGTAGCTGGAAACCATCCGGTCTGTTTTCGGAAAAAACAGTAATCCAGGACTCTCCCCCTATAAAATTTTTTCGGATCATCACTGAGGAGAAATCGGGAATTTCCGCCTCATCAGACGCTGCAGGCCTAGCCCAGATTTTTCCTTCCAGGGCCTTGATCAACTCTTTGGGCGAACCTGTTATTTTAAGTTTTCCAGAATGGAGTATTGCCATTTCAGCGCAAAGCTGATAAACATCCTCCACCAGATGGGTGGACAAGAGGACTATCCTTTGCTGTCCAATCTTGCTTAAAATCCCGTTTATTCTGTTTCTCTCCTCAGGATCCAATCCAGCTGTGGGTTCATCTACTACGATAAATTGTGGATTTCCCAATAAAGCCTGAGCCAATCCAAATCTTTGCCTCATACCTCCGGAAAAGGTATAAACCTCCCGAGAAGCATGCTGATCCAAGTTTACCTCCCTCAAGAGGTAGTTGATGTGCAATTTCCTGAATGACTTGTCTTTTATTCCTTTTAGAATTGCCAGATGCTCCAAAAGCTGAAACGCATTTGCTTTGGGCAAAACCCCAAATTCCTGGGGTAGATACCCCAATGTTCTTTTGATATGGTCAGGATCCCGTATAATATCCACGTTGTTAAAAAGTACCTGACCCGAACTAGGCTTTTGCAAGCCTACCAGAGTTTTCATTAAGGAGCTTTTTCCTGCTCCATTGGGGCCGAGCAAACCGAATATCCCCTGGGATATGTTTAGTGACATCTTGTCAATAGCTTTCACCCCATTGGGGTAAATCAGGCTTAAGCCATCAATAATCATTTGATTCATTTTCATTGATTTAGATTAGATAATTCCAGTCAGCCTTGAAAAAGGCTGTCAAAACACAGGGTATAATTCAGATTAGGGCATGTATTCGAGAATATCTCCCGGCTGGCAATCCAAAATTTCGCAGATGGATTCGAGGGTCTCAAACCGTATCCCTTTTGCCTTTCCTGTTTTAAGAATGGAAAGGTTAACAGGAGTGATTCCCAGTTTCTCAGCCAGCTCCTTGCTTTGCATTTTCCTTTTGGCAAGCATCACATCTAAGTTTACAATAATGGGCATGGCTATATGTATAAATCCTGGTCATTTTGAAGAAGGCTTCCCCGGTAAAAAAGTTCAGCAATAAAAAAAGTGAAAATTCCAAGGATGAAATGTATAAAAACCAAATTCCAAACCAGCATATTCACTTCGGTAAACAGGCCGGCCAAAACCGCTGTGGGTAAGGGAAGAAAAAGATTGAGCCGGAAATAGGTCTTCATATACCTGACATTCCTATCCAAAAATAGTCTTTCCCGGGAAAACATCCTGAAAACATCTGCTGTAAAGAAGAAGAACAGGACATAAAGCACCATGGGCAAAAGGAACGCAAACAGGACGTAGGCAAAGGAGTTTTCCAGATTTAGAAGTGAAGAAGTTCCGAAAGGGGAAAGGATTACCAAATCGGCACTATCTGTTGAAACCTGGGTTTTGTACCCTGAAATCATAGCAAACAAGGCATAGGTCAAAACCAGGAGATAGACAAAAAACAGGATTCTAAAGACCCAAAAGAGAAACTTGGCTAGAATTTTAGAAGCTTTCATGGAAACTATGGCATTAGATTGAAATTGACTGACCTGAAACCTTTATTAATTTAAACTGAATTAAACCACTGGTTTCAAAGAATACCAACTGGTCAAGCCCCGTCTTCTTTCCTCCTCCTCGGTTGTTCCACTTGGAATCAAAAGACGAAGCCAAACGAAAAAACAAGAGGATCTTGAAAAGGAAAATACAATAATTAATTAATCAAATTTATAAATTAATTATCGTAAAACAATAATTAATTAAAAAAATACTATTTTTTTTCTAAGGGTTCTTACTTGAATCAATGGAATCTGACATTTTAATTCTCTTCTTGTTTTGAAAAGAGAACATCATAAAAATGGATATCCCATTCAATTGACTATTGCCATTTTAAAATTCAGAAAGAAAGTTTTAAAGGAAAAAAATTGATTACTTAAGATAGTAGATTGGGATTTGAGAACCGGAACTACTCGGATCTTCTCTTTTTGGAGATCCGATCGTATTCTTCCAATAAAGCAATCAGCTTAATTCGAACATTCGAATCGGCAATATCCAGTCCGAGTGCAGCAAACTGTGTTTTAATAAACAAAAGAGCATTGTATGGGACAACCTGAATCTTCCTGAATGCAGCTTCTTCCGGAGAAAGTATATTATTGTACATATCCATCAACACATACCCCTTATCGGACTGTCGAAGCACTTCCAATGATTTATCTATTACCTGATTCCAATTCGGTTTATTTTCCATATTCAGATCTTAAATGAACTTTATAATTGTTGACATGCCGCTCAAATATGAGAAAAACCGGGAAAAAATCTTTACTGAAACAAATTTGACATGCTTAGATCTAGTTCTTTTCGGATAGGAGAAATAAAGAACTAATCCCAAAACAAAAAATTGTAAGCTGAAATCTTTCAAAAGAAAAAACCATGCGAGTCTGGCTAAAAATCCCGTAAAGGGGGGGCAATATGTTGAAGAAAAATTGGATAGATTCGCAGCCATGAAATCAAGATTACAGATTCTTTGCAAATCTTCGAATAATTCAGACCAGCAGGAAATACCCAGCTGGATAGGAGGAAAAAACAATCAGGGCGAGTTATGGAGCTTACCTATTCCCCAAGCTATTGAAGGCATGAAAACCGGGAAATGGGATTTTTTCATCAATTTTCAGGGTAAATCCTTTGAGGTTGAACTGGATCAAGACCATGATCCACCAAGACTTACCACCAAGTCAGCAGGAAGGAATTTGTTTCAGGAGCTTCCAGATTGCCCTGAACGAAAATAACCAGTCTAACTAGGGACAAAAGCAGACAAAGCCTGTTTAAAAAAAACCGCCTGATTTTCCAGGTCAGGCGGGAATTACTTATTTATTCAATGTTTCAATGGGTTTTTGGTGGAATATCCTCCATATTCTTAAAGAAACCACCGATAAAGAGACGAGAAAAACCGTCAGAATTGCCAGAGCAAAAATAAGCGGAGGAATACTGGTTTTATACGCAAACCCTTTAAGCCAGGAAGAAGAAAACCAAATACCAAAAAGAACAGCCCCCAGTGAAGAAAAGCCCAATAAAACCAAGAAGTCATAGGCAAGAAATTTTAGAATTTCGGCAAACTCCGCTCCCAACACTCTTCTTATACTAATTTCCTTGGTTTTTTGATGGGCTAGGAAAGAAATCAGGCCTAATAATCCGAGGGCAGATAGGACTATAGAAACGGTGGAAAACAAAGTGAAAATCCTCCCAAGTCTCTGTTCTGAATCATACATCAGCTGGTATTGTTGATCTACGAATTCAAAGGAAAATGGCCTATCAGGAATTAGCTGATTCCAGCTGGATTTTAGCTCCTGCAAAGTCAGGCTGACATTTGAACCTGTAATTCTCAGGAGCAGTTTTGAAGAATAATTGGGTTCCAAGAAAATCACCAAGGGTCCAATTTCTTTATGAAGTGAGTTAAAATGAAAATCTTCAATAACTCCTTTGATGTAGGCATTTAATCCATCAAAAGAAATCTTCTTATTGATAGCCTCACCAGGTTCCCAGCCAAGTGCTTCAGCTCCACTTTTATTGATCAAAACGGGAAACTCTCCGTTTTCTTCAACTTGACTCATAAAAGGATCCCTATCAGAAAAGTCATTGCCATTCAAAAGACTCAAACCCAAGGTGGGAATAAGGTCTGCATCTCCGGAATACCCTGTTACGGCAATTTGATTCTCGGAATCTGCATTTTTGCTCATCGAGTATTGTGCTTTTACCAATACAGGGGAATCTCCGGCACGGGATGCTTCCCGAATCAAATTTTTTCGAAACAGCTCCGAAACATAACTATCCACCTGTTCGGTGATCCTGGCATTAATGGGAAGCACCAAAAGTTCCTCTTTTTGGAAACCGAGGTCAGCCTGCTTCATAAAAGAAAACTGCTTTTGTATTATAAAAGTGGATAGGACCAAAGAAATAGAAACAAAAAACTGAAATACCACCAAAACTCTTCGAAATAAAACCCCAGAACGTGAATTGGTATGGGAAATCGTTTTGAGAGGCTTGATTTTGGAAAGTAAAAGCGCAGGATATACACCTGCCAGAATACTGATGGACAAAAACAAACCCACCAGGAAAAGCACTCCTTTTAGGGAGAAAACCGGAGCCATATCCAGTTTAAAATTCAAATACTGACTAAGGGGAGAAAATATCAACTGAAGAATTAATACTCCGGATAATATACTGATTCCTGTTAGCAGGGAAGATTCCATAAAGAATTTCCAAAATAAGGAAGTTCTGCTGGCTCCAATTATTTTTCTAATCCCTATTTCTTTGGCATGTTCAACAGATTCTGCAGTGGAAAGATTGATAAAATTGGCTGCAACTCCAAAATCAATAAAAGACCTATTGCTCCCAATAATTTGAGATATCTTTCATCCATTGCTGCAACAGATCCATACATTTCTCTTTGGGTATCAAAATGAATGGTACTTAGGGGAGCTAGGGAAAAATGGGTAGTTACATTGTTTTGCTTAAGGTCCTCTCCAAATTCATTTTCAATCCATTCATTGATTAAGGATGAGGTTTGATCCGGATTGGAACCCGGATTCAATTTCAAATACGTGTGGTAATTGTTGTTGGACCAGGATGGATCCTTTCCATGAGGCTGGGAAAGAAAAGAGCCTATAAAATCATAATTCAGGGTTGAATTGGATGGAAAATCGGGTATGACACCTGCAACGGTAAATTCCGTCCTGTTATTTACTTTCAATACCTTTCCAATTGCATGTTGAGAATCTTTAAAATAGCGTTTAGCCATAGATTCCGAAAGGACGACATTATAAGGTTCATGAAGCACTTTCTGGCGTGAACCGACAAGGAATTCGATGTCGAAAACCTCAAAAAAACTGGTATCTGCAAAAGCAATGGACTTTTCTTCTCGGTTTCCATCTCCCCCATCCACCAAAAATGTGGTGAATGTACTTATATCAAACACTATGGTTCCCTTTTCCAAATCTGGGAGCTGAGAATGGAGGGCTGGCAGCAAGGCTGAAGGGGTTGTTGCCCAATAAAGGTTCTGATCACCTGCAGAATAATCCTGATCAACTCTATAAATACTTTCGTGATTTCTAAAACCGGTATTAAAGGAATACTCGTGGGATAAAAACAAGGCGATAACCACTGCACTCACAATAGAAACCGTTAACCCGATAAGATTAATAGTGAATTGCAACTTCCTTTTTGTAAGATTTCTCCAAGAAACTTTAATATGATTTCTGATCATAAGTTGGGCATTAAAAATAAATTAAATGAATAATCAATAAAATCTAGTAATACTAAATCAATGCCAAAATCAAAAACATGAATATCAATTATTTACAAGAAAATTGAGTTTAATTTGAACGAAAAAATCGATCAAAAACGCCCATAAACGAACATTTTTAAGATAGACAACAATCTTGAGCTTTTATATAGAAAAGAGTAAAAAAAACATTAATGAAGCAAATTATTTTATTTATTAGACATATGTCTAATTAAACATCCTGGTAACAAATAAAATAATCAAAAAACTCTTTTTGATTGTGGATTTTTCTTATATACTACGCTATCCTACTTTTCAAAAAGACCAATAAACAATGAAAAAAATTTTGAGCCTTACTGATAGCAATCAAAGATCATCCAATATCTCCTGTATGGAAAATGCAGAAATAGAAGAACATTTGAAGGGTTACTTAAATTTCCCATAACCAGCTATTGAATTAAATAAGACCAAAAAAGGGGTTCCCCCCTTTCTTTAGAATGGACAGACATTGAGTAGGTAATCCACTGCTTTTTGGGCTTTAGATGCCGCATCGATAAGCAGATTCTTGTCATTTTTCAGTCTGGAAATCCAATTTTTGATATAAGCTGCCTGATTATCGATCAGTCTGGCCTCTTGGATTCCGGTAAATCCGCATAGAAACCCAGCACCCATTTCAGCGATGAGTTCCTCAGTGCTGTAGTTTTCCGATCCAAAATAATCGATTTCCTCCACTCCGGGTCGGTTCAACCGATTCTTGTGCCCAGTCGAGTGAACCAATTCATGGAACAATACCGAATAATAATCCTCAGCTGTTTTAAATCTGGGTTTAGGAGGAAGATTGATCAAATCCAAGCTTGGGTGATAATAAGCTTCCTCCCTTTCGTGGGTCAATTTTGGAGGCTCATGCATTTCAGCGAAAACCGACTCGCATCGTTCCAATACCGGCAAACTTTGATTTTCTCCTTTTTCAGAAAGCTCCCAATCAATCCCATCAATCTGTTCGATGGGAAACACTTTGTATTCTTTCAGGAAGCAGACTTTGGTAAGGGTATCAATGGGATAATCTCCAAGCAGTCCATCGGGAATCGTCCTCCCGGTTTCCTTGTGCTTGTAGACAAAGTTCCAATAGCAAACAGGAATCGCTTTGGATCCCTTTTTTACCATCCCCCCAAGTTCTTTTGCTTGCTTGAAAGTGAGGTAAAACGGCAGCTCATGATTTAGGGATAGTAAAAGCCATAGATTGATTCCACGATAAGGCTTTTTGGTTAGATAGTTGGAAGGCAAGCCATTGCAATTCCAAGGCTGATACCAAGGCACCACTCCTTGTTCCAATTTATCCAGGATTAATTGGGTGAAACTCTCATAAACATCCGTTGGTGTCCATTGAGTATCTACCTCTCCTTTTCGCGCTCTAGCAGCTTTTCCATTTGCTGACTTCCGTGAGTTTTTTGCTGTTGTTTTCATCGTTTCTATTGGTTTAAGTTGACGTAAACTGATACAGCAGTGCCCTTGCGGAAAGGGGGCACTTAGGGCAAGAGGAAACGGAATAAAAAGGCGAGGGAACGGCGGTGGCTTTATGCCGTAGTCTCTTGTCCCGTGTGCACACGCTCCGCTAAATTGGCTGAAGCAGGAGTAGAGAAGACTAACGGGTTTGTTAATATTTAACAACCCGACGTAAAAAATGGACATTAGTCTAAAAAACTAAAAAAACCATTAACAATCGAGTTTAGAGTTTTTTAAAAAAATAAGTTTGTATATCAAAATTAAGTAATTAAGCCTAATGTTTATTTATATGAAGATCTCAAAATTATTATTAACTGCAACTTTACTTATCATTAATCTGATAATGCCTAATCCCACAAAAGCCCAACTGGCTTGTTCATGGTCAGAGCGAGACCAATGGGGTTGCTTAAACTCACTTTGCTCAGATGGATGTGTTTACACAACTTGCCCCGGGGGTAATAGTACTCGATCCTGTGGAGCTCAAGACCAATAATTCCATGAAGGCAAAAAATATAATACTAATAGCTTTTTTGGGGCTATTCATTCTAACGGGGTGCTCGGACTTTAAAGAAATCCAAGAAGAAGGGATGGAGCCAATGATATTAACTTACATTGATTCTGTTGAAGTTATAGAAGCAAATGGGTTCCTACTCCGACCAAACGAAACCCAATTAATAAATGACACTTTACTAGGTGTTTCAAGCATATTCAGTAAAGGGATTTGGATTTTTAATAAAGTAAACGGATTAGAAGAATTAAGTTTTATAAATGGAACCTATCAAGACATTTCATTTTATCCAACCAAAGTTTTTTGGAATGATTACCCCACCCTTTTCATATTGGATGGGCTATCCCAAAATATCCTAAAATTGGAACTTGGCACCCTACAAAGTGAATACGGACTTCAGATACAAAAAATTATTCTTGATTTGCCTGAAGGTACGCGCGTATTACCAACCTCAAAATCATTTTGGGTGGATGATCAGTACTTTTATTTAGAGCTATCCCCTGAAAACACCCCAAAAACCTCCAAAGAATTTTATACAAAGTCTGGTGATTTCATTGGGGTGTTCAACAATGATGGATCATTTGAAAAAAGGATGATTTCTTATCCTCAGTCCTTGACCGAGTTTGAGGGCTTCCTAGAACCCAGTCAAGTGTACAGTTCCGGATTCAAGAATAAAAATACATCCATATTTTCTTTTCCGAGTGAGAAGATCTTGATGACTATCTCGCAATTGCCTGATTCTCCTGAGACATTTTATGTACCTATTCCTAAAAGTAAGTATTTTGATTACAATTTACCCCTTTTAGAAAAAGAGTTCTCAATTAATACTGAAACCAAAAATCCTCAACTACACTTTTTTGGAGACATAAAGACCGATGGAGACAATTACTATCTTCAATCTTATATGAAGGACAATCAAAATCTGGAAAATTGGAGTTTGAAAAGTCATATCGTAAAATACAATTCAAAATCAGAATCTTGGTCTGAAAGTATTGATCCAAAGGAATTTATTCATTTTGGGGAACTTGCCGGAGTAAAAAATGACACCTTGTATATTTTGGATGCTGGGATGGTAAACAAGGAACAGAAATATTTAAAAAAAGCAGTTTTGAGAAAATTCAATTCGAACTAGGTAGAGTTTAGGAATCTTATTATTCTATTCTCAATTCGAAAACTCACCGCCAATCTGGAAGGCTACTCATTATACTGATTATTCACCTTTCCAATAGAAACTTTAAAAACCAAAAGAAAAATAACCCTTTAAACCATTAACAGATTTATCAGGATTTTCAAGCTATTTAATGGATTTAGAAAGAACTTAAATCATTCAATTTTCTCTTTCAATTAATCTATCATCAACCCGGTCAAAGCCGGTGTATCCAGCATCCGTTCCAGTTCCTCATCGATCAATTGACGGATTTCAGCTTTGATTCTGCGGTAATTTTCAATCACCTCCTCCCCGCTTAATTTCCTCACCTGAGGAATTGGACTATATCCTTTCTCCTCCAATGACAAAGCTTTGTGGTCATTCTGGATTTCACAATGAAAGGCTTTGAGTTCAATCTTTTGGGTAGGGTCATCCGCTACAATTCCCACAAACTGACCTGAGGAAAGCTGGGAAATGGTCGAAGGAGGAACTGCCAGTTCCAGTTGGGTAGAATGGCTGACGGACGTATCCCCTGAATTGATGGACAGACTTTTCCTCGCCTGGTTGATTTTCCCGATTCGATCAGAAATCTGCTTGGCTGTATCCCCCAATACCTGGCCTGAAATAATATTTCCTACCGTGTTCATAATCACTTCCGCCTGCTCTCTCCCATAATCCTTTTTCAGTTGGCTATAATCCTGAACTCCCAGAGTTGTTGCCACCTTATTGGATCGCGCAGTGGCAATCAGAGAATCAATCCCATTGAAATAGATGGTTGGAAACTCATCAAAAATAAGACTGGACTTTAGGCAGTTTTTCCGATTAACCAGCTTGGTGATTCTGGAAATATACAAGGAAAGCACTGCCCCATAGACCTGCTGTTTTTGGGGATTGTTTCCCATGCAAATCACTTTGGGTTCGGTAGGATTATTTAGGTCTAAGGTAAACTCACTTTGGCTGAGCACATAGTAAAGTTGGGGGGAGGCCAATCGGGCCATGGTGATCTTGGCACTGGCAATCTGACCCTCTAGCTGTTCGGCAGCACCGTGAAGGAAAGCCGACACAAAGGGGTTGATCAAAACTTCGATTTCCGGTTCAGTTCGTAAGACCGAAAACAGTTTGGGATACTCCACCTGCATCAGTTCGATCACATGGGGCAACGTACAAAATTTCCCATTCCGGTATTTCTTCAAAAACCAAATCACCGCCGTCACAAAATTGATCGGAGACTCCACAAAGAAGTCCCCCTGCTTTTTGATCCACTCTCTGTTCAGTCCAAGCATAATCGTTCGGGAGGATTCCGAAGCATCAGTAATATCCGTCATCGTACTTGGCTCCAAGGGATTGCAGCGATGGCTGGTTTCCAAGTTGTCGAAATTGATCGTGTAGAACTTGGGAAAAATGGAATAGGACTCGCGATTCTTGATCAGGTGATTATAGGTGATTCTGGACAAGTCATCGTATTTGAAGTCATAGACAAACATCGAGAAGCCCTTGCTGAGGTGCTGGGTGATGATGTGACGGATGACAAAATAGGATTTACCGGCTCCTGGCGTCCCCACAACCAGGGTAGCCCGAAAGGGATTGATAATATTCAGCCAGCCTGAGAACACCTTCTTCTGCACTCTAAACCGGGTGGGAAGATTGACCGAATATTCATTTTCCAAAAGCCGTTGTTCTTGGGGAAAGGTCTCATTCAAGTGATTGAATACCTCTGGTGAAAAACCTTCGAGGATCACTCTGCTCAGCTTCACCCCTACTGTCAGTACGCCTATCCATGCCAACCAAATACCTGAGAGGTAAACATTCTTTCCCCACTCCATCATCCGAACTCCTGACTCAGCCAACACAAAAACCATATTCCAAAACAGAAACCAAAGCATCAACCTCTTCCAGTTTAGGTTGGGATCTTTTCTACCTTTCGCACCCAATAATGAAATCCAGAGCAGCCCAAGGCTCAGAATCCGTATCCGTTCGGTTCCCTCAAAGAGGCCAGTTTTTCCGATTTGAGCCAATAAAAAGTCAATCCATTCGTGGATCCATCCCCAAGCATTCAACTGGGCATAGACTACCAGATAGGTATGAATACCCAACCCTACCAAGGATCCCAACCGAGTAAAATCCAAGATCTTTTTTAAACCCTCCTGATTCTCTCCTGTGTTCATCATTCGGATGGGTTGTCCTTTTTCTTCCTTTTCTTCTTTCGCTTTCCGGGAGAGGGACCTTGGTAGGGGGAATCGGAAAAACGAAGGGAAAGATCTGTCCCACCCGTCTCCACAGAAACGGGATTTTCAAAAAGGACCAATCTCCCCTTTTCTCCCTCATTACTTGGAAGCAATGTTCTTGGAGCCCTTGCACTGGCAGCCATCAGCCCAAAGCGTTCGCTTAATCCATGGGCACCAAATTCCTTTCCCAAATCCGAACCCTTAATCCCAATCCGGTTAAAATGATCCACGTAAGTAGTTCCAAAAATCTTCCCCTCTTGGGTATGGTTTAGTACCAATTGAACTCCATTCTTTTTCAAGTCGGCCAGGAATTGATCCATGGATTTACTCTTTTGGAGGATTTCCAAAACCTTGGATTTAACGGCACCCAAAACTTCCTTTTTCTTTACCTGATCCCTTAAAAACCTACCCTCAAGTTTCTTTAGGGTGGGTTGGAGGTAAAAGCAACTGGCTTTGACCGGAACTCCTTTTCTGCTCCCCTTTTCATCCAAAACATGGTAAACCAAGCCCCTTCTTTTATACCGCTGGGAATCTTTCTCCCCCCTATAGGCTGCCACTCCAAAGCCCGAAAGGATCGCATTGTATTCCCCCAAAGAGGTGAAGACATAATTAGCCCAGACCTGATTCAGTACCGTATTGATGCTTGATTTGGAAGTTTCCTTACCGTAGATCAGCTTTCCCAATTCCTGAAGACCGGGACCTATTCGCTGTTGCTTTTCAGCGGGTACCAGTCCATATTCCCGCTCAATTTCCTTTCGTGCCTGCTCGGACTGATTCTTCCCCAGATTATGGGTTTCAATTCGTTTTCCTTCTCGGTCAATATTGACCGTGACCAAATGTACGTGTGGATGACCTGCATCTTGATGCTGATAAATGAGGCATGGTTGATTCCCAAAGCCTATTTTGTCCAGGTATGAATGACTGATTGCATTCAGCTTTTCATCGGAGAGCCTTTCACCGGGAGCAAAGTTGAGGGAGACATGTATCGCATTGGTGTGAGTCCTACGATTTAGGGAGGTTAGCAATTCGAATCTCCTGACCAGTTGGTTAGCTGTCAAATTTTCCACCCCTTTGGCGAAACCCCGGGATCCGATTAATTGGGCCACGGATTGCTTTCGCTTGGTATCGTTGTACCGAACCACTCCCTGAATCGATTTTCCGGTACTTATTCGGACAACCATCGATCCTGTATTTTTGCCAATACTTCTTCCAGGATTCCTTGTCCCTTGCTCAGTTCCTTTTGAAAAGCAAGAAGCTTTTTCCCCAAGAGGAATTTCTCAAGGGAACTTGAATTTCCATGAAAAGCTTGGATCACCTGATTCAGGTTGGTTCCGATTTTCTTCAGCTGAATGTCAATGGAAATCAGCACCTCCATCAGGTCCCAGACTCCTCGTTCTCTCACCTGTATCCGGACCGGTTGATTCTGCAAAATCCTTCGGATCAGCTCACTCATGGTCAGGGTAGAATCCTTTTCCAAAATCCCGACTAACTCCTGATATCGGGATTCGGAAATCCTTCCCTCTACTCTTCTGGGAAATCCTTTCGACATAGGTCTAGTTGCTTTGTTTTTCATCTAAATAGAAAGTTTGAAAATCTAAAGAATGCGACTCCGGAGCAGGCCCAAGCCGGATTGGTGTAGACAATCCTACATCTTGCTTACTGCACCGCGGCGCAGTACTTCCCCTTTCAGGGGCTTTGCCAAGATCCAAGAAAGTATGTTGGAAGGAGTACCGAAAGGCTATTGGAAAGATGGGCTAACACTTCATCAACAAGAGGCCAAACCTTTAGGAAGTAATGTCAAAAGCCTTCAGAATTATTTGAGCAAGCCCTCAAAATCATTTCAGGAAGCATCACAAATGGCCAACAAAAGACATTTAAAAGAAAAGCAAACCCCTTTCTTGAAGTCTCTGTCCAATCAACCATTTGAAAGTGAAATGATCGGCGTCAGTCTTCCAAACTCAGTGTTCCAGGTTCCATAGCCATCGGGAAGCAGCCAATTTCCAATCCCTCAGTGGACTCCCTGTTTCAGATCTCCAGCCCAATCCCTGGTAGTAGAAATAAAAAACCTCTCCCTCTTCCCGGGGAAAATTCTGTGCGGAAAAATAGTTCTGCACCTCCTCCAAACTGGGCTCACCCAAGGCAGGCCGTAAATGTTCGACTTGTTCAAGAATCATGATTATCGTGGTTTAGTTGGACCATGAAACTGAAAAAAAGGAAAATTAAATATTCAGTAGCAGAACACCATCGGGGGAAAAGAAGAGAAAAAAATAACCTATTTAATTATGAATTTTTCTAATAATCAGAGCAATTCAGCCTATTTACTAGAATCCATCAAACCAATCTTGGAACTCAAGAATTCTGAAAAACATAGCAAGATTTGCAAAGTCCATATTGGATTCAAAACCGAGTTTTGCCCTGTACAAAATTCTGTTTATTCATGATTCAGCTTTGCAATGTCTCCAAGTCCTATCAGGGAATTGGTTCCCAGTACCCCGCACTCTTCAATATCAACCTAGACATTTCCCAAGGGGAAAATGTCTTTATTATTGGCAAATCAGGTTCGGGAAAGTCCACCCTTTTAAACCTTATTACCGGAATTGACAGAGCCGACCAAGGAGAGATTATTGTCAACAACCAACACCTCGAAAAAATGACAGAATCTGAACTGGCTTTATGGAGGGGAAAAAATGTGGGCATTGTTTTTCAGTTTCACCAGTTGCTCCCTCCTTGAGTGCCATGGACAATATTCTGTTTGCCATGGAACTGGTAAATTCCATCCCCAAATCGGAGCGAAGGAAAAGAGCTGCCGATCTACTTCAACAGGTGGGTCTTTGGGAAAAATCCCAAAAATATCCCAATGAATTATCCGGAGGTGAAAAGCAGCGTGTAGCCATCGCCCGGGCCTTGGCAAACGACCCTATTCTACTTGTTGCCGATGAACCTACAGGTAATCTGGATAGTCAAACCGGTAAATCCATCCATGATCTGTTTTCCAGCTTAAACCGTTTGGGTAAAACACTTTTAAGAGTAACCCATGAAAAAACCGAAGCCTTCCAATTCACTAACAAATTTGAATTGGTGGACGGTAAACTAGTATCCAACAATTAAGCCCCAACACTTTGAAAGCTATAGTCCGAAAACTCCTTCAAGAATTCCTCCTCACCAAATCAAAAATCTTAATCTGCATTTTGGCAGCAGGTTTGGCATCCTGGGGGATCAGTAGTGTCACTTTTACCTACCTAATGACTGAAAGGGACTTCAAGTCCAATTTTGATTCCTCCAACCCGGCAGACTTTTCCTTGCGAATAGAAAATGTAAATGAGGGAACCATGAGGATTTTGCAGGATTTTCTTCAGGTGGGAACATTTGAAAAAAGGGAAATGAGCTACCTGGAATTCCAAAACAAGGACGGTATCTGGATGCCCATTGTACTGTATGGAATTGAAAATCCCGAAGCTCAAAAACTGGATATCATCCGATTCAAGGATCCTTCTCTTTTTAACAGTCATGGAGTATTTATTGAGAAAAATGCAATGAACTTCTTAGGTGAGGCTAAAGAAATTTCCCTTCGAAGAGAAACCGATCTTGATCTTCCAACCATTCCTATCATGGCAACTGTCCATGATCCACTTCAAGCACCTGCTCAAATGGAGCGATTAGCCTATGGCTATGCGGCAATGGATTTGGTAGAATCCATCTCCGGTCAAAACGCCCAAAGGTTTATCTTCAGGCTTAATGCTGAGCAGAAAGATGTGGATGGCTTAAAAAAAGAAGCCGAAAAACTAGTAAAAAAATTGGAAGAAAAAGGAGGAATAGTTTCCGGCCTCACTATAAAAGAACCCGGAAAGCATATTCATCAACCCATAATTGACGGGGCTTCATTTCTTCAAAAAAGTTTCGGTTTAGTGCTGCTCATCATTGGATTGACCCTATTCTCTCTTTTCCTGTTGATTTTACTGCTTCCTCAAATCCCTCAAATTGGGATTTTAAAAGCCTTGGGAGCCTCCAGCAGGCAGGTATTTTTCTCTTTTAACTTGGTAATTTTGATGATCATAGGCCTTGGTATTTTAATCGGCCTACTATTGGGTATACTCACCGCAAAAGGATTCAATGGCTTTTTTGCCATGGTTCAAAATTTTGATCCGGTCACCGGGGCCTTCCCTTTAAAATATTACCTGGCAGTTGCCTTTATTTCTTGCTTGGTACCTTTACTGATTGGGTTGAATCCGGTAATAAAAATTTCTCATGTAACTGTACGGGAGGCAATTCAATCTACATTTCAGACCAAAAGCGTAAAACTCATCAACCTGCTCAGAAATCTCAATATATCCTCCTCGGTAAAATATGGAGTGGGAAATCTCTTACGAAGTGGGCTAAAGACCTATCTGCTTTTGCTAATGCTGATACTGGGGATTACCTTATTTTTTACAGGAGCTAATTTATCCAATTCGTTTTACACCGACTTTAACACCTTCTTTTCAGGTACACCTTATCAGATTACCATAAGATTGGAAGATTCTCAAACCCTAGAGCCAGAATTTCTAAATCAATCAAAAGAAATCAAATCTTTCAGCCCAATAAGTATCAATACCGTTTCCATCCAATACCAAGGGAAAACATTAAGCTCAAAAATCAGAAAATATTCTCCAGGGTATTCCATTAAAGAAGAGATGTTTCTCATAGGGACCGGCCCAAAAAACTGTTCAGCATGCATATATCTTCATCCTGAAATGGTACAGGATGATTTTCAAAACTTGAGTCTGGGAGACTCCTTAGTAGTGGCAGAAAAAAACGGGGAATCACGAAGCTATGCATTTGGAGGAATTCTAAGGGAAGCCATGCCTTCCAATGGGGGCTTGGTAAGTGTCTTTGAAAGCAAGCCACTTAGTTCTTTTAATACCTTAGCCATAGAGCTTCAGGATGGGTTTACAATTGAACAGGGCATCAAACATCTTGAACAAGAGATGAAGAAAAACCGGGTTAATTATGCCAAAATAAGCGATATAGAAACCAACTTAACGACTCTTATCAACCATTTTGAACCTACCTATTTAATTGTTCAAGGGATGGGAATCCTCACAATGGCTCTTTCCCTGATTGGAATACTGGTAATTATCAATCTTACGGTTCGGGAAAGGATATCTGAGCTGGCTATTCTCAAAGCTATGGGTGGCAATTCGGGAATGATCGGCAGATTGTTTTCCATAGAATTTATGCTGACTTCACTCCTGGCCCTAGTAATCTCCTTTCTTTTATCCCTATGGCTTTCATCTGTATTGGCAGATGTTTATGGAATGATGATCAGAGGACAAAAGCTACAATCCGAGCTTAATCTAAGTCTTATTATTCCTTCGGCCGTATTCTTAATGGCCCTTCAATGGTTTATTGTGCAAGCCTACACCAAATCAAAACTGGAAAAATCTGCCAATAGCCTTTTAACTTCTCTTGACTAATATGGATGACCGGATAAAAAAAGCCTATGATATAATTCAGGAAGATTTTAGATCCAATCTCACCTTGGATGGACTTTCCCAGCGAGTTGGACTTTCCAAATTCCATCTTCAAAGAATGTTCAAATCTGAGTTCAAAGAAACACCGGCACAGTGTATTCAACGGATTAGAATTCAACGGGCATTACATTTTCTTAAGCTTAAGACCAATTTCTCTATTCAGGCCATAGCTATGGAATGTGGATTTTCTTCTCCTGCCGTTTTTAGCAGAGCATTTCAAAAATTCTATGGAAAAACCCCATCGCAGGTCCTGGCAGAACCCGAAAAGGTTTTTAGTGAATATTCAGAAAACAAAACCATTGAACTCATCCATGGTCCAGAAATCCAGCTTCTTTGTATTATTACCGATTTAAATCACCCCGAACTGGAGAAAGAATTTGAAAAAGCAAAAATCAAATGCGACCGTCTAGGCCTTAAAACGACTGGACGAAAATTTGGAATCATTAACCATATCGCCATCCATCAACCTCTGGGCCGGCTCAACTATCAGGCAGGAATTGAGATCACCGGAAGAGTTCCTTCCCGTTTCCGGGAAGATCTTTATTTAATTCCATCGGGTAAATTTGCCACATTTACTACTAAAAATCCTCCCAAATCCCTGATTGAAGAATTAATTGAATTAAAATACGCCTGGTTGGACCACAGCAAGTACACCATAAAAGACTTGCTTATTTTCGAGGAATTTCTTGACTCCCCCAAAAAAAATAATCGTTTGAGAAAAATCTATCTTCCGGTCATTGAAAGAGAATCTAAGCCCTAATAATCAGTATCCTCAATCAGATCTTATGAAGCTGCAAAAGCCCGGGATTAAACCTTTTGTCTAAAAATAGGCAGCCATCAATCAAAGCACAAACTTGACGGGATAGCACCTAATTTTCCGGGATCTAGACTTACTTTCTGGAACCTAAGAAGGACAATAAAACATGGGGGACTTTTACTATTGTTTATTACTAGGATAAAAGTTGGACATTTTACTTTCCAAAAAATCATAAACTGAAAAGATACCAAAAACCGAGTAATTCTAAGGAGAAGCTTGACAGAAAAACAACAAAGTTACAAATGAACCTTTCCTAACCTTGATTAGTCCCTTTCTAATGTTTTGTTCCCTATCCAAACAAATAGATCATTTCAGCAACTAAACCTAACATCTGTAAATTTTCAGGGACTGTTAGACCTTCATACTAAAGAGTCAAAATCTACACTCTGATACAATGGCATTTACTATTTAATCCAGACTTTAAATTCAGGTTCCTTTTACAGGAAAAAAAATCCGAAAGATTCTCCTGATCATTTATTATTGGAAAGCAAAATTCTCCAAAGAAAGCTTACTATTACTATAGCAAAACAACTTAAAAACCAAAATATGGGATCGTAAAAATCGGTATATATTCTATATCCTGCTGTAAAAAGAAATAAGGTAAAACCTGTATAAATCCAAACAGGTTTACTTTCTTCCAAGTTAGGTGTCGGAGGAACATAAGGAAGATTAAATAATATTCTTAATTCTCCCCAATGCCATAAAATAAGTCCAAGATTGGCCAAAAGCATGAAGAATGTGATTATATGGGTGTTATTAAAATCCATAGAAATTGTAATGACAAACACATTCAGGATAATGGCTAGATTAATAACGGCACCCAATTTACTGAATTTCTGGGTCATAAGTAAAAATCCTGAAATGAGTTGGGCCCATCCCAAAAATTGCCAATATTCTCCGGTCTGATACATGGTTTCAAAAAAATGACCAACTGTACCAAATTCTGCATCCTCCTGGCTTTCGGTTGTAAATCTTTTCCCTTTAATTTTAATTATGGAAGCAAATACAAAACCTCCACCTAACAAAAAACGGGTATAGATTATAAAAAGCTGAACCCAAAATTTTTCTCTCATTTCTTTCATATATGGATAATGCATAAAACTTATAGATGTTACAGTAAAAAAGAATAATATATACCATAAAAATAAGTAAATTCAAAAATATACAGAAAAACGAAAGCCTCAAAAAGGAGGCTTTCGGATTTAATCAGGGTGAAAAAACAACTTAACATCAAACTATAATTCACAATTTCTAACATTTTTCCAACATAAGAATTGAAAAAAATACAAGCAATAATTACTAAAAAATAATGATTTTGAACCAATTAATTATTTATGGATAAATAATTTCTAGAATCATTCCATTACCTTGATTATCTAGAGTCTCCTGCTTTATAAGATTCCTTGTAGATTTCGATATGTAAGAAATGGTCTTATTTTGATTGCCAATAGTATCATAGGACTCCACAATCCAAACTTCTATTTTCTCCCCTGTTTTAGAAGTATGCCATCCAATTTCCACATTAGTTATGAAAGCTTTAAGTACACCTTGCTTTCCTTCCGGTTTAAAATCAAAAATGTTAACTTCAATAGGAGAATCGATCGATTCCAAAAACATAAGCTGAAATAAAGAAAGGTAAAAACCAGAATCAAAAACAGGCTCTTTGACAGAATAGGAAAATGGAGTTTTAACTTTAGTGCCTTTATCCAAATAATATCCATCAACCTTACTTCCGTAATTAATTAAAATATCCCTTTGCATATTTACGGACTTATGTCGGATTGGGGCCAAGGTTAGCCAATCAACTGTTAAAGAATCTACCCAGCTTTGCGGAGGAAGGCCGGGTAAAACCACCTGGGTAATTATCTCCAACTCACCTCCCTTTTTTCTCCAGTCATTTTGAATTATACCCAATTCTCGGGAAGAACCATTGGACACCATCACCATATTCATTTTCCAGGTTCGATCGGTGAGCCATTTAGCATCAAAGATTTCCATTCCGGGTTGAACCTTTACTTGAGATACACAAGGAAACCCTATCAAAAGAAAAACAAATAAGAATAAATTTTTCATTAAATGACATTTATGAATCAATAATACAAATTGAATAAAACAATTGAATGACCCAAATTGGGGTATATTGATAAAAATAAATACTCTGGTTCAAAAAAATATCAACTATTTAATATCTTTTAAAATTTCAAATAATTCATTGGAGAAACCCATTTAGACCTAGCCTAAAATAGGCTATAAAAATAAAAGGAAGAAAATTTTTCTTCCCCTTAATACTATTATTAAACCAAAATTTAACCAGATGAAAGTCATCTAGCACTCAAAAATAGAAAGATTCATTAAAGAAAAATCCCCCCAAAAGGAGGGATTTTTAACCCAACATAATTATTATGAAAAAACACCAACTTAGAATATTAAACTAATTACTTTGATTTTTCGACTTCAGCATCTTCAAGTTATATCAGTAAAAACTCCTTTCTTATCACCTGCCAACATGATACGTCAGCAAAAACTCTTGAATGTTTCCAGGCAAAAGGTAATTACTCGAAGATGGAAATTCATAAACATATCCAAAACTAATTCTTTTTATTTTAACCCCTCCTTGAATATTCGTTGTAAAATCAAACCTATGCCCAAATCCCAGCCAGAATGTTTCTTTCATTAAGACCTTTAGATTGATATCCAAAATGTCTTTTCCTCCCTCCCAAGACCTAAACAAAAAATCAGTTGAAACTTCAAAGTCCGGTGTTAACATTGTCTTATATCCAGCCTGAATAAGTTGCTCTTTAGGAAATCTATCCAAAAAGCTATCTCCACCTGAAATTCTTCCAGAACCTACCCGTTGAATACTATAACCGAAATAATAATTGGGGTGAGTCAAACTTATTCCCAAATTGAAGTCCAGAAACTGCTGATCAGAAACCTTACCCAAATATTCACTTAGTTTGGGATCATTTTGCTGCTCAAAAGTAAGTTGATTACCATCAAGTCGAACTCCCTGATAGAATACCCCTGCCCCCAGTCTAACATTTGCTTTTTCTGCTACTCTAATCCTAGTGGCATAATTTATCAGAAGTTGATTCTCTCGAAAAGCACCGTGGGTATCAGTTAATAAGGCAAACCCCATAGCATTTTTTCCTTCCACTACAGAGGATTCCTTTCCGGAGAGATCAGAAAATTCAACATCTGCTCCAAGGAAATAAGACTTTGGATTTGAATTGAGTGGTCCCCACTGATTTCTAACCAAAGCTTTTATTTCAGATCCTCCATAACCTGTAAGAGAGGGGTTGAAATACCCGGATATTGCATGATATTGGGATATGAGCTTTCTGGATTGGGCATAAAGACCATGAAAGGCCAAACCCAGAAAGACAAGGAAAAAAGAAAGAAATTTTTTCATTTTAAAAGCATTAATAACTGAATGGATATTTGAGGGAGGTTATCGAATAAGATTGAGGACTCCATTTCTTTTCTCGCCTGTTTCAAGAATTTCAATAACCCATTGGAAGGAATCAGTAGCTAAATCTACTCCTTGAAAGCTGCCATCCCATCTGAAATCTGGATCTTCAGTGTAGAAAACTCTTCTTCCTTCACGGTTGAATATGTGAACCCTAACATTTTTATAATACCTCAAATCAGGAACACCCCAGGTGTCATTTACGCCATCACCATTAGGAGAAAATGAATTATATACCACTAGATTATTTAGATCGATCCTATCACGTATTATGGTAAATTCCTTCAACAGAGTGTTCCCGTCCCTATCTGTAACCTGAACTTTGATAGTAAATTGGGATCTTCCTTCTTCCTGATTTGCACTACTCCAAAAGAGAATCCCTTCTTTTATTTCAAATAGGTAATTATCCATTTCACGTTGTACAAGTTCAATTGAATGAACATCATCTATTGGATCGATTACACTGAAATTGCCAATAACTTGGAAGAAATTATCTGGATCCGGTACAAACCTATTGTTACTTAGAATCAGATCTTGAGGAGCAGGTTTAGCCAAAACTAGAACCTGAATCTGGGCTGGTATAAGAGCCGAGTTTTTAATTCCTGAGCTCAGAATTAATTCTCCAGAAAGAATATAGAGACCCCTTGCGAAAACATTAAGCGGTAGAGAATTCCATGAAACTCCAAGGGTGAATTCCATTCCTCCTTGTGTCAATACAGTAAGGGTAGACGGTAAGTCAGGAGAAATTCCCCATGGGGTCTGAATTAATGTCGGTGGTGTGACAGAAACCACTTCTGCTGGTAGGATATCAAACTTACCCTTAGTGAAATTGATTGTATAATTAAGACCAAATTCCAAGGATCCTTGCTTGATGTCATAACTTCCAACTGCTTCACCGGGATCTCTAACCAAGAGGCCTTCCCCTAATTCCAAACCGTCCTGAAGTTTAAATCCTTGAACCTGGAAACGAAGCTCAGGATCAGCTTGCCCAAAAATTTTACTTGAAGGCAATGCAGAGACCAAAAGTACAGAAGGATTGACCTCTAAGGTCCCATTTTGATAAATCAGAGAATAATTACTATCAACACCTCCGGAAACTAAAATCGGATAAGTTCCTACTCCAGAGCTCTGATTTGCTGGTGTCTGTAGCAAAGGAGCTTCTTTAAGTCCAATATCTCCGTTCACCAAACCTACCAGAGAATATGTGAGATCAGGGTTGTTATCCCCGTAAGATCTGGTTTTAGAATCCGCTACAATCCGTAACTCTCTTGGCTGAACGGTAAGTTTACCACTTTGGTAACTAATCAAATAATTAGATCCAATTCCACCTTCAATTGAAATGGCATAAACTCCTACATCGGAAGCGGATGTTGCAAGGGTTTTTATTGTAGGCTCGGTTTCTAGCCCAATCTCTCCATTGACCAATCCCTCGTATACATAAGTAAGGGTAGGAAGAGGACCTCCATACAGCATGGTTTTGTCCTGGGCAGTAACTCGGAGAGGCTTGGCCGTCACTGTTAGGGTAGAATTCTGAAGCGCAATCTGATAATTTTTATCTACCCCTCCTGAAAGGGTTATTGGATACGATCCAACTGGGGATCGTTCATCAGCTGTGGTTGAAATCAATGGAACCTGATCAATGCTCACATCTCCATTGGCCAAGCCTTCAAAAACATAGGTCAATTGAGGATTGGGGTCCCCATAGATCTTACTCTTATTTTCTGCCCTGATCAACAAAGACTTCGGAAGAACGGTAAAATATTCCTCCCCGATCACTAGCTGATAATTTTTACCTGCCGACAGGTTACCTAAATTGAATCGGTATCTTCCAGAATCCTCACCGGATTCTCTGGAGATAGCTCCTGAAAGAAGAGATGGATTATCGTTTCTTTCCCAACCCCTTATTTGGTAGGTAAATACAGGATCTGCTGATCCATAGATTTTCGACTGATTAGGGCTTGGTATAACTTCCAAAGCCTTGGGACTAATGGTGAAATCAGCACCCTTAAACTCTATGGAGAAATTTGATCCCGCCAAAGTCCCCTGTACTATGCTATAAACCCCTACATTTTCACCTGGGGTTCTTGATAAGGACCCCCCGAGAGAAATTACTGCTCCATTTGGAAGGATAGTACCCGATTGTGGACTTACATTAAAGGCTAAGAATGGATCCATTTGGCCATAAATCTTACCAGCTGGCAAAGCAGAAACCTGAACCTTGAATGGTACTATGGTTAAGGTTCCATCTTCAAATTCCAAGATATAGTTGGGGTTCGCAAGGCTACCAGAGGTAATTTTATAGGTACCTATATTTTCTCCCTGCTCACGGATGGGTGATCCTGAAAGTGATACCAGAATTCCATTAGGAAGTTTTTCACCTACAGCAGGTACTGATGTATAGGTCAACACAGGATCCAGATCCCCAAAAATCTTTTGCTTGTCTTCCAAAACAACCCGGACTGCCAAAGGTCTAATCTCCAAAACATTGGAAGTATATACCACTGTAAAATTTGGATTGGACAAGGTCCCCTGAGAAATCGTATAATTTCCTACCGTTTCTCCCGTCTGACGATTCAGAGAACCTGTAAAACTTACCTTAAGACCATTTTCCAAACTTGAGTTCAAGGCTGGAATAGATCTAAAGGTCAACTCAGGATCTAAATCCCCATAGGTCTTCACCTTTGGATCGGCAAGCACCTGAACCTCCAATGGAAGTATTTCTAAAGTACCCGGCTCGTAACTGATTCTTAGATTGGAATTGTTAAGTGTACCCTGGTTGATCGGATATAAGCCCACATCTTCTCCAGGAGCTCTTTCCAACTCACCTTGAAACTCAAGGACAATCCCATTAGGCAGGGTACTGCCCAAAGCAGGAACAGCACTATAACTGAGTGTGGGATCCACTTGTCCAAATGTTTTTTTCTTGGAATCTGCCCGAACAAGAACCTCCAATGGAAGTATCTCAAATTGATTCTCTGTATACTCAATGGTGTAATTTGAATTTTCAAGACTGCCCTGTAGAATTCGGTATTGACCTACATTCTCTCCTGGCTCACGGGAAAGACTTCCGGTAAGACTTACTGCCTGACCGTTTGGCAAAATTTGATTTAATTCAGGCACGGACTGGAAAGAAAGTATAGGGTCTAAGTCCCCATAGACCTTGGATGCCGGATTGGCACTGACCCTGATTGTCCTTGGTGTTATCTCCAGGTTGGCCCCTGTAAATACCAAGGATACATTCGGATTGGAAAGGGTGCCCTGATTAATGGCATATTGGCCTACATTTTCCCCAGATTCCCTTAGCAACTCTCCTGTCAAAGTCAATATCTCCCCGTTCTCCAGTTGAGTACCCAGAACAGGGATACTCTGATAGCTCAATACAGGATCCAAATCCCCATAGGTCTTACGTTGTTGATCTGCGATAATCTGCACCTGCAAGGCTCGAATTTCTAACTGTCCTTCTGTAAAGTCAATGGAGAAATTTGGATTAGAAAGAGTTCCCTGTCTTATCGCATAGTTCCCTACGGATTCTCCAGGATCCCTTACTATGCTTCCCGTGAAAGAAACCTCTATTCCGTTTGGAAGACGGTCCCCAACAGCAGGCACTGAGGTATAAGTCAATGCAGGATCAAGCTCTCCGAAAATCTTGGATTTTGAATCAGCCGTAACTTGAACCGGCTTTGGTAAAATGCTCAAAAGCCCTCCTACGTATCCAATAAGATAATTTGGATTTGCATCTATTAGGGTTCCAATATCAATAATGTAATCGCCGATATCTTCCCCCGGTATCCTTTGAGGGGATCCTAACAATTCTACCCGTAAACCATTAGGCAATACTGAACCCAATTCCGGAGAAGAAGTGAAAGACAAAACCGGATCAAGATCACCATAGTATTTAGAGAGGAAAGAAAAATTGATCTGAATTCTCCTTTTGGTGATTTCAAGGCTACCCGAGATCACACTTAGTTCATAATTGGAAGTTGACAATCCTGAAACCGTTACAGGGTAGATACCCACATTTTCACCGGGATTTCTTGAAAAGGATGGAGTTCCTGATACGATAGATTCATTTTCACCAGAAACAAAACCTGCGTAGGATAAGGAAAATAAAGGGTCATTTTCTCCAAACTCCTTTGTTTCCGAGGAAACTGTTACTGTTAATCCTTTCGGGGTAATTTCTCCGTCTGTAATACTGAAGGCCTCCGGGACTAGGTAATTGACTGCATCATTTCCAGAAAGGGTATAAATCAAACTGATTCTTTTCCCGATTCCTGCATTGCTATCCTCAAAAGAAGCAGATCCAAATACTGTCAAATCATCACCTGAAACCACATTTATCGGATTGCCCAATGTAAATGACGCGGTTGGAGTTCCGTCATAGACCTTTTGCTTAACTATGGATGGATCTTCTATCAGTAATTGTCTTTTGAAGATATTAGCAAACCAAACCGGAGGAAACAACTCATAATTAGCCGCATCACTGCCTATCAATAAGAACCCGGTGGCATTTATTTCCAGATTATTTCCAGCATTGGAGCTCAAAAAATCAAATTGCGGGGTACCGGATAAAAATACCTCATCTCCATTGATAATACCATTTAAAAGGGGCGTTCCAATCACGGTTGCATCCGTGGATCCGTCATAGGTTTTAGATTCTGCCTGTAAGCCTGATATCGAAACACTGAGTTTGAAAACGGTTCCTGATCCAAGTGGGGAATTAACCAAGGAAAGGTTATAACTCCCTGCGTCCGGTCCGGTGATATTGGCTGAAACAATTCTCACTGGTTTGTTTATTCCGGCTTCTGCAGATTCAAACTCAACGACTACATTCTCAAGGGTAACCGAATTGAACGGACTCACCAACCCTGATAGAGTAAGAAAATATCCGTTTATCTCCGCACTTAGATTTCCATCATAGTTCTTTGGGCGGACTGAAAATGATCCTGAAATACTTAGCGTGATGGCCTGGGTGGTGAAAGACTGTTCATTACCATAGGTGATTCTTCCAAAACTATTTTCAACAAAAGATCTGACAAAGTACTGGGCATTTGGACGAAGATTTACAAGATTGGCCGAGTAACCCGCCAGATTAAAAGGATTGACCTGTTGAACAGTACCCGTATTGATATCCGGATTGGGGGTTGTTCCATAAACAAATCCAGCACGAACAATACATGTGGTGGATTCCCCATTACCAGAATTATCAATAACTGCATTTCCTGAAACAGTTGCAGTGGTACTTAGCACATTGCTTGCCGGATTGGTGGTAACAATCAGAGGCATAGAAGGTTCAGCAATTATCACCTCCTGAGATACAGTACACAATTTTGAATCTGTAACTGTTACCCTGTAAGTCCCCGCCCGGAGATTAAATAAATTGGCTGTATTTCCAAATGGCTGATCCCAGGCATAGGTATAAGGAGGAGTTCCCCCCGAAGCTATAATCTGAAGCGACCCGTCATTTCCTCCAATGCAACTTACCTGACTAATTGCCCCGGGAGTTGCTGTCAATGGAGCGGGTTGTGAGATTGTGAAATTCCTGATAGCCTGACATCCGGATTGATCGGTAACCGTTACAGAATACGTTCCGGCAGCCAAATTTTCTATTCTTGTACCCGTTTGTCCTCCCACCGACCAAGAATACGAATAAGTCCCCGAACCTCCTGAAACCACCAAGGAAGCAAATCCATCATTCCCATTGTTACAACTGACATTACCTGTAGTCAATGTCAAATTTAGAGGGTCCTGAGAGCCGACTACGGCAATTGCCGTTGCTACCTCCCCAGCTGCATCTGTTACCCGGATGGTATAAGTTCCAGCACTTAAATCAGTTCTGCTTGATAATGTACTATTGTCAAATAACCACCTGAAAGAATAGGGAGCTCTACCTCCGCTTGCTCCCAAAAAAACCGAGCCGTCATTTCCCAGACAGGATTCATCGGTAATAGACAAAATCGAAGCCACCAAACGTGCAGGTGTGGTAAAAGAAATTTGATTTCCATATGCCGTACCTGCCGAATTGATTGCAAATGCCCTGGCATAGATTGTGGAGCTAGCTGGCAGGCCAGTCACTGTGGATGAAAAGGAACCTGTTCCTGTTCCTATGTTTACTCTATTTGAGGTTATGGTAGGATTGGTAGTGGTCGACCAAACCACTCCTCGCGAAGTAACTGGGGCTCCACCATCATTACTTATTGAACCTCCAAGCAAAGCTTGATCACTCTGAATCCCTGAAGCTGCCGCAGTAGTCAAAGTAGGCAAAACAGGAGCTACACTTACAGGGGATAAAGTAAGATCATCAACAAACAAATCTTGATTATCAACAAAAAAATAGAGCATGTCTATATCGTCGAAACCACTGTAAGTCGAAAAATCTATCCTGTAAACTTGTGCATGAACCAGATTTGTTAAATGGATTTCCCCTTTCTGAACATTATTTTTGAAGCCTCTGATAAAAACGTTTGGCAAAAGTTCCCAAGGTTGATCAGAAAATGCCCTATAGGTAGAAGGTGTAATAAACACCTCTTCTGCATTGAAGGCTTCCCCGCTATTTTTTCTGAACTCAAAAACTTTATCATAATTATTGGAGTTTGCTACCCCGCAGCCTAAGATAAGTAATCTACCCCCAGACATATAAATTGTGGGTCCTTGGCAGGAAAGATCTCCTAATTCCTTCATAGTAAGGAACAAAGGGTCCTTGGTACCTTCATTATAGACTGTCGAAATCTCATTAGTTCCTGTCCAAAAGCCACCGCCCACCTGAAGCTCATTAGGAAATTGATAGGTTTGAGACTGAGAAAACCCTGAAATAGAGAAGGAAAAAACTGATAAAACTAACAATCCAATCCAAAGATTGAATTGGAAAATCTGCTTATAATCTATTCTAAAGGTATTGTTGATTGTTGAGTGAAAATTAGGGGTAAAAAGCATACAGATATCAAGCAATTAGTTTGGCAAAGGCTCCAAAAAAATTCTGGAGCCAATTGAATGATATAGATAGACTAAATTTGTCCAAGAGACAGATTATTTTTGAAGTTTTCCCTACTTATTGGACATCTGTCCAATAAGTAGGGAAAAAATAAAGACATTGTCTAAATGCTTGCCTTCCAAAAATCAAAGCCAAAATGTAATCTTGGCTCGACAAAAAAAGTGAACCATTTTTAATCTAAAATCCTGAATGATTCCCGTATTGGTGTATGTTAAGGCCAGTGCGTTAGGGAAATTGAGGACAGTAAAAAAATCGACCCTTTACCAGTTTGATATGATAGCCCACCAGGTAGGGATTAAAGAGCTGTCTTGCCGTGTCATTTTGCATATTAGGCCTATGATAAACTCCCCAGCAGTAATTTGACTTCAAAAATCTCCAGTATAATTGGTGGCTTAAGTTTCATCAATGATTTGCAATCGATGGGTGGCAATATTATCCCTCATCCAAGTTCAATTCATATAGTTAAAAGATAAAAAGCCAATTCCAAACTTGAAAATGGGAAAATTGAGAAAAAAAATATGTCCCCCTCCGGTATTCCATCTGAAACCGAATGCTATTGCTAACTTAATTTCCCCAAAAAACACCTATGGAAATAGAACTGATCACAGTTGAGGATTTAAGAAAGCTTAAGCAAGAAATTCTTCATGAAATCCGAACCCTATTGGCAGAACCCAATAATCTAATCCGCCCAAAGAAATGGCTGAAGTCACGTGATGTTCAAAAAATACTGTCCATTTCACCTGGGACTTTACAAACGATGAGAAACCGAAGATTGATTCCTTTCACCCGTATAGGTGGAGTGATTTTTTACAATGAAGAGGAAGTAAGGAAAGAATTAGAAAAACAGTCTTTAAAATCCAATCTGATCCAGGGACGCTTTTGATAAAACTCCTTAAGCCGAATTGAAACTTACATGTAAGCTCCCCTAAAAGTCGGCCATTTGAAAGTTGAATTGAATTTATCAACTTTAAATGGTTATTATGAAAAAATCGAGATTCATAGAAACGCAGATCGTCAAAGCGATCAAAGCTCATGAGGCAGGCAGAAAAGTAGAGGAAATCTGCCGCGAGATGGAAGTCACCCCCACCACTTTTTACAAATGGAAGCAACGTTATGGCGGGATGGAAGCCAGTGAGGTCAAAAAGCTGAAGGAACTTCAGGAAGAGAATTCCCGCCTGAAGCGGATGTATTCAGAGCTAAGCTTGGTACATGAAGCCCTAAAGGATGCTGTCTCAAAAAAGCTCTGACGCCTGACGAAAAAGGCATGCTGGTTCAGTTCATGGTTGAAGAACATGGAGTGAGCCAACGTCAGGCGTGTAAGACGCTCAGCGTGCCTCGAAGTACTTTCCAGTATCAACCCAAACCCAAAAACGACATGCCCGTGATCCAGGCCCTGGAAGAACTGGTAGCCAAACATCCTGCCATTGGCTTTTGGCAGTCTCATTACCGGCTTCGCAGAAAAGGCCATCCGTGGAACCATAAAAAGGTCTACCTCATCTATTCTGCCATCGGACTGAACATCAGGCGCAGACACAAGAAGCGGCTGCCGGCAAGGACCAAACAGGCCCTGTATAGACCAGAATCGATCAACCAGGTCTGGTCTGTCGACTTCATGAGCGACAGCCTGTGGAGCGGCAGGCACTTCCGTCTGCTCAACATTCTGGACGACTATAACCGGGAAATGCTGGCCATGGAAGTGGACTTTTCACTTCCTGCACAACGGGTGATCCGGGTATTGGAGTTTCTTGAGCTGGTCCGGGGCCTCCCCAAAATGATCCGCGTGGACAATGGCCCTGAGTTTATCTCCCGCCTGTTGGACCACTGGTGTAGGGAGAAGGGCATTGAGATGGTCTTTATCCAGCCGGGAAAACCGATGCAAAACGGCTATGTGGAACGCTGTAACGGATCGGTCAGAAAAGAACTGCTTAGCTCCAATGTATTCAATTCTCTGGATGAGGTAAGGGAAAAAGCGATGGAATGGATGGAAGACTATAACCGGGAAAGGCCCCATGAGGCACTTGGATATCGGACTCCCGTGGACTTATTGGAAGAACTAACATGAACATATCTTTTGCTTTTCCAACCGTTAAGCAGCGCAAAAGTGAATGCGGAAAGCGGCTCAAGACCGGTTGGCCCAAGCCAACCGCTCGCCTTGGTCTTGAACCGCTTGGAGTATTCACTTACCTTCGCTTATCGGGTGAAAAGTAAACTTTTGACTGGCCCAATTTTCGGGGAAGCTTACATACATTCCTTTAGGAGAAAACCAGAAAACCCCTTAGGCTTCTTTACAAATGGCAGGTGAAATTTATAATCACACCGATCCAAAAGAATCGTTCACAAACTCTTTCTTCATTCAAACTGCTAGTGAACTATCAGGAAAAGGCATTACCCAAACTTTACTAAACCAATTCGTCAAGAGAAAAAAAATACACCCAATCAACTCCTCGGTTACCTCTATAAAAAATCTTCGCCTCAGGAATTCCAATACCAATTGCTTTTAAACAACAAGAAATCATCATTCTAAAATTTAAATCAATTTAATTAAATCCATCCTGACATTTACCCTAAACCTCATTTAAGGAGTGCCAAAACTCCTATTTTTTTTCTCCTCTTTTTTAGTCTTTGGTCTAAAAACAAACCAATTCAAAAACCAAATTAAATTTTATAAATAACTCTATTAATGAACAATCTATCATAGGAAACCTTTTAAGTTATCTAGAAAACAAAAATTTAATTTTCAAATCAAGTCATTCAAAATCGAATCTTTCAAATCTAGCAAAAATAATCCCACCTGAAATACATGAATCAATACTTTATATTTCATGGTCGATATTTTTAAAATTTAATATTGTTTTATGTTCTTTTATAAAATTTTATAAAACAGAGGACTCAAATCAATCACCTCTCTATAGGTTAATTTTGAGTTTTAAAAAATTTCAAAATATTATTCTTTTTATTGTTACAAGTCAAAATATTACAGCGCTAATTCGGTAAAATTTCTTTTAAGATATTGTCGGCTGAGTTTTCATCAATCAAACAATCAATCTATGAAGAAAATTTTACTGGGTTTAGCGATGGGCATGATGACTATAGGGTCGCTGCTCGCGCAAACCAAAACGATTACAGGAAAGGTCACCTCGGCAGAAGAACCAGAAGGTGTACCGGGAGTAAGTGTGGTGGTGAAGGGAACAACTCAAGGTTCTGTCACTGATTTGGACGGAACTTATTCCCTCACCGTTCCTCAGGATGCCAGTGTTCTGGTGTTTAGTTTCGTGGGATACCTGACAAAGGAAATGCCCATAGGAAGCTCAAATGTTATCAATGTCACTCTTGACCTTGATGTAAAGGTTCTTAACGAGGTTGTAGTAACCGGTTATGGTACTCAGGAAAGAAGAGAAATTACCGGTTCTGTGGCATCCATAAGCAGTGAGGATATTGAAAATCTGGTAACGCCTTCATTCGAATCCCAATTGGCAGGTAGAGCGCCTGGTGTACAAGTTACAACTCCAAATGGGATATTGGGAGCTAGACCGATCATCCGAATCAGAGGAGTAAACTCTTTGACATCTAGTGCTAGCCCATTGATCATTATTGACGGCGTACCTGTAGTGGATAGTGATAGATCTGCCGTAAATGCTTCAAACCCTCTGGCAAACATTAATCCATCAGATATCCAATCTTACGAAGTTCTGAAAGATGGTTCTGCTACTGCTATCTACGGTTCCAGAGCAGCAAATGGAGTAATCTTGATTACAACAAAAAGAGGCGCTACAGGCAAAGCCAAGGTCAGCTATGGCACTGTGATGGGCATCAATGAAGAAGTTGATCGTTTTGATCTCCTAACTGGTGACCAGTTTGTAGAAATTGCCAATGAGAAAAGGACTAATGCCAATGCTTCAGAACTCGCAAGACCAGGCGTTAATACCGATTGGCAGGACATTGTTTTCAGAAAGGGATTTACCCAACAACATAATGTTTCTATTTCGGGAGGTTCTGAAGCAACCAAGTATTTCTTTTCTCTGGGCTTTACTGACCAGGAATCCCCAATAGTGGCGAATGATTTAAAAAGGTATTCATTCAGGGCTAACCTAGATCATTCCATTTCTAAAAAAGTGAGAATAGGAAATTCTCTCTCTTACTCTTTGACTGAAATCAACGGGTTAAACAATGGGGCTAATTCTCTTTCCGGTGCAATCTATAATGCTACTCGTTCTTTGCCAAATGTGCCTATTTATGATGAGGCCAATCAAGCATTTGATGGATTCAATGTTACGGCAAACGGAGCTACAACCGGGTTCGGAAATAACTTGGCCGGTCCAGACAACAATATTCCCAACATCGGTTTTGTGTTGAAAAACAATATTTACCGAAGCCGGGCACACAGATTATTGGGTGCTGCATACGGTGAGGTGGATATTATTAATGGACTTACTGCCAGAACTCAAATCGGTGTCGATTTAACCTTGGCAGATGATTTTCAGTCTTTAGATCCAAGACATGGAGACGGACGAAGCGCCAATGGATCAGTATTCATGGCCTATAACCCTGCTTTCCAATGGAACTGGCAAAATACCCTGAATTATAGAACGATTCTCGCGGATAACCATAGCATTAATTTTACAGCAGGTATTGAATATCAATTTGCCAATTTCTATAATTTCTCCGCTTCGGGAACAGACATTTCTGACAATTTCTACAGATTGAGAAATCTTATTTCAGGATCATACAATAATCAGTTCTCAGGTGGTGGCTATGTTGAACAAGGTTTTGATTCTTACTTTGGAAGACTGAACTACAGCTTCAAAGGAAAATACCTGGCTTCATTCACTGTAAGAAATGATGGTATCTCTGATTTGATAGGAGACAATAAGCGGGGTACTTTCTTTGGAGGATCCGTAGGATGGAGAGTTTCTGACGAATCCTTTTTCAATTCCGAATTAATTTCTGATTTGAAATTCAGAGCCTCTTATGCAGAAGTAGGTAACACGGGCATTGGTTCCTTCGCTGCATTTGGTGGTTTCTCTCCAGTTCTGGGCGGTGCTGGTGCAGGTATCGGATATGCTCGAGTAGCTAACGGCGCTTTGCAGTGGGAAACTTCCAAGAAGTTTAACGTTGGTTTGGATATGACTATTGGTAGAGTGACCTTCTCTGCTGACTATTTCAATAACGATGTAGACGGATTGATCTTGGCTGCTCCAACCCCACCTTCTTTGGGTATTCCAGGTAACAGTATTAACCAAAACGTTGGGGCAATGGTCAACTCTGGTTTGGAATTAAGGGTATTTGCTGATGTGGTAAACCGGGGTAAATTCTCCTGGAACACAGATTTTAACATCACCTTTATCAAAAATGAGGTAACAAGCTTAGTTCAGCCTTTGACTGGCACTTACAACAGAACTGAAGTAGGTGGCCCAATAGCTCAATTGTATGGATTTAAATGGGCTGGCGTTAACCCTGCCAATGGAAACGTATTGTACTACAGTGGCGAAAACATCGTGCAATTAGTAGGTGCTTCTGCATGGAGAGCTTATGATCCCGCAAATCCTGGAGTAACTACCAATGCAGGTTCCGCCCCAACTCAATTCTTCTTGGGTAACACCCTTCCAAAATGGCAAGGAGGTTGGAGCAATACTTTCAAGTTCGGAAACTTTGATGCCGAAATCTTTACCAGATTCTCGGGAGGAAATTATATCATGAACGAATCTTTGAGAGGTTTGATGGGTCTTGGTTTCTCTAATAACCACGCTTCTATCTTGAACAGGTGGACAGAAAGCGGTCAGGTAACTGACGTTCCTAAATTGTACTCTGGTCGTGATTCTAATACTTGGTTGACCTCAGCTGCAAACAGCAGATTTGTGGAAAAAGGTGATTTCGTAAGAATTCAAAACATTATCCTAGGCTATTCTATCCCAAGTTCAGTACTTCAGTCTGCCTTCAACGGAGCTGTTGGAAATGCAAGATTCTTTGCTCAGGTTCAGAATCCATTCACTTTCACCAGCTATTCCGGAATAGATCCTGAATCAAATACTTTCTCGGGTCAATTGAGCTTCGGTGTAGACAATAATGTTGCTCCTGTGATCCGTACCTACACTTTGGGTCTAAACGTTGGGTTCTAATTTCAAACTCCTAAACGAAGAAAAAAATGAATAAGTATTCTATAAAAAATTTCAAACTTGTTGCAGCCGGATTGGCTATGATGGGTGCAATTGCCTCTTGTGATGTGATTGACCTAACCCCTGCTAACCTAATTCCAGACCAAGAGGCATTTACCACCGCTGCAAGAGTAAATTCCGCGGTATTGGGTGTATATGAATCCGCTCAACGAGGTTTTTATCTTGGTGCAGTACAACGGGGCTACCCTTTTGGCGCGGCCAATGTGGAACAGGGTGATTTAAGGGGAGAAGATATGTACAACGATCAGTTGTTCTATGAAATCACTTACACCGGAACCTATAATCCAAATACAGCCAACAACAATGGTATGTGGATCTCTCTTTACAGAATGATCAACAGAGCCAATATCGTGTTGGAAAACCTTGATCCTGCTTTGGCCAGCGGAGTTTTGACGCAGGCACAAAGAGATCAATACAGAGGAGAAATGCTGTTCTTAAGGGCTTTGGCTCATCACGAATTGTTGATCCACTTTGCCAGGCCTTATTCCGATGATCCAAGTTCACTTGGAGTACCCTACAGAACTTTTGCCATTAATGATGTTCCAAAAGTACCAGCCGGAGAAGCAGTAGGAAGAGGAACTGTAGAGGAAGATTATGCCAAATTACTGGCAGATTTGAACGAAGCCGAAACTTTATTGCCAACAGGCACCGCATTAAGAGCAAATAAAGGGGCTGCAATTGCGCTAAAATCAAGAGTTAAGCTTCACATGGAAGATTGGGCCGGTGTGATTGCTGAATTTGATAAAATCAAAGGTTCCTATGCGGTTACTCCCAATCCAGCAACCCCCTTCAGAACTGCAACCAGTTCGGATAATATCTTCTCTTTTGTCAATTCTGACGCCTCCAATCCGGGGGTAAATGGTGCATTGGCATCTATGTATGGCAATCCTAATAATGGCGCAAGAGGTTTGGTAAAAATCTCCCCACTAATTTGGACTGCTAACTTCTGGTTAGAAGAAGATACCCGAAGAGACTTAACCTCTCAAAGTTCTGCAGGAGTGTATACAGATAAATATACTGATCCTGTAACCTATACTGATCCAAACGTGATTCTGAGATTTGCTGAAGTAGTATTGAACGCCTCTGAAGCCAATGCCCAGTTGAATAACTTAGATGCAGCTGTCACCTTGTTGAACTCTGTAAGAAGCCGAGCTCTTCCTGCTTCAATCCCTGCCCATACGGTTTCTGGATTAGGCGGAAAAGATGGCATCTTGACTGCCATTTACAATGAGAGAAGAATAGAATTCTTAGCCGAAGGTAGAAGATGGGCCGATTTGCACAGACTGGCAGGTGCAGGTGTTATACCGGGAGTTCCTGCTAAAGCTACTTCCAGATCCATAACAAGCATTGAATTCTATACCGGTCAAAGGACAATTCCTACTGATCATGGTATTCCATACACAAGTCATTTGTTTATTTGGCCTATACCTTTGGAAGAAATCCAATCCAATTCAACTGCTCCTATCCAACAAAATCCTGGGTATAATTAATTTTACTCAATTAAACTAATTTAATAAAATCCGGTCAGCTAGGCCGGATTTTTTTATTCTGTTTTCTGATTATCCGCAATCCTACCAGTTACCTAATTTTATATTGTTTCACCTCGACTTAGCTAGGTGACCCTTGGTTTTCTAAGTTGAAAAGCGGAGAAAAATGGGGCTGCTCCCCATTTTCCTCCCCTCCCATCAATGACTCCAAACCCGGAGGCCGAGCGAAGTCGAGGCCATTTTGATCTACTTGTATCATTGAGGATAAACATTTTCTGTTTTTTTTCAGATCATAAAACATAGCTTTCTCTGTTCTCTCATCAGCTAATTAAGATGAAAATGATCCATTAGATCAAAATAGAACCAGTGAATTTTTTTAGGTCAACAACAATTTCCCTTGATTGCATGGAATTTAAAATCAATGCAAATTCTTCGGGGTAACTTATCCTGAATTATTCTTTAATCTGATATAAAATTTGTGAAGTTCCCGCTTTCCCTTCCTGACTCAGTCCTTCGATTTCAGCCTTGATGGTGGTTTCCTTATCTGAATTGTAAAAAGTGACTGTCGCATTTCCCAAAGAATCGGTTTGAATCATAGGTGCCCAGAAGAGTGTCACCCTGCGGTCTGGCTTTGGAGATGGAGGGTCTTGAGGTAGGTATATAGGCGAATAAAATTCCCGGTTCATCTGATATCCTTTCAGTCCTTGGGGATTAGGCTGTCGTGTAGGCTGATCGTCCAATAGAGCAGAGGACCTTCCTTTTTTGGTATAAAAAGCAATCACTCCATTCGCTCCTCGAGCACCGAAAATGGCTGTATCAGCACCTTTCCATACAGAAAATCGCTCGATATCATACACAGGAATGGTGTACAAAAATTCCGGGCTTACCGGGAAATCATCTACCAAGATCAAGGGGGCAGATGAACTGTTAATCGAACTAATACCCTGAATGAATACAGCACCACCGATAACTTGTACCCCCGCTACCCGGCCTTTAATCAGATCCAGAGGATGCTGGAGGTTTTCCAGCCCTGGATTGCCTGCCACTTGCATATTTACCGTTCCGCTCTCATAAATTCGCGTCCCTTGAGGAAATTCATCTATTTTTCTACCTTGAATTTCAACTTCATCCAAAAGAAACCCTGTAGTATCGACATCAAAAGCCCGGTTGATATTTTTTCTAAGCATAGATTCTGAAATAAATTTTTGCTCAGATGCCGAGTGTGCATTCCATCTTTGGCGATCCCAAATCAAAGAAGTCAATAGGTTCGATTCTTTTTCCAACTGAATCTCCATAGCTGATCGATTATTTTTTGATTTTCCTTCCAGAATTACCCCAGTAGAGTCAAAAAAGATAAGATTCTGCAACTTAAACTTTCCGTTTTTATCAGAAACCGTAGTTACCGAGGAAATTACCGGATAGAGAGACAGAAAGGAAATCGTTCCTCCTGCCTCTGTTTGGCCTGTTTTTGTATTTTTAAGGGTTCCATGAATAGTGATTCCCTGCTCTTTTGGAAATTTTACCTCTGGAACAGTTCCCGTCAAGGCATCCTTTATGGTGTATTTTCGCCAACCTTGCGTGAGCATCAAATAATCCAGGGCTTCTACCCGATCGGAGTTCTTGGTGTTGAAATAATAACCAGGTTCTTCGATGTATCCCCTGAGTTCGGAGGTAAGCAAGAGCTGAGTGAGGATGGAGGTTCCATTTTCAGATTCCTCCAACTGTTCCGCATCTACCACGCTGAGCGAGAGGTTGGCGAAGGCGGGTTTGCCCTCCTTGGTTTTCGCCTCGATGTCCAGTCATACCCGTTCTCGTGGCTGATAGGTAGCCTTGTCAGTGGTGATTTTGATCTGTAAATGATCTTGATGATCGATAAAAATAAGCCGTTCCGCCAGGGGAAGACCATTTTCATCCAAGGCAGATAACTGGGCGATTCCGGTTGGAAATTCCTTCTTCGGGATCCTAACAAAAGCCACTTGACTGGAAAGATCAACTTGTCCTGTGGCACAAACCAGACCTCGACTCAGAGCAAACAGAAATAAAGATTTCCCGGGAGACTTTTCTGAAGTTAGAAACCTGACGACTACTTCATCGGATTTTGGGGAATTGGTCACCGACATGACCAATCCTGATTCCAATGGGGAAGGCAAGGGGAAGGCTTCGTCATGCCCCATAATATGGGCAGTGTAGGATTTTCCATTTTCAGGTAATAAGGCGAAAACACCCATACCTAACTGATTGCTTTCAAATGATCCAATTTCCTGAGTTCCCTCAAAGATTTTTCCTTTGACTTTTCTACCCAAGCCATTTGAATCCAAGGCTTTGAAGGCGACTTTGCTTAAAATCCCATCCACCAGATTTCCCCCTTCTGGGAAAAATTGGAGATCCAGATCGGGGACTATTTGAGAGTGTAGACGGGGAGAAGAAAATTCAGAAAGAACTTTGATTGAGCGCTGAAAGAAATATTCTTCTCCAAAGTTTTTCATCCATTGGGTATAAGCCCTAATGAGGTAGGAGCCTGATTGCAAGGAATCCGGAAGTTGAAGTTGACCGCTGCCAAATCCACTTGGAGAATAAATGATTTCCTTTTGGATAAGTTCGTTTTGAGCGTTAATCAACTCAACATAGACGGTACTACTAATCGTAGAAGGAATATGAAAAGGGCCTTTCGTAAGGTAAGCCTTGAACCAAATCGTTTCCCCTGAAGCATAGATCTCTCTGTCTTGGTAGAGGTATATTTTTTCCTCAGGAATCTCGGCAAGGTATCGTTGGAAGGAAGCAATGATCTTCGGTAATGGGTCATTGGTAAAAGTGTATGAAAAAAGGAAAAAGGCTAAAATTCCTGAAAAATAGTTGTTCACGTTATATTGGGGCAAGTTGAAGTTTGGATTAATGAGAATGTGAAAACCCAGACAATAAACCTAATTAAAATTAATGCTTGGGTACGTATCCGTTTCAGCTTTAGCTACTGTGATTCAAAACCTTGATCACCAGAAATGTCATAAAAATCAAGATCAAATCGAGTAATCTACTTCAGCGAGGAAGATATTCTCCTGAATTCATTTAATTTCCTTTAGTGCAGTTTCATAATCCAAAATATCAAAGAATTTAAGGTCATCATTTCTAAAAAGCAGAATTTGATCCGTCATTTGTACCACTCCTTTTTGGATCAATATTTTTTCTTCATCGAGGTAAAGTGGGATCGGTGAATTTTCGATGAATGGATGAAGCCTCAACGTTTTGGAATTTTTTGCGACCAATACAATGGCCCCCGGGCTTTCCATAGGAAGCAAAAGAAGTTCGTTGTAAAAACTATCCAGACAGGTTTTGCAGCCTTCAGGATGAATGACTAGAATCCATTCCTTGGGTTCTGGGATACCTATAATCGAGACAACTTTTGATTTGGAAGGAGAGGAACATGCCTCCAACAAAATTAGCCCTATCCAGAGAATAAAGCGCTCAATCCTCATACTTCAGCCCTTCAAATCGGATGATATCGTACCGCAGAAAATTCTCATCAAAATCATCTCGATTCGGATTGTTGGTAGAAACATAGAGCCCTTTTTTGCCTACAAAATAGTTCCATGGCTGAACATAATGTGGTTGAAATAAATGTTCACCAATTAGATTAAATTCTTTGTCCATAACCATTACTCCTACAAGAGGTCGATTTGCAAACAACTGTCTGGCTGTAAAATCAAACTTCTCTATTTCCACTCTCGGAAAAAACATCCTGTAGAAGACATCTCTATACTTGTCATACATGATGATTTCATACCTGTCGCGCTCCAGACTCTGTATAATTCCTTTATCCCCTCCTAATTCATTTTTATCTAATAGGTGAAATTCATTTATGAAGCTGGATTTACATTCAATTACTTGGAGTAGTTTTTTTTGCTTTTTTGAAATTATCCAAATTCCATGATCAGTATAAGGAGCAATAATTATGCTGTCTCCTCTTTCTGTCCAAGAAAGATTTTCATCTTTTTTCCCCTCATCCCAAAAACCCGAAGGCCTTTTTATTGGCAACCAATCTGCTTTTGGATCTGCTTTAGAAAAATCAACTGAAAAAATCATATCAATTGAAGTTGCTTCTTTCTCAGTGATTTCGAAGAAATTATCAATAAATGGTTGGATGCCAAAAAACGTTTTGTCCGAGTATAAAAATGGGACTTCATTAGTGGAGGAAATGTAGTTTACATCATTCGATTTATTTTCGACAGGATAACTTCTTAAAAGCTTACCCTCGGAATTCAACAACCTGATTTTAGGTGGAATTGTGGCTACTAAAATGCTGTCTTCAGAAATAATTAAAAATCCATTATCTAATCCAATCCCGTTAGGCCCTTCTTTTGTGAGGGGAATTGATTTTACTAATCTCCTTTCCTCTATACTGAAAAACCCCAATGAAAATCTTGTTTTGTTGAGTACTACTAAAAATTCTCCTGAATCACTTTCATAATATTGACTTCTTACTCGGTCAGGATTAAAATCTAATAGAAGTGGAATCTCTAACTGATCAAAAGTAATTCCTTGTAAGGTATTATTTGATCCTTTGTCCTGACAGGCCAAGAGAAAAAATGAAAAAAGACAAAAGGTAAATTTTCTCATCCTATTGTAATCTTGAATTACATGATATAAAAAGGCGTCCATAAATTTACTTTAATAGACGCCCTAACTCTATTTAGTTACCTGAAGGATCCTCACAAATGCAATAATTGGTCTTTTGAGGACTTTTACAATCATTTCCATTCCATTCACAATATGAAGTGGAAGATTGAGCCTCTACCTCGGTTGCCCCGAAATAGGAAACGCCAAATGTGCCGGCTGCGATTAAAGCAGCCCCTAGCACGATCATTTTAACTTTGTTAGTATTAGAAATCTTAAATTCCATTTGATGTGGGCGGGAATTCTTCTCCCTTTGATCAGCTGGCCAGTTAGATCACTTCAACTAATAAAAACTTAAGCAATCTACCAATCCTGTTTTTTTCTTTTTCAAAAGAATTGGACTTAAGTCTAATTTCTATCCATAAAAGCCAAAATCAATATTGCCATTAAGTAGACTAAAAAACTTTGACTCCCTTCATTTAGTTAGCTCCAAAAGTGGATAGGTGTTCAAGTTCGCTCTAAAAACTATCCAGACAGGTTTTGCATCCTTCAGGATGAATGACTAGAATCCATTCCTTGGGTTCTGGGATACCAATGATCGAGGCAACTTTTGATTTGGAAGGAGAGGAACATGCCTCCAACCAAATTAGCCCTATCCAGAGAATAAAGCGCTCAATCCTCATACTCCAGTCCCTCGAATCGGATAATATCATACCTCAGAAAGTTCTCATCAAAATCATCCCGATTAGGATTGTTGGTGGATACGTAGAGTCCTTTTTTGCCGACGAAATAATTCCAGGGTTCTATTTGAAAGTTTTCGAAAAGGTGTTCCCCTAAAATTTCAAGGTTTTGATTTAAAACCATAACCCCCATTTTTGGACGATTTGCGTATAATTCTCTTACACTGAATCTTGAAAATCCCTCAAGGTCAATTTTTTGAAAATAGAATCGATAAATGACGTTTCTAAATTTATCGTAAAGGATTAAATCGTATTGATCGTTTTCTAAAGTTTCAATAATACCTTGATCTCCTACCGGATATCCTTTTATAATTCTGAAACTATTTACGTTTTTAGACTTTACAGTTGGATAGGAAATTACTTTCTCTTTTTCTTTGGATATTACCCAAAGTCGGTGGTCTGTGTGAGGTGAAACTAAGATTGTATCTCCAATTTCCAACCAAGTGAAATCCATACTTTTTTTTCCATCCTTCCAAGAATCACTAGGCCTAAAAACTTCAAGCCATTTTGTTTTAATACTGTCATTTTCCTGAAAATTAACCTTATATATATGTTTAGAGGATTGAATATCTGAATCATTAACGCGGTAAATGTTTTGAAAAAAAGGTTGTGCTCCGAAGATGGAATTTTGACCAAATAAAAAAGGCGTTTCATTTGTGGAGGAAAGATAGTTGACCAAATTATTGGGATCTTTAACAGAAATTGATTTCTCAATTTCTCCTTGGAAGTTGATTATTAAAATTTTAGGAGGAATAGTTGCTAAAAGTAAGCAATCTTTGGCCACTATGTGAAATCCATTGTCCACCCCTATTCGATTTGGGCCTTGCTTAAAAAGAGGGATAATGAAAGATTCTTTTTCTTGGTCAATGCTAAAAAATCGAATAGAAGCATCGACCTTATTCATGATGGCTAAGTATTCTCCTGAATCAGTAGTTATCAATTGGGTTCTTTGGTTGTTTGGGGCAAAGCCAGTATCAAGAGGGATTAAAATAGAATCAAATACCTCGGCATAACTAAGTTGCATTTCGTTGGTAATTGAAACACATGCTCCCAAAAAAACAGGAATAAGAAAGAAAGGTAATTTATTTGGCATATCGGAATTTGTCTGAATAAAGAGGAATTACTCAAATATGAGTAATTCCTCTAAATTTTAATTTAGGTGCCAGTTGGGTCTTCGCAGCCACAAGGTGTTTTATCGATTGGTTTTTTACAGTAGCTACCATCCCAATCACATTGCATTATAGGTCCTCCTTGAGCCTCTACCTCGATTGCCCCGAAATAGGAAACACCGAATGTGCCGGCTGCGATTAAAGCAGCCCCTAGCACGATCATTTTAACTTTGTTCATCTTTGTTAGTACATTAAATCTTGAATTCCATTTGAAGTAGGCAGGAATTCTTCTCCCTTTGATCAGCTGGCCAGTTAGATCACTTCAACTAATAAAAACTTAAGCAATCTACCAATCCTGTTTTTTTCTTTTTCAAAAGAATTGGACTTAAGTCTAATTTCTATCCATAAAAGCCAAAATCAATATTGCCATTAAGTAGACTAAAAAACTTTGACTCCCTTCATTTAGTTAGCTCCAAAAGTGGATAGGTGTTCAAGTTCGCTCTAAAAACTATCCAGACAGGTTTCGCATCCTTCAGGATGAATGACTAGAATCCATTCCTTGGGTTCTGGGATACCAATGATCGAGGCAACTTTTGATTTGGAAGGAGAGGAACATGCCTCCAACCAAATTAGCCCTATCCAGAGAATAAAGCGCTCAATCCTCATACTCCAGTCCCTCGAATCGGATAATATCATACCTCAGAAAGTTCTCATCAAAATCATCCCGATTAGGATTGTTGGTGGATACGTAGAGTCCTTTTTTGCCGACGAAATAGTTCCAAGGCTCAATTTGAAAGTTTTCGAAAACATGCTCCCCCAACACTTCAAGATTTTGATTTATAACCATCACGCCTATTTTAGGACGATCTCCAAAAAGATCTCTAACAGAGACACCCTCAAATTCCTCTAAATCAAATCCCCGAAAAAAAAACCTATAATAAACATTTCGATAGGGGTCTGCTAAAAGGAGTTCATATCGGTCATTTTTAAGAGCTTTAATCATCCCTGTATCTCCGTATGGAAGTTGATCTAAAATCGGGAAATTATTTACCCATCTTGATTTTACTTCCATATGACTGAGTAGTTCTCCTCGTTTTTTTGATACAACCCATAGTCTATGATCGCTAGTAGGAGACACGATTATGGAATCACCTAAGCTAGCCCAAGTAAGTTCCATACTTTTTCTTCCTTTATCCCAAATATCCTTTGGATGATTTGCAGGAAGCCATTCAACCTTTTCTTGGTTATTTTCCAGTTGGACTCGATAGATATGTTTTGAGGTTTGAATGTCCTCTTTGGACATCTCATACATATTTTTGAAAAAGGGTTGCGCGCCATAAATTGAGTTATCCCCGAAAAGAAATGGAAGTCGGTTATCCGAGGTTAGAAAGTTTACCCTGTTTTCAGGATCTCGGATAGGAATGGTTTTTTTAAGTTTTCCTTGAAAATCCATGATTTTGATGGCTGGGGGAATTGTAGCGATAATGACACAATCTGGATTTACGATTCGAAATCCATTTTCGCTTCCGATTTTATTTGGGCCATCGAGAGGTAAATGAATCTGATGCACTGATGAAAGTGAACTGAGGGATAAGAGCTCAATCTTCCTCAAGGATCTGTTAACTGTTGCTAGATATTCCCCCGAATCTGCATCGATGTATTGAATTTTATGGGATGAAGGTAAAAAGTTCTCAGAAAGCTTGATTTCTAACATATCATGCTTATAGGCCTTAAACTGGCCATTATTTTTTCCTCCATTACAAGCAGTAAAAAAACCGATTGTCGAAATCAGGATAGATAAATTGAAAAAGTTCTTTGTAAAAATCAACAGTCTATTTTTCGATGTCTTTATCACGTCTTTCGATTGAGATTAAGTTCCTTAAAACATTTAGAAAAGGCAATCCTTCTTAATTTCTAAACAGGATTGCCTTAAAAGAGAAGTGTGCTATTTTAATTATCCTCCTCTTTTTCTTCGCAAATGCACATATTCTGATCTATAGGATCAAAACAGTTTTCACCGTTCCATGAACATTGTGCAATTGGTCCACCTTGGGCTTCCACTTCACTTGCCCCGAAATAGGAAACACCGAATGTGCCGGCTGCGATCAAAGCAGCCCCTAGCACGATCATTTTAACTTTGTACATCTTTGTTAGTATTAGAAATCTTGAATTCCACTCAAAGCAGGCAAGAATTCTTCTCCTTTTGATCAGCTGGCCAATAAGATCACTTCAACTAATAAAAACTTAATCAATCTACCAATCCTGTTTTTTTCTTTTTCAAAAGAATTGGACTTAAGTCTAATTTCAATTCATATAGGCCAAAATCAATATTGCCATTAAGTAGACTAAAAAACTTTGACTCCCTTCATTTAGTTAGCTGCAAAAGTGGATAGGTGTTCAAGTTCGCTCTAAAAACTATTCAGGCTTGTTTTAAATCCTTTTGGATGAATTAGGAAGATCCATTCCTTTGATTTTGGGATACCTGGGATCGAATCAACTTTTGACTTGGCAGGAGAGGAACATGCTCCTAACCAAATTAGCCCTATCCAGAGAATGAAGCGCTCAATCCTCATACTCCAGTCCTTCAAATCTCATGATGTCATACCTCAGAAAGTTCTCATCAAAATCATCCCGATTAGGATTGTTGGTGGATACGTAGAGTCCTTTTTTGCCGACGAAATAATTCCAGGGTTCTATTTGAAAGTTTTCGAAAAGGTTTTCCCCTAAAATTTCAAGGTTTTGATTTAAAACCATAACCCCCATTTTTGGACGATTTGCGTATAAAAACCTGGACACCCTTAAAAAGGATGTCTTACTTTTTCGCTTTTTAAGCGAATAAAACGGGTAATCAATCCATTCATTCCAAGGTCCAAAACAAGTTGTAAATTTACTCCTTGTGGATGTTTTTTCGATTTTGAATTGAGGTTCCCAAAACTATTTCTTTTAAATCGAAACTAAGTCTTCGAATCGGAACGTTTCTAAAATTACTCAGTAAGATTATCGTAATATCATCTTCCCTGTAGTAGCTGTAATTTGAAATAAACCCATTCATAGTTCCTCCATGTCGGATAAGAGTTCCGGGCCCATTTATTGTTTCCTTTCTTAGGTAAGGCTGAATTCTAAATCCATACCCATAATACCCCCAATCTTCATTTCCGGCCTCAAAAAGCAATGCTTTGCTTTCAGCAGTTAATAGTCTGTCAGTGTTCAAGGCCCTACTCCAATTGAATAGGTCTGAAGATGTGGAGTAAATATCTCCGGCACCCATTGCATAGGAAACCACATTTTGCACTCTTCTGACTTTCCCAAAAATTTCCCGATATCCCACCGCCCTATTTTCAGGAATATTACTTAGGCGCTCCATTCCTGTTTGAGTCATCCCAAGGGGCTTGAAAATTTGCTCATTTAAGTAATCTGGATAAGGTACCCCAGAGGCATTTTCAATTACCATTGCCAAAAGGGAATAATTGATATTGCTATATTGATATTTCTCGCCTGGTTGAAAACTTCTTGGTGAAGTATTTATTATATCCAACAGTTCGGAGGATGAGATGTCCATTATTTCAAATTCTGTCAAATCATCAAAGCTGGGAGCTAATCCAGATTGTTGTTTTAATAAGTGATGTACCTGTAAATCCTCCGCCAATTCTGCCTTCAGATTGGGGATATAATTTAGGACGGGAGCTTTCAAATCAACCAAACCAGTTTCCACTAGTTTCATAACGGCGACTCCCACGAAGGATTTGGTGAGGGAGCCTATCAAAAACTGTGTATTTAGCTCATTGGGTATTTTGTTCTCTACATCAAACATTCCATATGCTGATTGATGGATTATAGAATCCCCTTTTGCTACCAAAACTGTTCCCTTAAAATCAATGATATTTACTTGACTTTGAATATATTTCTCAATTTCCGGATTTATAGTAACGGGAGGCCCATGAATTTCCGCGGGCTGTTTGAGCACCCTCTCTAGCTCCATTGAGAAAATGACGCTGGCAATTTTCCAATTGCCGTCAACCTTGATCAACCCCCAGCTTTCCTTGCCCCAGTTTCCCTTTTTTCCCTGGTTCCAAAAGCTATAATCGAAGGTCACTGAACCAATAGATCCATCTTGGACAATCACTGCATTAGAAAACAGTTCTTGTTTAACACCATTCTTTATCACGTTGCCAAACCATGTTTTATAATCCGAGATTTTGTAAGCCGGAGCTTTTGGATCCATCTCAAGTCTTTCTTTCTGAGTTTCAGGTTTCCAAACTCCAATCCAAGTGACCGGGGCATCTGCGAACAATGAAAACATCGTTAGGGTATCCCTTGTCCGGATACATTCCATAAAGGTCTTTAGTAGCTCTCTTATTTGCTCTTGATCGGTGGGGGGCTCTTTTTGTCCGTATGAAGAAATTGATAGGATTCCTATTACTGAAATCAACAAGCTTATTTTAATGAACTTCATTTGAATCTATATTATCCGTAGGTTGAAATTTATATGGGGATAAAAATATTGGCTTTGCCACAGCTCCACTGAAATTTTCGACCAAACCCTCAAAAGGGGATCCACAAACCATGCAGGAAAGGATATCTTTAAAAAGACCGTGTTTGTCTTCAATTCTTGGGCTTTCAGCTGAATGGCTTCTAATTTCTACAGGCAATACTTACTTTTAAATTTATGTACAGGCGAAACCCAGAGAATGAGTTCTTAGCATCCCCTCAATCAAAAGTCCTTCATATTGCTTTTTGGGGCATTCTTTTTCTTTTCTATTTGACCCCCTATGTCTTTTCCGAAAAAGAGGGAGTGGAAATAATCGATGTAGCCCTTGATGATCGAATATTCCGGATACTTTTTCGACTTACCGCAATAATGGCATGTGCCTATTTTCTTGCCTTACGAATTTTACCCAGAATCCTTTGGGGAAAGGAAGTAATAAAAACGAGTTTAGAATTCATACTCGGGATTTATCTTATTTGTGTGGCCAGCAGATTTTCAGTGGTTTACCTTTTGGAACCAATTCAAAGTCATAAAACCGGGAATCAAGAAACTGCCTTTGAGATTTTTACTCAATGGAAAGTATTGTTTCGGTATTACTTTATCGGAATATTCGCGGGAACTTTTCCTTTCCTGTTCTTTCATCAATTATTGGAAAGACAACAGCTACTTCGTCACCAGTTAAGGATTAAAGCCGAAAAAAAAACTGCTGAGCTAGCTGCATTGAAGGCCCAATTAAATCCCCACTTTCTTTTTAACACGCTCAATAACATTTATTCACTTGCAGTTCAGGGATCACCTATGACTGCTGTTTCTATAGAAAAGCTTTCGGGAATTCTGGATTATCTGCTATACCGCTGCGATGAAAAATTTGTACCCTTAAATCAGGAGATTAACCTCTTAAACAATTACATCTCCCTGCAAAAACTCAGGTACAGCAATCGATTATTAATAGATCAAGAATTCTCCATTGACTCCGACTATTCGATTGCCCCGTTGATTTTGTTGACAATGGTAGAAAATATGTTTAAGCACGGGGTAGAAAAAACAACTGGCAAAGCGATTCTCAAAATTAAAATCAATGCCACCAAGGGGAAGTTTTGCATGCTCACTGAAAACACTTTTGATCCCCAAAGCCATACAGAACGCGGAATTGGATTTAAAAATGTTCGCCATCAACTTCATCTCATTTACCCTACCAGACATCAAATAGATTCTAAAGAAATAGGCAGTATTTACCGTACCCAGTTGAAAATTAACCTTACATGAAAGCAACTTGTCTTATAGCGGATGATGAACCATTTGCGGTTCAGTTACTTCAAAAACACATCACCGATTCTGGATTATTGGTCTTAAGCGGGACATGCAGTACTGCATTGGAGGTAAGCGCTTTCCTGAATGAAAAAAGGGTGGATCTCTTGTTTTTGGATATTGAAATGCCAAAAATATCCGGGATTGAGTTGCTTAAAATTCTTAAGGATCCCCCGGCAGTCATTATAACCACTGCGTATCGGGAATATGCAATACAGGGCTATGAATTTGAAATCATTGACTATTTGTTAAAGCCTATCACCTTTGAGCGATTTTTGGCAGCCATTGAAAAATTCAACAGAAGAAGGCGCAACCAAATTCAATCCCCCACCCAGGCGGAAGAAAAGGCAGAAAAATATATAAAAGTTAAATCAGGCGTAAAGATTTACCAATTGAACCAGGATGACATTCTTTATTTGGAAAGCTCCAAAGACTTTGTCCAAATCAATCTAACCAATGGTAAAAAGCTACTGATCAAATACAAGCTAGGGCAATTGGAAAATGAACTGGCTACAAATTTTCTTAGAATTCACAAATCCTTTATTGTCAACAAAAACCGAGTAACCGTTTTTTATTCAACCCACCTGGAACTAGATAAAATTATCCTACCGATCGGAAGCAGTTATCGCCCAAAAGTGGAACGGATTTTTGAAAATTAAGTAATAATCAAATCCTTAAAGACTGAATTCCGAATACAGAATAAAGCTTAACCAACTCTGTAACTTCATATAAATAACATTGATTTTCAATTATTTGATTTTTTTTGTTTATCAAAACCCCTTAAAAGTCAAAAGAAAAACATCTTAATAACCAAAGGATCTGACTCTAAGGATTGAATCACAGAAGTTAATCGCTCAGGTGAAAGAATTCAGTCTATATCAGGATCAAACCCGACTGTCCATTTTTAATTTACAGCAATTTAGTTTGTCCATAAGGCTAGTAAGCCAGTTTGCTGGGTGGGAACACATAAGAAGAAAATGCAATATGCCCATTAGGATCCCTCCGGGAATGAGATTAATTACCACTCTTTGAAATAGCTTGAAATACTCAAACTCATAAAAATTCTGCACTACAATCAGACCCATTTCGGTAAGGTTTATTTTGATTGCCAAAAAAACAGCAATCGTAGCAAAATGAAAACCATTCACAAAAAGATGTAAAATATATTCCCAACGCGGTAGGCCTCCCATAAACCGCCTACTGTCTTTTTCCATGTAGGGCATCCAGTCCAAGAATAAGCAAATCTAAAATTACCAAGGCAATACCTACATAGAATCCAATGATGCTATCCTGAAGAACAAAAAGAAAATATACCATTACTGGAAAGATCAGAGCCCTAAGCGAATGTGTCAAATGTTCAAACTGGCTTTCTTTCTGCCTATGCAATCCAAATTTGAGAATATGTAGGTAGAAACCGTCATAGACAGCAAGCAAGGCAAAAGGACCAATTAAATTGCCAGAAGAAGAAAGGCTAGATCTATTTTATCACTATTCAGTTTTTCAATGAGACAAAAATGAAAGCTTCAAACTTCAAAATCGAGGACAATTGTCCTCAATTTTTTAATGAAATTTCCTTTCGAATTCTGGAAAGAGTTCTTCGGGTTACCCCCAAATAAGAGGCAATATCTTCAACTCGGGCTAAATTTAAAACGGCAGGCTGCTCCTTTATCAAACGCAAGTACTTTTCCTTAGCTGTTTCCGAATTCAGAAAAGAGGCATAACGTTCCATGGCCAGATATTCTTTTTCCGCCAACACTCTGCCAATCATCTGCCAAGTTGAACTCAATTTGTACAGGGTTTGAAGGTGATCAAAATCAATGACCATAAGTTCGGTATCTTCCATCGCCTGAATACTCAAGGATGAAGGTTTTTGAAAAATAAAACTTTTAAATGAAGTACTGAAATTATTTTCCGCACAAAAGCAAGAGGTGATTTCTTCTCCTTTTTCATCGAGGTAAAAAGTTCTCAAAGTCCCTTTGAGAATGAATCCCACACTGCGACATATTTCATCTTGTTGAACAAAAAACTCCGACTTTTTCAAAGGTAAGTTTGAAAATCTTGTGAGACTGCTGGCAAGTTCTGCATCGGAGATTGGGAAATTCTCTTTAAGGAATTTCCCAAACTTATTTTCAATTGAAGTCCGATTCATATCTTCCATCTTATTTCCAATGGTAATAAACTCGATCTCATCCTTAACCTTTGACCGGCATCGGCAAAAAAAACTAACCAATGACCTACTCTGTCAGTATTACTTTTTTATTTATCCAATTTCAAATGAAATGGAAGAAGACGGAGTAGAACCATTGGTTAATTCCTAATTCGAAAATTTTACTAAAAGATTTATTAATGTTTTAGTCCATCCTTCTCTCCCAAAGCTTTTGCTTCGTCCATCCACTTGCTACGCTGTTTTAAGGTAGAATTCTTAATGATCCCAAAAGTGGAGACCCTTACCGGCTTCACTCCACAAAACTCCAAGGTAGACTTCTTAAGCTGATTAATACTCGGCCTTCCATACATCAGCCAATAATACCAACCCGGTTGATCGAGGGTAGTTAGAATTCTTCCTGTTTTCCCTTTCAATAATTTATCCCAATAAACCGAGTCTTTTTTGTATTGAAACGCCATTCCCGGCAAAAACAAGCGATCGATAAAACCTTTGGAAATCGCCGGAAGTCCTCCCCACCAAACCGGATGAATCCAGACCAAATGTTCTGCCCATTGGATTTTTTCCCAGGCCAGAATTAGGTCCGGTTCCAAATCCATTCTTTTCTGATACCCATACTTGAGGTTTGGATCAAATTGAAGTTCGGAAATTGTTAGTTCCTTTACTTCAGCTCCTTTTGACCTAGCTCCCTGAGCATAAGCACTGGCTAAGCCAGAATTAAATGCATCAGGATTGGGATGCCCATTGATAATCAAAATTTTCTTCATTTTTAGCCAATTTTTTTGAGGGCCAAAAGTATCTAGGTGAAATTTTGTGCTCTAGGACAATTGTCTATTTCTGGAACTGGGCTCTTATTCTGCTCAAATGTCTTTGTGTAATTCCCAAATAAGAGGCTAAGTATTGAAGTGGGATATGATGAAAAAAGTCAGGCTGTTGCTGAACCAAATCCTCATATCTTTCCTGGCCAGTTTCCTGTTGAAATTTAAAAAATCTCCTTTCCAAGGCTACATATTCACGCTCTGCCACCATCTTCAAGAAAGCCTGCCACTCGGAATTTTCATTTACCAATTCTTCAAAAGCAGCCTTGGATATCAATAAAAATTCAACAGGAGCGATGGCCTGAATATTTTCCAGGGTTTCTTCCTGAGTTATAAAAGAAGAATAAGCAGTCATTAAGGTAGAAGGAAAAGTAAAACAATAGGTAAACTCATTCCCTTTGGAAGAAACATGATATGACCTGAGAATACCTGAAATAACAAAACAAATCTCCTTACAGATTTGGCCTTGGCGAATAAAATAATCTCCTTTGGCAAGGCTCTTAACTTTAGCCAATTGGACAAATCGTTCTATCTGATCGTCGGATAGAATCCCAAATGAACTGAGATAAGATTTTAATTTTTTTTCACCGGTAATCATAAGTCTTGAACTCCTAATTCTTTTGTATTCCCTTAAAAAGGCCTTTCAATATTTCTAAATAATAGGTGACCTGACCGAACAAAGGATCAAAGATATCACTCTAGTTAGTATAAGTATTCGATAAAACTTTCTAAAAAATAGACCAATAGCCCAAAAAATTCAAAAGAAGTCAAAAAAAGAAGCAGGATGGAATTTGGTCCTCCATATTCGCGGGATTTACAGCCAATGCTGAAAGCAGAAAACAAATCTCACCAAAATTAATCCAAACTTCAATTTTAGGACTCATGCTTAAAAAACTGATTACCCAGATTCAAGTAATAAGTGCAACACTAAAGGTTTAAGGAAGGAAGCCTAGGCTTCCTTCCTTAGGCTGAAGAATTAAATTAGTGTTGTCATGCAGAAATTCAATCATCTCAGCCCAGAGCAAAGGTACCAAATCGAAATTTTAATCAAACAAGGGGTGACTCAGACCG